>NZ_SGTX01000004.1:0-278136 GCF_005435025.1 Halorubrum sp. CGM4_25_10-8A | reverse complement strand
GGGTATTAGAGAAGATCCGCGAGCAGAATCCGGGCAAGCGGATTCTGCTCGTCTTGGATAAGCACGGTTCACATAGATGTAAACACACGCGCAAGCGTGCGCATCAACTCGGGATTGACCTGATTTTCATTCCATCAGGCTCACCGCACCTCAACCCAATCGAGCAAGTCTGGAAGTATCTCAAATGGACGATGGCACCAATCGTCGTTGAGAGCGAAGCGGAATTCAAAGACCTCGTTCAGGAAACTTTTGAGAAAATAACGAAACGCGTCAGCTTCGCAAAGAAGTGGTGTGAACAGTTCCTTGACTTTCGAATGTTATCTTAATCATACTGCGCCGGTCCGACGAGGCTGGGGAGGCGTGAGGTGCTGTGCTGGGCAGAGGGGGACTCACCGGGGCGCCGCGAGGCCGGGACTTCGGAGGTGGCCGCCGCCGATCTGCTACCGGCTACTTACAATCGAGGGGCCGGAGTTATAACGGCGCGAATCGACCTTGCCAATTAGTTCCAAGGCACTAACGGTCGGAGTTTCGGGTCCGCTCCCCGTCGATCGCCTCCGTTTTTAGTATCTGGTCTCGAACTCGAGGTATGACCCGAATCGTCGCCGTCTCCGGCAGCCGGAGCGCGGCCAGCACCACGCGGGCCGCCCTCCGCGTCGCGCTCGACGCCGCGGCCGACGCCGGCGCCGAGACGGACCTGATCGACCTGGCCGCGGTCGACCTCCCGCTGTACCACCCCGAAGAGGACGCCCAAGGCGACAGCGAGGCGCTGAAGCGCCGCGTCCGCGAGGCCGACGGCGTCCTCGCCGGCACGCCCGTCTACCGCGGATCCTACTCGTCGACGTTCAAGAACTTCCACGACTTCTGCGGCTCCGACGAGTACGCAGACACCGCCGTCGGCCTGCTCGCGACCGCCGGCGGCGGCTCCTACGGCGGGACGCTCGAACACCTCCGCTCGACGTTCCGGAACGTCCACGCGTGGACGGTCCCCCACGAGGTCGGGATCCGGGGCGCCTCCTCGAAGGTCGAGACGGGCGGACCGGGAGACGCGGACGCCCCGGACGACGGTCCGCGGATCACCGACGACGACCTCCGCCGGCGCACCGAGCGGCTCGGACGGGTCGTCGTCGAACACTCGGAGCGGCTGCGGGAGTGAGACCGGTCGCGGCCCCGCGGTCGCCGCGCTCGACGCGCCGCAGCCGGCAGGGATTTGCCCCGCGAGACCGATCGTCCCCCGATGAGCCGTATCCGCCCGGACGAGCTGGACGAGCGCCTCGGCACGGACGACGAGCCGTTCCTGCTGGACATCCGCCCCGAGTCGGACTACGGGAGCGGCGCGATCGACGGGAGCCGGAACGTGCCCGTGTACGACGACCTCCGGAGCGGCGACGACGCCGCGCTCCGCCGCCGGCTCGACGAGATTCCCGACGACAGCGAGGTCGTCACCGTCTGTAAGATGGGGATCGTCGCCAAGCGCGCGACCCGCGTCCTCGACGAGGCGGGCTACGAGGCGTCGACGCTCTCCGGCGGGATGAGCGGCTGGAACGGGTACGAGCGGGACTCGCTCGGGTACAAGCTCCGGTCGCTGTGGTGGCGGCTGCGCGGGTGAAGTCGATCGCGTCTGCGAGTTCGTCACCGGCGTCTCGCGACCCCGCCGTCGACACCCTACGACCCCGCCGTCGACGCTCCGCGACCCGCCGGGCTTTTGCCCGGCTCGCGTCTACGTCGCCCATGACCGAACCGGGTGACGACGACCGTGTCCGCTAACCGGAAGGGGGACCGCCGCGAGCGCGAACTGGTGAACGCCTTGGACGAGGCGGGCTTCGCCGTGATGCGCGCGCCGGCCAGCGGCTCCGCGACCGAGCGCGAGCTCCCCGACGTGCTCGCGGGCGACGGCGAGACGTTCTACGCCATCGAGGCGAAGTCGAGCGCGGGCGACCCGATCTACCTCACCGGCGAGGAGGTAGAAGCGCTGTTGTTCTTCGCGCGGAACTTCGGTGCGAAGGCGCGGATCGCGGTGCGGTTCGACCGCGAGGACTGGTACTTCTTCCACCCCGGCGACCTCTACACCACCGACGCCGGCTCGTACCGGGTGAAAAAGGAGAAAGCGCTGGCCGACGGCACCGACTTCCCCGAGTTCGTCGGCGAGACCGAGAAGGTGACGCTCGCGGAAGTCGGCGACGACGGCGACGACGGCGACGCGACCGACCCGGAGACCGAGGAGCGGCGGACGATCTTAGAGGCCGTCCGCGACGGGCACATGCCGGTCGCGGACGCGCTCGACGTGCTGTGACGGTCGGCGCGGCCGCCTTCCCGGGTCGCCTCGACGGCCCGCGGACCCCCTCGCTTATCCCTCGCCGCGTCGAACCCCGGGACGAATGAGCGAGGACTTCGGCCTGCTCGAACCGGCGGACCAGCCCGGCGACGAGTGGGAGAAACTCGACGTCTCCGACACCGAGGCCGACCGGATCGCCCGGCGGCAGGACCGCGAGTTCGACGAGTTCCGCAAGCGGATCAAAGACACCGAGCAGTTCAAGCTCCAGGAGTCGGTGTTCGACGACGCCACGCTGGCGGCGGTGTACAAGCTGGTCCAGGACGGCTACGTCGACGCCTTCGGCGGGCCGGTGTCGACGGGGAAGGAGGCGAGCGTCTTCGAGGCGCTCGGCGGGCAGGCGGGCGAGCGGCCGGAGCCGGGGTCGGAGGCGGCCGGCGGCGGCCCCGAGGGCGTCACGCCCGAGCGCGAGGTCGCGGTGAAGGTGTACCGGATCAACTCCTCGAACTTCCGGCAAATGCGCGACTACCTGGAGGGCGACCCGCGCTTCGAGGGCATCGCGAGCGACAAGAAGGCGGTCGTGCTGGCGTGGACGCGCAAGGAGTTCGCGAACCTCTCGCGCGCGCAAAAGGCCGGCGTCCGGGTCCCGGAACCGATCGCGGTCCAGCGGAACGTCCTCGTGATGGAGCTCGTCGGCCACGCCGCGGAGCGCGCAAGGCGGCTGAGCGAGGTCGACGTGGAGAACCCGGAGACCGCCTACGAGGTCGTCCGCGAGTACATGCGCCGGCTGTACGGTGCCGGCCTGATCCACGGCGACCTCTCGGAGTACAACATGATCATCCACGACGGCGAGCTGGTGATCATCGACCTAGGGCAGGCCGTGACGGTTCACCACCCCAACGCCGGGGAGTTCCTCGCCCGCGACTGCGAGAACGTGGCGACGTTTTTCACCCGGCAGGGGCTCGACGTCGACCCTGACGACCTCCGCGCGTACGTGACGGAGCCCGAGGCCGACCCGACCGGGGAGCCGGCGTCGGGCGGGAAGACGGAGTCGAACGCGGAGGCAGACGGGAAGTCGACCGGAGCCTCCGACGAGGCGTAATTCGGGGCGCTTCCGTCGCGGCGTCGAGGCTCAGACCTCGCGGGCGTAGGTCGCGGTCGGATAGGTTTCCTCGGACAACCCCTGTACGCGGATCAGTCCCCCGGAGTCCGCGTCCGACGCCGGCGGTCTGATCTCCATACGCGTCGCTCGCGGAGTCGACAGAAAAACCTCATTCCGGTGTGACACGCCTTCGGACGGACAACCGGCCGGAGACCACCGTCACGCGGCCACACGGCGCCCGCCGCGGAACACTCTTAAAAGGCTCCGCCGGGTACTCCGTGATATGCAACACGTGACGGTTCCGCAGGACCGGATCGGCGTCGTCATCGGCGCCGGCGGCGAGACGATGCGAGAGATCGAAGAGCGGGCGAACGTGCGGCTCGACATCGACTCCGAGTCCGGCAGCGTCGCCATCGAGGAGCGCGACGACCCCGTGGCGGCGATGGTGGCCCCGGACGTGATCAAGGCGATCGGCCGCGGCTTCAAGCCGGAGACCGCGCTGTCGATCCTCGACCACGACCTCCGGACGCTCGACCTGGTCGACCTCTCCGAACACACTCGCAACGACAACGACCTCCAGCGTAAGAAGGGCCGGATAATCGGCGAGAACGGCCGGACTCGGGAGCTCATCGAGGAGCTGTCGGGCGCGAACGTCGTCGTCTACGGGTCGACCGTGGGCGCGGTGGGGCAGCCCGAGGAGCTGGAGGTGGTGCGGCGCGCTGTCGGAATGCTGCTCGACGGGGCTCCGCACGGCGCGGTGTACTCGTACTTGGAGCGCATGTCGAACGAGCTCGACGACGACGTGAGCTTCAACGCGCCGCAATAACAGAGAATATCTTTTTCCCGTTGCGGCCGCGGTCGCTTTTCGACTAACGACGACCTCTACCGGGATACGCTGATCTCCGCCAAAGCCCCAGCCTCGTCGGCCTTCCTTCAGTCGGCCGACTCCGGCGAAGGACCTCCGGTCCATCTGGCAGCCGACGCGTTGCGTCGCCGACCTCGCGCGTGCTATCCGGCCGTAGAGCGGCCTCGCAGGCACGCGCCGCCGTAGTTTGGCGCCGCTCAACCTCGGCCTCAACGGTCGAGTTAGCGTACTATATAAAGGGTCGTGTGAACTCACCGCATACTGGCCGATACTCCCCCACCGTGTTGCGATTTCGCACGACCTGAACAAAGGGTTTATATAGAATCACAAACAATCAATGGTCGTAATGTCACAGCGCCAGCGGATGGGCAATCAGCCCATGATCGTACTTTCCGAGGAATCGCAGCGAACATCCGGAAAGGACGCGCAGAACATGAACATCACGGCCGGCAAGGCGGTCGCGGAGTCCGTCCGCACCACGCTCGGCCCGAAAGGGATGGACAAGATGCTCGTCGACTCCGGCGGGTCCGTCGTCGTCACGAACGACGGCGTCACCATCCTGAAAGAGATGGACATCGACCACCCGGCGGCCAACATGATCGTCGAGGTCTCCGAGACGCAGGAGGAGGAGGTCGGCGACGGCACCACCTCCGCGGTCGTGGTCGCCGGTGAGCTCCTCGATCAGGCCGAGGAGCTCCTCGACCAGGACATCCACGCGACGACCCTCGCGCAGGGGTACCGTCAGGCCGCCGAGAAGGCCAAGGAGATCCTCGACGAGGAGGCCATCGACGTCTCCGCGGACGACCGCGACACACTCGTCGAGATCGCCGAGACGGCGATGACGGGCAAGGGCGCGGAGAACTCCAAGGACCTCCTCGCCGAGCTCGTCGTCGACGCCGTCCTCGCGGTCCAGGACGACGACGGCATCGACACGGAGAACGTCTCCGTCGAGAAGGTCGTCGGCAGCTCCATCGACGAGTCTGAGCTCGTCGAGGGCGTCATCGTCGACAAGGAGCGCGTCGACGAGAACATGCCCTTCGCGGTCGAGGACGCCGACGTGGCGCTGTTCGACGGCGCCATCGAGGTGAAGGAGACGGAGATCGACGCCGAGGTCAACGTCACGGACCCCGACCAGCTCCAGCAGTTCCTCGACCAGGAAGAGGAGCAGCTCCGCGAGATGGTCGACCACCTCGTCGACATCGGCGCCGACGTCGTCTTCGTCGGCGACGGCATCGACGACATGGCCCAGCACTACCTCGCGCAGGAGGGTATCCTCGCCGTCCGCCGCGCGAAGTCCGACGACCTGAACCGCCTCGCCCGCGCGACCGGCGGCCGCGTCGTCTCCAACCTCGACGACATCGAGTCGGACGACCTCGGCTTCGCCGGCTCCGTCGCCCAGAAGGACATCGGCGGCGACGAGCGCATCTTCGTCGAGGACGTCGAAGAGGCGAAGTCCGTCACCCTCATCCTCCGCGGCGGCACCGAGCACGTCGTCGACGAGGTCGAGCGCGCCATCGATGACTCGCTCGGCGTCGTCCGCACGACGCTGCTCGACGGGCAGGTGCTGCCCGGCGGCGGCGCCCCCGAGGCCGAGCTCGCGCTGCAGCTCCGCGACTTCGCCGACTCTGTCGGCGGCCGCGAGCAGCTCGCCGTCGAGGCGTTCGCCGACGCGCTGGAAGTCGTCCCGCGCACCCTCGCCGAGAACGCGGGTCTCGACCCCATCGACTCGCTGGTCGACCTCCGCTCCCGCCACGACGGCGGCGAGTTCGGCGCCGGTCTCGACGCCTACACGGGCGACGTGATCGACATGGAGGCCGAGGGCGTCGTGGAGCCGCTCCGCGTCAAGACCCAGGCCATCGAGTCCGCCACCGAGGCGGCCGTCATGATCCTCCGCATCGACGACGTCATCGCGGCCGGCGACCTCAAGGGCGGCGGCACCGACGACGGCGGCGACGAGGGCGGCCCCGGCGGCGCGCCCGGCGGCATGGGCGGCGGCATGGGCGGCATGGGCGGCATGGGCGGCGCGATGTGAAGTTCGGCTAACGCCTTCACCCCCCACCCCGACCGCAGCTGTTCCGCTGGACCGCTTCACCGATCGACCGTCGCGCGCCCCTTCGGGCCACGACGACACGCGATTTTTATCGACGCCGACGCTCCAGCGACGCGACCGTCTCGCTCCCCGTCAGTTACGATCCGCGCTAGCGACACCCACATTCGGTCCGCGCTAGCGACACCCACATTCGATCCGCGCGACACGACGGTAACACCCGCGTAACCACTGGACGGCGGTGTCAGCGAGCGATTAAGTGACTCCCGCCCGTTCGTTCTCCCGACGAGGTTCTCACGTTTACGATGCCACAGCAGAAAGCCGACTACGCCGACGACACCGAGATCAACGCCGAACTGGACGAGCTCCCAGACGACGAGACCGTCGAGGAGACGGTCGCGAACTTAGCGGAGCGCGGCTTCGACGTGCTCGTCGTCGACGACGCCGACGAGGCGCTGGAGACTGTTACCGCCCAGATACCAGACGAGGCCTCGGTGATGAACGGGCACTCGACGACGCTCGAAGAGATCGGGTTCGACGAGTTCCTGAGCGAGGGCGACCACGAGTGGGAGAGCCTCCCGGACCAGATCTGGAGCATCGACGACGACGCGGAGCGACAGGCCGCGCGGCGCGATTCGCAGACGGCCGACTACTTCCTCGGTGGGATCAACGCGGTCGCACAGACCGGCGAGCTCGTCGCCGCCGACCTCTCCGGCAGCCGGATCGGCGCGTACCCGTTCGCCGCTGGCAACGTCGTCATCGTCACCGGGATCAACAAGATCGTCCCGACGCTCTCGGACGCCTTCGATCGGCTGGAGTCGGTCGCGTACCCGCTGGAGAACGAGCGCGCGCAGGAGGCGTACGGCGCCGAGTCCGCGATCGCGAAACAGCTCGTCTACCGGCGCGAGACCGAGGAGGGCCGGACGACGGTCGTTCTCGTGCGTGAGCAGCTCGGCTACTGATCTCCCGCGGCCGCGCGATACACGCCGACAGAGCACACGATTTCTCCCTTTGGACGACCGCCAGCCCCCACCGTGCGACGCCGAGACGGTGAGACTGTAACCCGTCCCCGATCCTCCGAGGACCGCCGCGTCGGTTCCGCGGTAGCGCCACGCTCGGCGGTTTCGAACCTTTCCCTTCTCGACGGCCTCGCGGCTGGCGGAGTTGCTCGCCGCGAGGATACGGGCCGGGAGGGATTCGAACCCCCGACCGTCCGGTTAAAAGCCGGACGCTCTCCCTAACTGAGCTACCGGCCCAGACAAATCGCTGTAGGGGCAGCCGACGGATAAACGTTTAGAACCGCGGAAGGCGTCGGCGTCGCCACCCGAAACGGTTTCCGACCCCCAGCCGTCGCCGGGAGCATGCCATTCGACATGCGCGCGTTCGCCGCCGAGCTCTGTCGCCACCGGTCGACCGCCGGCGAGGAGGCGGCCGCGGCCGCGTTCGTCGCCGAGCGGCTCGCCGACCTCGGCTTCGAGACGTACGCCTGGGACGCCGACCCCGCCGTCCTCGCGGACCACCCTTCCTTCCCGGACGACCTCGACGCAGCGGCCGTCGACGGGCGGCGCAGCGTCGCCGGCGTGCTCGAACTGGGCGGCGCGGGCGACGACGGTGGCGCGAGCGACGGCGACGACGCGGCCCCCGAGTCCGCCGCCGCCGACCCGGTCCCCACGCTGGTCCTGAACGGCCACCTCGACGTCGTGCCCGCGGAGGCGGCGGAGTGGTCGAGCGACCCCTTCGAGCCGGTCTGGCGCGACACGTCGGAGCGAAACGCGGACCCGGCCGTCGCCGACGAGGGCGGCGACACCCTCACGGCCCGCGGCGCGGCCGACATGAAGTGCGGGCTCGCGGCCTGCGTCGGCGCCGCCGTCGATGTCCGCGACGGGGTCGCCGACGGCGCAGTCGACCTGCCGCCGTCCGGGCTCCGACTCGTCGTCGAGGCCGTCGCCGGCGAGGAGGACGGCGGGTACGGCGCCGCGACCGCCGCGCTCGCGAACCCGTACCCCTTCGAGCGCGACGCGGCGATCGTCGCCGAGCCGACCGAGCTACGTCCCGTCGTCGCCTGCGAGGGGTCGCTCATGGCCCGGATCGAGATCGACGGCCGGAGCGCCCACGCGGCCACCCGGTGGCGCGGCGAGGACGTGCTCCCGCGCTTCGAGGCCGTGCGGGAGGCGTTCGCGGACTTGGAGACCGAGCGCGGCGAGTCGGTCTCGCACCCGCTGTACGGGTCGTTCGCTGTTCCGTGGCCGGTCGTCTGCGGCCGGGTCGAGGCGGGCTCGTGGGCGTCGACGGTCCCGGCGACGCTCGAAGCGGAGTTCCGGATCGGCGTCGCGCCCGGGGAGACCGTCGCGGAGGTGGAGGCGGCGTTCCGCGAGCGCCTGGACGATGTCGTCGACGCCGACCCTTGGCTGCGCGATCACCCGCCGCGGTTCGAGCGGTTCTCCGTCCAGTTCGAGCCGGCCGAGGTCGCCGTCGACGAACCGGTCGTCGAGGCGGTCCGTGCCGGCCTCGTCGCGACGGGGCTCCCGGACGTCGAGCCGCGGGGCGCGACGTACGGCGCCGACTCGCGACACTTCGTCGCGGCCGGGATCCCCGCGGTGCTGTTCGGGCCCGGTACCATCGACGAGGCGCACTACCCCGACGAGACGATTGCGTGGGAGGAGGTCGTCCGGGCACGCGACGCGATCGCCGCCGCCGCAGGACGGTTCGCGCGCGACTACGCGGCGTAGTCGTCCGGTGACGGGCAGTTCCTACCGGTCGCCGTCGAGGTACTCGTCGACCGCGTCGGCGACGATCGACCCCGGATCGACGCTCTCCATCGACGCCCGTCGGCGCAGCTCGACGTACGTCTCCGCCGGGAGCCGGACCTGAAGCCGACCGAGTTCGACCCCGGCCTCGCTGACGGCGGCCTCGACCTCCGCGCCGTCGTTGACCGCGGACGCGATCGCGCGGACCTCCCGCACGGTGAGGTCGCCGTCGATCGTCGCCCACGCGAGCAGGTAGCGGTCCCGCCCGCCGAGCCGCGCGACGTGTTTCGCCGCGCTGGGGGCGATTCGCCCGTTGGCGACCTGCCGCCGGATCGCCTGCGGGAGGTCGTGGACCCGCGCCCACTTCCGGATAAACGCGACGCTCACGTCGTCTCCGGCACGTTCGGCGGCTTCCTTGTACGACCCGACACCGCGGACGAGCGCCGCGCAGGCGGCGGCGCCGCGCAGCATCAGGACGTTGTCGTCGTCGCCGACGTCGCCGGCCGCGAAGCGGCCCACGGTCCTCGCGGCCTCGGCGACGCTGTCGGGGTCGTTCGGGTCGAACCCCACCGCGTCCGCGGCCCGGTCGCCGGTCACCGACGGGTCCGACCGGACCACCGGTTCGCCGACGGGGGACCGTCGGTCAGCGCGTGACTCCTCGGTCATACACACACCTTCGGGGCCGCGAATATAAACGCCGGGCACCGGGGCGGAACTCGCTCGAACGCCGGACGCGCCGGATCGCCGGGGGTCGATGCGCTTCGCGGTCCGGACCGGTCGTCGGCGCTCGACGCTACTTCGGGGCCCGGGCCGCCCCGTCGTCACCCTCGTCCGTTCCCCTCGCGTACAGGAGGTACGAGTACGCCACGGTGACCGCGGCGGTCGCGAGCGCCGGGCCGACGAGGAAGTACACGGCGTACTCGCCGGCGAAGAGACCGACGGCGGCGATCGCGGCCGAGAGCTTGAACAGCCGAGCACCGAGCGCGTGGGTGCGGTCCCAGACGGCGTCGTCGCTGAGCGTCCACGGCGTCCGGATCCCGAGGAACCAGTTCGGCTCGACGTGCGGGAGCAGGGTCCCGAGGTAGTAGAACAGCGCGGCGCCGCCGGCGGCCGCGACCGTCGTCACGTCGACCGCGTAGCCGAGGTTGACGGCGAGCACGGCGAGGTGGAGGGCGACGAGGAACGCCGTGAGGACGACGACGAACCGGTCGTAGTGGACCCGGAACGCCGCGACGTTCTCCCACAGGGGATCGATCCGCGGGAGCACGGCGAACAGGCCGATCAGTCCGGCCGCGAGCCCCGGCACGAGCCACATCCCGGCCGTCCGCGAGAGCGTCTCGGTCGGCTCGCCGGCGGCGTTCCACCGCGTTACCATTCGCTGCGGGAGGTCCGGTGCGACTGCGAGGCTTGCGGCGGCGCCGACGGCGACGAGGAGGACCGCGACGCCGAACCGGAGCCGCGTGGAGAGCACGGATTCGGAGGGCATGCGGCCGGAGACACGCGCCGAACCGATAAAAGGTACCCACCCGTGCGACTCCGACCCGAAGACCCCGGCGCGACGCAACCCTTACCGGTCGTGACCGCCAACTCTGGCCATATGACCGACGAACGCGACGACGACGGCCACGAGTTCTCCTCGGGGCAGGGCGTCGACGCCGACTACGACGCGTTCACGCTCGACCCGCCGGAGCTCGGCGAGGACCCGAGCCGCGTCGACCCGGTCGACTCCCGGGTGCTGACCGAGGAGCTGGACCGCCGGAACATCGGCAGCGAGGACGTCGACGTCGAGCAGCTGATCGACGTGGGCCTCTCGTACATGGGGATCAACCGGTTCGAAGAGGCGACGGAGACGTTCGAACGCGCCGCCAACTTCGCCGAGGAGGACTCGCTGGAAGCGCAGGAGGCGTGGGTGAACAAGGGCGCCGCCCACGCTCAGTTGGAGGAGTTCGACCAGGCGATCGGCGCGTATCAGGAGGCGCTCCGGATCGACGAGGAGTCCGAACACGCCGCGACCGCCGAGACGAACCTCGCGTACTCGCTCTGGGAGTCCGGCCGGAGCGAGCAGGCGCTCGAACACGCCGAGCGCGCCGTCGAGACCGACCCGCGCTTCGCGGAAGCGTGGTACAACCGCGGGTTCCTGCTGGTCGAGCGCGGGCTCGCCGAGGACGCGGTCAAGTGCTTCGACAACGCGATCCGCCTCGGCTACCGCGACGCGGGGGTCCTCGAAGAGAAGGCGCGCGCCCTCGAGGAGGCCGGCGAGCACGAGCAGGCCGAGGAGGTCGCCGACCGCGCCGAGGAGCTCCGTCGCGAGGCCGAAGAGCAGATGGTCGAAGAGCAGACTGGGCAGGCCCCCGGACCCGGCGGGCAGGGTCGTCAGGGCGGTCGCGGCGCTCCCGGCGGACAGGGCCGTCAGGGCGGGCAGGCCGGCGGCGGGCGGGGCGGCGACCCCGAGGGCCCGGAGCGAGAGCTTCAGGGCGAGGGGCCAGAGGGCTTCTGAATGCTCCTCCGCGAGCGCGAGACCGCCGAGGGACGGCTCGTCTCCGTCTGTGATCCGGACTGCCTCGGCGAGACGTACGACAACGGCCGCGCGACGATCACCGTGAGCGAGGAGTTCTACGGCGGCGACGACGCCGTCGAGGCGACCGCCGAGGAGGTCGTCGCGGGACTTCAGCGCGCACAGGTCGCGAACATCGTCGGCACCGAGGCGGTCGGCGTCGCCGTCGACGCGGGGCTCGTCGACGAGGAGACCGTCTTAGAGTTCGAGGAGACGCGGCACGCGCAGTTGCTCTGGCTGTAGCGGCGCACCGCCGCCCGCGTCTCGCCGGGATCCGAACCGGCTAAGGGCGCGGGCGACGAGGCGAATCCGATGAGACGACTCACGCGGAGCGAACTGGCGTCGCGGGTGGGGCCGCGGCCGCCGTCCGACGCCTTCTGGCGGCGCGCGATCGACCGCGGGGAGGCCGCGCTCGGCGTCGGCGCGGACGCCGTCGGCGGAGGCGCGGCCCCGGGCGACGAACCGGACGACGGACCGACGGAGCCGCTCGACACGGGGGACATCGTCGACGTGGGCGACCACGCCTTCGTCGTCGTCGACGCCGACCGCACCGAGAGCGGCGGGCGGATCTACCGGATCGAACTCGTCGCCGACCGCGAGGGAGACTGAGGATCGGGAGACGGATCGACTCGGAAGACGGGCCGGACCGGGTGGCGAAACCCGATCAGAGCCCGGCGACGTCCTCGATGGCGTCGGTGAGTTCCTTCACGCTCTCGACGGTGTGCTCGCCCATGTGGCCGATTCGGAACGTCTCCTCGCCGAGGTCGCCGTAGCCGTTCGAGAACGCCATGTCGTACTCCTCGCTCACTTCCTCGATCGTCGCGGCCACGTCGATCCCCTGCGTGTTCTCGATGCAGGCGACCGTCTGCGACTCGTACCCCGCCTCGGGGAACATCGCGAAGTGTTCGTCGGCCCAGTCGTGGACGTACTCCGTCATCTCGCGGTGGCGCTCGTCGCGGGCGCGGTGGCCCTCCTCCAGCATGCGTTTCATCTGCTTGCGATACGCCAGCATGATCGGAATGGCGGGCGTCGAGTGGGTCTGTCCCTTCCGGTCGTAGTAGTCGATCGTCCGGCGGAAGCCGCCGTACCACGAGGAGTCGCCCTTCTCGACCTCGCGGTCGTAGGCGTCGTCGCTCACGACGCAGACCGCGAGCCCCGGCGGCATCGCGAACGCCTTCTGAGTGGACGCGAAGATCACGTCGATGCCGTGTTCGTCGATGTCGACGTAGTCGCCGCCGAGCGACGAGACGGCGTCGACCGCGAAGTACGTGTCCGGGTACTCGGCGATCACGTCGCCGATCTCCTCGACCGGGTTCCGCACGCCGGTGGACGACTCGTTCATCACGCCCGCGACCATGTCGTACTTCGCGTCCGCGGACTCGATCGCCTCGCGCACGTCCGCGGGTTTGACCGCCTCGCCCCACTCGTACTCTAGCCGGTCGACGTCCTTGCCGAGCCGCTCGGCGACGTTGGCGTAGCGCTCGCTGAACGCGCCGCAAGTCGGGACGAGGACGTGCTCGTCGACGAGGTTGAGCGTCGTCGCCTCCCAGAACTCCGTGCCGGAGCCGGTGAGAATCACGACCTCGTGGTCGGTGCCGAGGAACTCCTTCGTGTCCTCGACGATAGTGGTGTACAGGTCGGTCATCCGGTCCATCCGGTGCCCGAACATCGGCTCGGCCATCGCCTCGATGACGTCGTCGCGGACCTCCGTCGGGCCGGGGATGTACAGCGTCTTCTCGTCGTAGTCGTCGCGGTATTCGCGTTTCTTCGTCACGGGATCCACCTGTTAGTTCGTACCGGGACGCGTGCGGGTATGTTCCTTGTGTTACGTTCAAAAACCGGGAACGCCGGCGCCGGGCGCGACCGGCGGCGGGCCGAGGCGGCACCGCGGTGGAGTTGCGCGGATCAACCGTCTTTATAGGCACAGAGCAGAGAATCATGGTATGATACACACACCGAGAGTCGCAACCGCCCGGGGTGGCCCGCCGTGAGCGGCGACGAGGAGCTCGCGAAGGACCTCGGCCCGCTCGCGGCGCTCACCATCGGGATCGGGACGATGATCGGCGCCGGGATCTTCGTCCTGCCCGGCACCGCGGTCGCCCGCGCCGGGCCGCTCGCGGCGTTCACCTTTGTCCTCGGCGGCGTGATCGCCCTGTTCACGGCGCTTTCGGCCTCCGAGCTGGGCACCGCGATGCCGAAGTCCGGTGGGGCGTACTTTTACGTTAACCGCGCGCTCGGGCCGATGTTCGGCTCCGTCGCGGGGTGGGCGAACTGGCTCGGGCTCGCGTTCGCGTCCGCCTTCTACATGTACGGCTTCGGCGAGTACGTCAACGCCCTCATCGGCCTCGGTCCGGTCGGGATCGGCTTCGTGACGCTGGAGGCGGCGCAGGTGATCGGGCTCGCGGGCGCGCTCCTCTTCATCGCGGTCAACTACTTCGGCGCGAAGGAGACCGGCGGACTCCAGATCGTCATCGTCCTCTCGCTCCTCGGGATCCTCGCCGTCTTCACCGTCGTCGGCATCCTGAACGCCGACATGGAATCGCTCCGGCCGCTCGCCCCGCCGGGAACGACGAGTCAGGTGCTGCCGGTGACGGGGATCATCTTCGTCTCGTACCTCGGCTTCGTCCAGATCACCTCGGTCGCCGAGGAGATCAAGAATCCCGGCCGCAACCTCCCGCTCGCGGTGCTCGGCTCGGTCGTCATCGTGACGGTCGTCTACGCGCTGTTCCTCCTCGTCCTCCTCGCGGCGGTGCCGAACGAACTCGTCGCGAACAACGAGACCGCGGTCGTCGACGCCGCCAGACTCCTCTTCGGGCAGTACGAGGTGTTCGGCTTCTCGCTGGGCGCGCTCGGCGCCAGCATGCTCCTGATCGGCGGGCTCCTCGCGACCGCCTCGTCCGCGAACGCGTCGATCCTCTCCTCGTCGCGGATCAACTTCGCGATGGGCCGCGAGAAGATCGTCACGCCGTCGCTCAACGAGATCCACGAGCGGTTCGGAACGCCCTACAAGTCGATCGCGCTCACCGGCGCGCTCATCCTCGTCTTCCTCGTCGCCGGGAGCGTCGAGTCGCTGTCGACGATGGGCTCCGTCCTCCACCTCGTCGTCTACGGGCTGCTCAATCTCGCGCTCATCGTAATGCGCGAGTCGGAGGTCGAGGGGTACGATCCCGACTTCGAGGTCCCGTTCTACCCGCTCGTTCCGATCATCGGTACGATATCGTCGTTCGCGCTGATAATCTACATCGACCCGACGATCATTCTGCTGTCCGCCGGGCTCGTCGTCTTCGCGCTGCTCTGGTACCTGCTGTACGCCCGCGGGAAGGTGGAAGCGCGTGGCGTGCTCGGCTCGTGGATCCTCGACCGCTCCGAGGACCTGCCCGAGCAGGCCGTCTCGGCGGCGACCTCGGTCCAGCCGAGCGGCGACGACTACAGGGTGATGGTGCCGCTCGCGAACCCCGCGACCGAGGAACACCTGATCACGCTCGCCTCGGCCATCGCAAAGCAGCGGAACGGCACCGTCGTCGCGGTCAACATCGCGAACGTCCCCGACCAGACGTCGCTGGAGGCGGCCCGGGACCGCGGCGCCCACGAGGCGGCGCACGGTCTCCTCGATCAGGCCCGCGAGGACGCGGAGACGTTCGGCGTCGACGTGGAGACCCACGTCGTCCTGTCGCACCGCGTGTTCGAGGAGGTGTTCGACGCCGCGCGCACCTACGGTGCCGACATGACCGTGATGGGCTGGGGCGAGGACTCTCACGGGGCGCCCGGGCGCGCCGAGTCCGCAGTCGACGAGCTGGCGTACTCGCTCCCCTCGGACTTCCTCGTGTTCCGCGACCGCGGGTTCGACGCCTCGCGCATCCTCGTGCCGACCGCGGGCGGTCCGGCCTCGGACCTCTCCGGCGCCGTCGCGAAGATGCTCCAGACCGAGTTCGACGGCGAGGTCACGCTGCTCCACGTCGCCGAGGACGACGAGGAGGCGGGCCGCGCGTTCCTCACCGAGTGGGCCGACGCGCACGACCTCTCCAACGCCACGCTCCGGATCGAAAGCGGCGACGTCGAGAACAGCATCGAGCGCGCCGCCCGCGACGCGACGATGCTCATCATCGGCGCGACCCAGAAGGGACTGCTCTCGCGGCTGGTCAGCGGGTCGCTCGTGTTGGACGTGCTCAACGAGGTGGAGTGTTCCGTCCTGCTCGCGGAGCCGCGCAGCGAGCGCGGCATCCTCGGCCGGCTGTTCGGGAGCGGCGCGCGGTCGAACGACGTGACGGACGCGACGGAGACGCCAGCGGAGGTTGGCGTCGGACCGGAGCCGTCGACGCCCGAGATCGACGAGGGCGCGGACCAGGGGTCGAGCGCGGGCGACGAGTCGAAGGCAGACTGACGCGGCGAATTTATGTTACATAGCGGGTGGCGTCCGAACGATCCCCGTCAGCCCCAGTGCCAGAAGTGGTTGTCGTCGTCCTCGACCGGGTCGGTGCGCTCCCGGAGGGCGGCGACGTCCTCGGCGGTCGGCTCGTGGTCGTCGGGGAGCCGCTCCATACAGTCGAAACAGAGGAAGAACTCCGAGCCGTCGGTGAGTTCGAGCGTCAGCCCCTGCGTCGACTCGAACGCGAAGTTCCACAGGTCGCCGATCCCGCCGGCGATCCGCACGGACCGCTCGCAGACGTCGCACGCCTCGGAGGCCATATACATGCCTTACTGGGCCCGCGGGGTAAGTCGTGTCGCCTCGATAATTATGTATCGTCGTTGCTTGGAGAACCGCGATTGACTGCTCTGCGGTGAACGCCGCTCAATCACCAGCCGCTCGTTTATAAACGGCTGTCAGCAGATCGATGGCGAACACTCCCAAAGCCCCACCGGCGAGGCGGGCGCAGGCGACGTAAGCACCGAACGAGGGAGCGACAGCGACCGAGTGAGGCGCGCAGCGAGCGTGCGCCCGCCCCGCCGGCTGCCCCTTTGAGTCCCGCCCGACCGCAACCGCACGGCGCCTCACGCCTCCCCAGCCTCGCGGTTCGCGCTCTCCGAGCGCTCACCGCGTCCAGCGAGAATCGAAGATTCTCTGGCAGCCGGCGCGTAGCGCCGGCGACCTCGCGCGCTCCGTCGCGGCCGCCGAGGGCGGCCGCTCGCAGGCACGCGCCACCGTGAGGGATTCAGCGCTGCTCCGCGTCGATAACGTGTCCGTCGCTCGGGTCGAACCCGACCGCGACCGCGCCGTCGAGGGGGTCGACGGTCCGGACGAGCAGTTCGCGGTCGCCCCAGTCGAGCGTGACGCGCGTCGTCTCGCCGAGGAACTCCGCGCTGGCGACCGTCGCGCGCAGCGTGTTTTCGCCGACCGGAGCGGCGGTCTCGCCGCCCCCTGCTCCGCCCGCGCTCGCGACGCGCAGGTGTTCCGGACGGACGCAGAACGCGATCCGGTCGCCGACTTCGGGCGAGTTCGTCGCGGGCGCGCCCTCCCCCGCATCGCCGCCGCCCCCGGGTGCGACGCGGAGGGTCTCGCCGCCGCCCCCGGGTGCGACGCGGAGGGTCTCGTCGCCGTCGTCGACGTCGACCGCGAGTTCGCCTTCGCCGAGCGACTCCACGACGCGGCCCGCGAACACGTTATTGTCGCCGACGAACTCCGCGACGAACCGCGTCGCGGGCTCGCGGTACACCGTCCGCGGGGGTGCCACCTGCTCCGGCGTCCCGTCGTTCATCACCGCGACGCGGTCGGAGACGGCCAGCGCCTCCTCCTGGTCGTGCGTGACGTATATCGTGGTAATCGACAGTTCGGACTGGATCCGCTTCACCTGCGCGCGGAGCCGTTCGCGGAGCCGCGCGTCGAGCGCGCTCATCGGCTCGTCAAGGAGGAGCACGTCGGGGCCGGGCGCGAGCGCCCGCGCCATCGCGATCCGCTGCTGTTGCCCGCCCGAGAGGCTCTCCGGGTCGCGGTCGGCGGCGTCCGGGAGGTCGACCAGTTCGAGGAGCTCCGCGACGCGCTCGTCGCGCGTGACGCCGTCGGGCGGGTCGGCGAAGTTGAGCCCGTACGCGACGTTCTCTCCGACGGTCATGTGCGGGAACAGCGCGTAGCTCTGGAAGACGACGCCCACGTCGCGGTCCTCCGGGGGCACGCCGGCAACCGACTCGCCGCCGAACCGGACCGTCCCGCTCGTCGGCTCCTCGAACCCGGCGATCAGGCGGAGCGTCGTCGTCTTCCCGCAGCCGGAGGGACCGACGAGCGTGAAGAACTCGCCCTCCCGCACCCGGAGGCGCACGTCGTCGACCGCGGCCGTCTCGCCGTAGCGCTTCGTCACCCCGTCGAGTTCGACCGCGACCGGTGGGTCGGGCGCAGACTCCGACTTCGGTTCAGAGCCCACGGTGGTCACCCCCGAGCCGCTCGATGACGACGAAGCTGACCCCGGTGACGACGAGCAGGACGACGCCCATGGCGGTCGCCGGTCCGAGCCGCCGCCCGATGAACCGTTCGATCGCGACGGGCATCGTGTACGCGTCGGCGCCGGTCGCCAGCACGACGGTCGAGGTGAACTCGCCGATCGAGACGGCGAACGCGAACGCCGCGCCCGCGACGACCGCGGGCCAGACGAGGGGGATCTCCACGTCCCGGATCACCCGCGCCCGCGAGGCGCCGAGCGCCCGCGCGGACTCGACGAGCGAGCGGTCCAGCCCGGCGAGCCCGGGCGAGACGGTGCGCACGACGAACGGGTAGCCCGAGACCGCGTGCGCGACGACGATCGCGGCCGCGCCGCTCGCGGCGATCCGCCACCCCCCGATCTCGACGCCGAAGACGAGCCCCCGCAGGAGACCGAGCCCGACGATGATCCCCGACACCGCCAGCGGCGCCATCGCGGCCGCGTCGACCAGCGTCCGCCCGCGGTACCGCCGCGTGGTCAACACCGCGACGACGACGCCCATCGGGAGCGCGAGCATCGTCGCGCCCGTCGCGAACGCGAGCGAGTTCCGGATCGCGGGCCACGGCCGCACCTGAAACGCCGCCCCCGTCTGCTGGCGCTCGACCAGGAATCGGTAGTGGTCGAGCGTGAGCGCGCCGTCGCCGCCGGTCACCGACGCGAGGACCATCGACGCGATGGGCGCGAGGAAGACGACCCCGGCGACGACCCCGTAGGCGGCCAGCCCGGCCCGCGGCAACAGCTCGCGGAGCGTCGCGGCGGGCGGGGAGAGCGGGCGCCGGGGGAGCGGCCGAGCGCCGCGCGCGCCGGTCGACTGCCGGGCCTCGTACCGGAGGTACGCGAGCAGGACGCCGAGCGAGACCGCGAGTTCGATGATCGCAAGCACGGCGGCCTCGGCGTAGCTCAGGTCCCGCACCAACCGGTAGACGAGCACCTCGACGGTCACGAGCTCGAACCCCCCGAGCGCCAGGACGATGGGGAAGGTTCCGAAGGTGAACACGAACGTCAGCGCCGCGCCCGTGAGGACGGCGGGGTACACCTGCGGCGCGACCACGTCGACGAACGCCCGGACCGGCCCGGCGCCGAGGCTGCGGGCGGTCTCGACCGCGCTCGCGTCTACCGACTCCCACGCCGCGGTCGTCACGCGCGCCACCAGCGGCGCGTTGTAGAACGCGTGGGCGATCACCACCGCTTCGAGGGTGAACATGAGTTCGACCCGCGGGAGTCCGAGCGTCGTCAGGGCGGCGTTCAACGTGCCGTTCTCGCCGAACGTGGCGACGAACCCGACCGCCACCATGATCGACGGGAGGACGAACGGGACGATGGTGAGCGAGCGCAGGGTTCGCCGCCCGGGGAACTCGAAGCGCGCGAGCAGGTAGGCGGCCGGGAGGCCCAGGGCGACGCTCGCGACGGTCGAGAGGACCGCTTGGTACGCGGTGAAGCCGACGATCCCGAGCCGGCGGTCCGGCGAGAGGAGCGCCCGCGCGACCGCGACCGGGGACTCGCCCGACAGCAGCCGGGCGAGCTCGCCGAAGTAGAACGGGTCGGTGAGCACCTCGGCGAAGGCGCCGAGGGTGACGGCGCCGTCGACGACGACCGCCTCAATCAGGACGGTCGCCGTCGGGTAGTAGAAGGCGACGACGAGCGCGGCGCTGGTGAGGACCGCGAGCGCCGTCAGCGCGCGCGCCTCGGCCCAGTTCCCGAGCCGAGACAGTCGCCCGTCGTGGTCGGTCACGCGCTCGGTCCCTCGTCGGACACGCGATCAGTTCCCGGCGTACTGCCGCTCCCAGGCCTCGACCCACGCGTCGACCGAGCCCTGGAGCTCGTCGTAGGTGAACGTCACCGGGTCGGCCGGCTCCTTCGCCAGCTCGGCGTAGTCGCTCGGCAGCTCCGCGCCGTCGGTCGACGGGAACGCGACGTTGCGCTGGGCGATTTCCCCCTGAACGTCCGGCTCCAGCATGAACGACATGAACTCGCGGGCGAGGTCGGGCTCGTCTGCGTCGGCGAAGAGGGCCATCCCCTCCGGGTTCGCGTACGCCTGGTCGTTCAAAAAGCGGATCTGGTGCTTCTGGAGGTCCGCGCCCTCCATGTCCGCGAACACCTGATCGGTGGAGTAGGAGACGACGATCGGCGCCTCCCCCTCGCTCCACGCCGCGTACGCGTCGTCCCAACTCCCCAGCACGCGCACGTCGTTCGCTTGGAGTTCCGCCCAGTAGTCGAGGTAGTCGTAGTCGGGGTCGCCGTCCCCGCCCGCGACGGCCTCGCCGTCGCCGTCGCTCGCGACCCCGCCGTCGCCGAAGCGGCTGATCGTGTGGAGGAGGAACGCCCGCCCGGTCGCGGAGCCGCCGGGGTTCTGCGCGATGAGCGCGCCCGCGTGCTCGTCGTCGAGCAGTCCGTCGAACGTCTCCGGCGCCTCTGTGGTCGTGCTGTCGTACACGAGGCTGACGTAGCCGGTGTCGAACGGGACCGCCCGCTCGAACGGGTCGAACCGGAGTCCCTCCTTGACCGCGTCGCGCCCGTCGACGTCGCCCGCCTCGGCGAAGAGGTCCTCGTCGAGCGCCCCGTCGACGCGGACGAGGTCCTCCGTCGTGAGCCCGACGTAGAGGTCGGCGTCGATGCCCGCGCCAGAGGCGGCGCGCTCGACGTAGTAGTTCACCTCGTTGTCGGGCGTCGCCCACTCCAGCGTGGCGTCGTACCGGCTCTCGAACTCCTCTTTGAGCCACTCGCCGGGGCTCACCGACGGCGCGTCGATGAAGTTCGTGTACGTGGCGACCGTCAGGGTCGGCGTCTCGTCGCCGCCGTCGCCGCTCTCCGATCCGCCGTCGTCGGTTCCGTTGCCGCCGCCCCCGTCCCCGTCGTCGACCTGCTCCGCGCTACAGCCGGCGAGCGCGACGGCCCCCGCCGCCCCGGCCGCAGTCAGGAACCGCCGCCGGGTGTGTGGCCGAGCGCGTCGCCGCCGTGTCCTGCTTTCGTCGTCGGTCATCACTCGGTTGTTGTACTCGGTGGTTACATAAGGGATCCGGGTCGGGGCGACACCGATTTCCCCGTCGCGGCCGTCGAATTCGTATGAAGCAGCGTCCGACGAACGGATCTGCGGCGACGCCGCCCCCACGCGAGACGACCACCCGACGCCGCCTGATCGCCGGCGGCGCGGCGGTCGGCGTCGCCGGGCTCGCCGGCTGTCTCGGCGCCCGCGACGGGCCAGTCCCGGCCCCCGAGGTGACGAGCGACCGGGTCGACGACTGGCGACGGACCGACGAGTTCGAGCGGACGGTGTTCGAGCGGTCGTACGGTCCCGTCACCGTCCGGGCGCTCGAACACACGGGAATCTACGAGTACGCGCCCGTCGCGGACGCGCTCGCCGAGACGCTCGGCGGGTCCGGGTCGCCGGTCGTCTTCTTCGCGACGCGGATCGACCTCCGGCCCGCCGTCGACCGACTCCCGGCCGAGATCGGCCGCGAGCGGATCATGCGCGAGGTGGAGGCGGCCGCGACCGACGCCTTCCGCGGGCAGCTCCGGAGCGCCGGCATCGAGAACGTCGAAATCGCCGACGAGGGGATCTCCACCGTCCGGTCCGGCAACACGGCGACCGTGTGGCGGCTGACCGGCGAGTACGCGCTCGACGGCGAGGTCCCGCTCCCGGACGGGACCGCCGCGGGACTCGATCGACCCCTCGACATCGGGGCCCGCCTCGGCGTCTGGCACGACGGAACCGACGTGATCGTCGCCGGCGGCGCGTATCCGACCGATCCCCTTCTCGACGCCTTCGACGCGGCGCTGCCGGACTCGATCGACGCCGAGAGCGCTGTGCGACGGCTCGCCGGCGCCGAGAGCGCCGAGGCGCTCGCGACCGACCCCGCCGCCTACGACGAGGACGTCTCGCAGTTGCTCATCTCGGTGGTGTGAGCCGACGGCCCCCCGAAGCCCCCCGCTCGGCCCTCCTTCCGCCTCGAACCGACCCGTTTAATCGCCGTCGCGGGCTTCAGTCCTGTATGAGCCACTTCTCGGAGTTCGAAGTGATCCCCGCCGTCGACGTACAGGACGGCGAGGTCGTCCAGCTGGTCGGCGGCGAGCGCGGGACGGGCAAGCGCTACGGCGACCCCGTCGCGGCCGCCGAGCGCTGGGTCGAGGCGGGGGCCGAAACCCTCCACCTCGTCGATCTCGACGGCGCGTTCGAGGGCGAGCGCGTCAACGCCGGCGCGATCGAGTCGGTCGTGGACGCGGTCGGCGGCGACGGCGCGGACGCGGTCGGCCTCCAGCTCGGCGGCGGCATCCGGGCCGCCGAGGGCGCGCGCGCGCTGCTCGACTTGGGGCTCGACCGCGTCATCCTCGGGACCGCGGCGGTCGAGACCCCGGATATCGTCGCGGAGATCGACGAGACCCACCCGGGGAGCGTCGTCGTCAGCCTCGACGCGAAGGACGGCGAGGTCGTCGTCTCTGGCTGGACCGAGGGGACCGGGCTCGACCCCGCCGAGGCCGCCGCCCGCTACGAGGAACTGGGGGCCGGCGCGATCCTCTTCACGAACGTCGACGTGGAGGGGCAGCTGGATGGGATCGACCGCGAGGCGGTCGCGAGCGTCGTCGAGGCCGTGGATATCCCGGTTATCGCGTCCGGGGGCGTGGCGACGGTCGAGGACGTTATTGATTTAAAAGAGGCCGGCGCGGCCGCCGTCGTCGTCGGCACCGCGTTATACGAGGGCGAGTTCACGCTGCGCGAGGCGCAGGACGCGGCGGACGAGATTTAAATCGACTTCGCATTTACCGTTGATTGCTTATAATAACTGACTGCGGATCGCCGGCGAACACCGCCAAAGCCCCAGCCGCGAGGACTCGCGCGCCTCGTTGCGCGCTTCACTCGGTCGCTCACTCCGTTCGCTCCCTCGCTCCAGTGCTTACGTCGTCGTGCTTCGTCCTCGCGGCTGCCCCTTTGACTCCCACCCGACCGCACCGCAACCGCGCCTCACACCTCCCCAGCCTCGCGGCTCCCTCCGCTTCGCTCCGGTCGCCGCGTCCCTCGCGCGCGCTGCCTCGCGGCCGCCGGTGGCGACCGCTCGCAGGCACGCGCCACCGCACCCCCGTTTATAACCATTCCCTCGACTCCCGCACCACGTCCGCTCCTCTCTCGCGGATCCGGAACCCCGCCACACCCGCAACCGACTTACGAATCCCCCGCGACAGGCCGGTATGAGCGACCACGACCGGACCGCGGCCGTCACCCGCGAGACGAGCGAGACGACCATCGAACTCACGCTCGCGGTCGACGGCGACGGCGACAGCGAGGTCGACACGGGGGTCGGCTTCTACGACCACATGCTCGAATCGTTCGCGAAGCACGGCCTGTTCGACCTCACGGTCCGCTGCGACGGCGACCTCGACATCGACGACCACCACACCGTCGAGGACGTGGCGATCTGCCTCGGCGAGGCGTTCGACGAGGCGCTCGGCGACAAGCGCGGGATCCGGCGGTACGCCGACCGCCGCGTCCCGCTCGACGAGGCGGTCGCGAGCGTCGTCGTCGACGTGGCAGGGCGGCCGTACTACGAGTTCTCCGGAGAGTTCTCACAGGAGTCTGTCGGGGAGTTCACCAGCGTCATGGCCGACCACTTCGCGCTCTCCGTAGCCCACAACGCCGGGCTGACGCTCCACGCCGCGGTCGAGCGCGGCGACAACGCCCACCACGAGGTCGAGGCGCTGTTCAAGGCGCTGGCGCGCGCGCTCGACGACGCCACCCGGCTCGACGAGCGCCGCAGCGACACGCCAAGCACGAAGGGCGAGCTCTGAGGCGGCGTCCCTCGGGGTCACTCGGGCGCGGCGAACTCGTTGTACTCCCCGTTGTGGTATACGAGCTCGCCCGTCTCTTCCAGCTCGTGGAGCAGGTCGAACACCTCGCTGTACTCGTGTTCGCGGTCGTACTCGACCGCCAGCCGCTGGACGACCACCCCCGGCGTCACCGCCGCGGCCTCGTGTTCTCGGACGATCCGGACCGCGAGCCGCCCGAGTTCCGCCCGTTCCGAGTCCATCTCGTGACGACGTTCGGCCGGGGTCGGCAAAACGGTCCGGGTCCGGGATGCGTCCGGTTCGCGTTCCGTCCGGACTCGGTTCGCGTCCGGTTCGCGTTCCGCCGACAACTTATCACACTGCGAACCGTTGGCAGGGCCGTATGGAACTCCGCTGTGAGGGCTGCGCCGGCTGCTGCGTCGACTGGCGTCCGCTCGATCCGGCCGCGGCGGGCTCAGACCGCACCGGGCCTCGTCCCCCGCTCGACGACACCTACGACCTCGTCCCGCTCACCCGCGACGAGGTCGTAGGCATCGTCGACGACGGCCTGGGCGACGCCCTGGTCCCCCGACTGTTCGAGCCGGCCGAGCGCGACGAGCGCGTTCGGATCGACGGGACCGACCTCGCCGCGATCGACGGCCGCCCCGTCTTCGTCGTCGGCCTCCGGAAGCCCCCCAAACCGGTCGCACCGATCGGGACCGACGAGCCGCGCTGGCTCGGCGCCTGCGCCTTCCTCGACCCGACGACGCTCCAGTGCCGGATCCACGGCGACGACCGCTACCCGCGCACCTGTTCGAGCTACCCGGGTCACAACCTCGAACTCGACGCCGAGACCGAGTGCGAGCGCGTCGAGGCCGCCGGGGGCGGGGACCGGCTCCTCGACGACGAGCCGGCCGACGACCTCCCGGCGCCCGCGTTCGGCCCGCAGGCGCTCGGCGCGACGGTGTTCGCGTACCCCGACCCGGAGGACCTCGACGGCGTCGTCGCCCGGCTCCGCGACGGCGGGGCGAGAGCCGACGACCGCGCCCGCTTCGCCGGCGCCGCCGTCGGCTCTCGCCCCGGATCGCTGTCGGTGACGCGCGACCGCATGGCCGAGGCTCGGGACGACGCCCGCGAGGCCGACTCGTGGGTCGGGTCCGCGATCCGCGAGTGGACGGAGCGCGCCGGCGCCGACGGCGAGCGGGTCGGCCTCGACCGCGACGCGCGCGACCGCCTCGCCCGCGTCGTCGAGGACGACGCCGGCGCGCCCGGCACGCCCGGCTGGGACGCGGAGCGATAGGGGACGCGCCGACCGTCCTCGGTCGTGTGTTCGCGCCGCCTTCTCGCGCGCACGCACACGCGCGTGAGGCTTACCCGTCTCCGGACCCTCCGTTCGAACATGGACGAACGAGCCCCGACTGACGAGCCGGTCGAGTACGCGCGAGAGGACGTGTCCGTCCTCGTCGTGGGCGCCGGCGCCGCCGGCGCGCGCGCGGCGATCGAACTCGCCGAGCGCGGCGTCGACGACGTGCTCGTCCTCGGGAAGCGCGGACACGGCGACGCCCACACCACGTGGGCTCGGGGCGGGATCAACGGCGCGCTCGGGACCCACGACCCCGAGGACTCGCCCGCGATCCACGCGGCGGACACCCTCAACGAGGGCCACCTGATCAACGATCCCGGGAAGGTCGAGACAGTGACCGCGCAGATGCCCGAGCGGCTCCGCGAGCTCGACGACTGGGGGATGGCGTACTCCCGCACCGACGACGGCGCGATCGACCAGCGGTTCTTCGGCGCGCAGTCGTTCCGCCGGACCGCCTTCGCCGGCGACCACACCGGCGAGTCGCTGCTGAACACGCTCGTCGACCGCGCGCAGGCGCTGTCGGTCCCCTACCGCGAGAACGTGATGATCACGAAGCTGGTCTCCGACGGCGAGGCCGTCCACGGTGCGGTCGGCTTCGACATGGACGACGGCGAGTTCGTACTGTTCAACGCGGGCACCGTCGTTCTCGCCGCCGGCGGCCACGCGGCGATCTACAACCGGCACACCTCCCGCGACGACGAGAACAACGGCGACGGCGCGGCGCTGGCCTTCGACGCCGGCGCGTCGCTGATGGACATGGAGTTCATGCAGTTCCACCCGACGGGGATGGCCGTCGACGAGGCCGACCCCGAGTGGGCGCCGTGGAGCGGCCGCCTCGTGACCGAGGCCGTCCGCGGCGAGGGGGGCCGCCTGTTCAACGCCGAGGGCGAGCGGTTCATGGAGCGCTACTCTCCGGACCAGATGGAGCTCGACGCCCGCGACGTGGTCGCCCGCGCCATCGCCCGCGAGATCGGCGAGGGGCGCGGCACGGAGCACGGCGGCGTCTACCTCGACATCTCTCACCGCGACGCCGACTTCATCGAGGAGCGGCTCCCCAGAATGTACGAGCGGTTCCAAGACCTCGGCGTGGACATGGCCGAGGAGCCCGTCGAGGTCGCGCCGACCTCCCACTACGGGATGGGCGGCGTCGCCGTCGACGACCACGGCGAGACCGACGTTGACGGCCTCTTCGCCATCGGGGAGACGATGGCGGGCGTTCACGGCGCGAACCGCCTCGGCGGCAACTCGCTGGCCGAGACGGTCGCGTACGGCGTCGTCGCGGGCGAGCGGATCGCCGACCGCGTCGACGGCCCGGGCGAGGTGCCCGACGCCCTCCGCGAGGAGACCGTCGAGCCGCACCTCCGCGACCTGCGCGCGATGGCGGACAACGACGGCGCCAACGAGGTCGACGCGGTGCTCGCAGACCTCCGCGAGCTGATGTGGGAGCACGCGGGCATCCTCCGCGACGAGTCGTCGCTCCGCGAGGGGCTCGACCGCCTCGCCGCCGTCCGCGACCGCGCCGCGGACATGCGCGTCGGGCCGGTCACCAGCGAGTCGTTCGAGCTCGCCGTCGACGCCGGCTTCATGCTTGTCGCCGCCGAGGCGGTCCTCCGCGGCGCGCTCGAACGCGAGGAGTCGCGCGGCGCGCACTACCGCACCGACCACCCCGACACCGACCCCGACACCGACCCCGACTGGCGGCGCAACGTCTACTTCGACGCGGCCGACGTCGGCGGCATGACGCTCCGCACCGAACCGGTCGATCAGCCGAGCGACGCCGTCCAGGCCGCCCTCGACGAGGGCCACGAGCTGGACTACCACCAGCTAGAGTAGCGACGGCCCGCTCCGCTCGTCCCTCCTTCACCCGCCCCGCTCCCGGTACCAGACGCGCTCGCCGACCGGCGACTCGCCGTCGTCGATCGGGAGCCGGCTCACGAACAGGTCCCGCACGGCGAGCGTGAGCGTCAACTCGACGGGCTCGCCGCGGTCCCCGTCTGCCACCGCTTCATCTCCTCCCGCCTCTCTCTCCGGCACGATCGGCCGCACCGTCACGACGCAGTGGCCGTCGCGCTCGCCGATCGATTCGACGACGCCGACCGACCACTGGTCGACGTGGTGCGACGGTTCCCTGGCGTGGACGCGGTCGTGGTTCACGACCGGCTCGCCTCCGCGTCGGTCGCGTCGCCCGCGACGCGCCGCACGGCGAGCGCGCCCTCGCAGGTACACGTCTCCTCGCACTTCGGGCACTCCGCCGCGGGGCGCTCGATCGGGTCGCGGTGGATCGTCTCGTAGCCGTGCGCGTCGAACAGCTTCTCCGGGGAGTCGTCGCCGCCGTGGTACCACGAGTCCGCGAGGAACAGGTCGACGCCCCGCTCCGCGCCGGCCTCGTGGAGGCGACCGAGCAGCCGACTGCCGATCCCCCGACCCGTCGCGCCCTCCCTGACGTACCCCATTTCGAGGTGGCCGTACCGCTCCGCGGCGGGCAGCAGGTCGGGGTCGTCGAAGAAGTACATCTCGTCGGCGACGGCGGTCGGATCGGTGAACTCGCGGAGCGCCATGACGCCGAGGATCGCGCCGTCCCGGTCGCCCTCGCCGTCGACAGCGTCGGTTCGGTCACTCTCGCCGTCAACCGCGTCTCCCGCCGACTCGACGGCGTCCCCCTCGACCGCGACCAGCACGTGGTACGTCGGGTCGTCGATCCCGAGGTCCACGCCGTAGGAGCTCCCCTCGGTGAAATGAGAGGTGATGAGCGCCTCCAGCGGCTCGGCGTCGCCCGGTCGCGGCTCGCGGATCGCGATCTCGTCCATCTACCGGACGGACGCCGTCGCCGACCAAGAGCGGTGCGGTGCCGGCACCGGCCGCCTCCGGTCGGCGCCGATCAGGCCCCGGCGCCCGGCCGCCAGACTCCCTCCCGCCGGTCGAGCCACGCCACGACGACGACGTGCGGGAGCGTCATGGCGGCGATGGCGACGAGCGACACGGCGAGCAGGTCGCCCGGCGCCGCCACGCCCGCGGGGACCGAGACGCCGACCGCGCCGACCACGAGGAACCCGCCGAGCGTGAGCGGCGCCGCGTCGCGCCCGAAGCGGGCGAGCGCGCCGACCGCGTCGCCGGCCGACGCCGCGCTCGCCGCCGCTGGGTCGACGAGGACGAGCCGGCCGACGTGCCGGAGCGCGTGCCACAGCGCGAAGTACACCCCGATCGCGAACACCGGCGCGGCGAGCAGGAACCACGCCCACAGCACGGCCAGCTCGCCGGCGTCGCGGCGCCAGCCGCCGGCGTCGCGCCCGCTCCGAACCCGCCGGTAGCCGAGCCCGACCGACGCCAGCGTCGCGGCCGCCATCCCGACGCCGACCCCGGCGCGGACCGCGGGCGCGAACAGGGGGCCGACGGCCGTCGCGGCCGCGCCCCCGTCGACGAGGAACAGGCCGACGATCCACTCGGCCACCAGCCGGTACTCCTCGGGGTGCGCGAGGAGCGGGACGCCCATCGGGAGGCCGCCCCGGACGATAAGCGCCAGCCAGCGCTCGGCCGAGGTGGGGAGGTGGTCGACGCCCGCGATCGCGAGCGTCGCCACGTCGCCCTGCCCCCAGTGGAGCCACGTGAGCGCGATGAACCCGACGAACGCGGCGACGGGCGCGGCGAAGAACGCTGCGACGACCGCCCCGCCGAGGACCGCGTAGCCGACGGAGACGACCGCGATCGACCGCCGGAGCGACACGCCCGGCGCGGCCCGTAGGGGGACGAGGTGGTCCACTGCGCCGTGCGCCATCCCGACGGCGAGGGTGCCGAGCGCGAACGTCGCGACGCCGAGTTCGACCGGAAACAGGGGGGTCGCGGCGCCGACCGGCAACAGCGCCGCCAGCGCCAGCGCCGGACGTCGCGCGAACCACCGGTCGACCCGCTCGGCCGCCGGGTCGGCGTCGCGCCCGTCGCCGACGCTCTCGTCGGCCCCGCGTCCCGCGGTCGCGACGGACCGGGCGTCCGCCGCGCTCCGCGACGCCTCCGACGCCTCAGTCATCGACTACGTCCGGGTCCGGGTCGGCCGGGGACTCGGGGCCGCGAACGTCCCGCTCGGGCTCCGACCCGGCGCCGGCGACAGCGTCCGCCGCCGCCCGGCGGCGGTCGTTCCAGTCGAGCACCCACTCGAACAAGACGAGGCCGTTGATCGTCATCACTCCCGCGGCGACGAAGAACAGCATCTCTTCGATCGGGAGGCCGAGGACCGCGATCCCGGTCGTCAACTCCGGCGAGAGGTACCACGTCCCCATGCCGATCGCGATCCGGTCGGCGACCCAGAAGTACGCCGCCGGGGCGAGCGTCGCCGTGATCCACAGCCGCGGCGTGCGCGCGAGGTAGCCGCCGCCGACGCCCCACTGGAGCGCGAGGACGGGCCCGACCCACGCGATCAGCCCGCCGAGGTACAGGAACGACGGGTCGAGCCACGCGAGCCCCAGCCCGATCGGGACCATCGCGAGGCCGACGAGGACGCCGGCGGCCCGGGGCACGCGGTCGAAGTCGCCCTCGCGGAACGTCGGATCGAAACCGATCCGGTGGAGCGCGAACGCGACCACGATCGTCTGGATCGCGAAGAACAGGTACTCGCCGAGCGGGATCGAGAGCGCCCGCGCGACGACGGCGCCGTCCGCGTACCCCCAGGCGCCCCGGCGGATCATGTAGCTGATCCACGGGGTGGTGTAGGCGTACGCGATGGCGACGAGGATCGCGATCCCACCGACCGCCCGGCGCTGCCGCGTCGCCTCGTACCGCGGGGCGAGGTACCACAGCAGCGCCAGCACGGGGAGACTGAAGACGAGGTGAAACTGGAGATACGTCAGCGTCGGTAGCATCGGACCACCCCGGCGAAGACGCTCATGCCAACATATCGCCCCCGTTTCTGTTTAACCCTTCAGCCCAACGTGGTCAGGTATCGCCGGCCCGAACCGGTTCGGTGATCAGTCCCCGGCCGCGAGGACGCCGTGCGCCTCCAGCACCTTCCCCAGCCGGTACATGGAGGCGACGACCGAATCACAGACCGGCCGCACCGCGGACTTCGGGACGAAGCCGACCGCCAGGCCCGCGACCTCCAGCATCGGGAGGTCGTTCGCGCCGTCGCCGACCGCCACCGTCTCGCGCATCGGGACGCCGACCTCGGCCGCGAGGTCGGCGAGCGCGTCGTCCTTCGTCCCCTCGATCAGCGGTCCCTCCGCCTCGCCGGTGAGGGCGCCGTCCGGTCCGGTCGGCAGTCGGTTGGCGACGATCGTGTCGACGGCGACCCCCTCGCGAGCGAGCGCCGCCTCGACGCCGCGCTCGAACCCCCCGGTGAGGACGGCGACGTGGTGCCCCTCGTCGCGGAGGCGCTCGATGAGACGCGCGGCGCCGGGCCGGATCCGCACCGCGTCGAACGCGTCCTCGACCTCCGCCTCGGGAAGGGCTTCCAGCAGCTCCGCGCGCCGGTAGAGGCTCTCGGCGTAGCTGAGTTCGTCGTTCATCGCCCGCTCGGTGATCTCGGCGACCTCGTCGGCGACGCCCGCCCGCTCCGCGAGCAGGACCGTCATCTCGGAGTCGGAGAGCGTCCCGTCGAAGTCGAACGCGATGAGACTCATGGCGTCCGTTCGTCGCGGCGGGGCCTTGAAGCGCGCGGTCGCCCCCGATTTTCACCGGCGGGAGCGCCTCTCGGACACGGCCCGCTCACAGCCGCTCGCCGCGGTACTCGAAGTACCTGACCTCCTCGGCGCACCAGGCGCAGCCGCACTCGCTGTAGTAGCCGCTCCGCCCGGTGAGCCGATCGGGGTGGGTGATCTCGATGCCGCGCTGGAACCGCTCCGCGAGCTCGTGGTATCGGTCGCACTCCTCCCAGAACGACGCCGCAGCGGCCATCGCGTCAGTTTACGTGAAACTCGCATTTGAACGGTACTCCGAACTCGCGCCCGCCCGGCCCCTTTCGGCCGCGTCGCAGCGGCTCGCGCCGCCCTCCTCACTCGCCGTCAGCGTCGGCGAGGAACTCCACGTCGCCGGCGATGACCGCGCTCGCGATGACGCCGACGCCGACCACGGTGGCGACCCCGAGGGTGGTCATCGTCACCGAGAGCGCCGAGCCGCCGATCGCGACGCCCACGAACGCCCCGACGGCCCCCCCGACGCCGCCGGCGATCACCGCCAGCGTCTGTGCCTCCCGCATAGGTGTCGCTTTAGTAACACGGGTTATAAGCGTTCCCGCCGGGTTCTCTCCGGTGATAACGCCGCCCTCATTCCGGCGCCGGTGCCGCTCTCGGCGGTCGCCGGCGCCTCAGCGCGGGTACCGCCGCCCGAGGTCGGCGCCGTCGTCCGCCGCGTCGCTCCCGGCGGGCTCTCCGTTCGCGTTGTCGGAGTTCTCGTCGCCCGCATCCCCGTCGCCCACCTCCTCGCCGCCCGGACTCACGCTCCCGGTTCGGTAGCCGGCCATGTCGAGGGTGACGTACTCGAAGCCGAGGTCGGTGAGGTGTTCGTGGACGGCGTCGGCGAAGGCCGGGTCGAGCGCGCGCTCCAGTTCGTCGGGGGCGATCTCGACGCGTGCGAGGCCGTCGTGGTCGCGAACCCGGAACCCCTCGAAGCCCCACTCGCGGAGCACCCGCTCCGCCTTCTCGACGCGGGTCAGCCGCTCCTCGGTGACCTCCAGCCCGGTCGGGATCCGCGAGGAGAGACACGCCATCGAGGGCTTGTCGGCCACGGAGAGGTCGCGAGACTCGGCGATCGCGCGGACCTCCGCCTTCGTGATCCCGGCGTCGAGCAGCGGCGAGAACACGTCGAGCTCCTCGACCGCGCGGAGCCCCGGTCGGTGCCCCTCGCCGGGGTCGTCCGCGTTCGTCCCGTCGCAGACGGTGTCGATCCCCAGCTCCTTCGCGGTCTCGTACATCCGGCCGAGCCGCATGGTCCGGCAGTGGTAACACCGGTCGCCGTCGTTGGCGACGAAGTTCGGGTCGTCGAGCTCGGAGAACGTCACCGTCTCGTGGCGGACCCCGATCTCGTCGGCGACTCGCTTCGCGTCGTCGAGCTCCGCCGCGGGGAGCGTCTCGCTGCGGGCGGTACACGCCACGGCGTCGTCGCCGAGCGCCTCCGTCGCCAGCGCGGCCACCACCGCGGAGTCGACGCCGCCCGAGAACGCGACGAGCACCCCGTCGCGCTCGCCGAGCGCCTCGCGGGCGGTCGCCGCCTTCGCCGCCGCCTCGGGGTCGAGCGACCCGTCGCCGACGGCACGCGCGTCCTGACTCATGGCAGGCGTTGGCGACGAGCGCGAAAAAGGGCGTCGCACCCGGCGCGCTGGTCCTCGCTCTGAGACGCGCGCCGCCCCCGACCCGCCGGACGCCCCGGGGATCCGCGGGAGCGACCCGCACGCTTTACACCGTTGCCGTGATACCGGCGGGTAGATGGAGCTGGAGGCGATCCCCGGCGTCGGCGCCAAGACGGCCGCTTCGCTGCGCGAACTCGACGACCCGGTCGCGACCGTCGAGTCCGGCGACGTGGCCGCCATCGCCCGCGCGCCGGGCGTCAACGAGGCCCGCGCGGCCCGCATCGCTCGCGGAGCGATCCGGCGCCGCCACGGCGACGACGGTCGCGTGCTGGCCACCGACCGCGCCCGCGAGCTGTACCGGGAGGCGATCGACCTGCTGCGCGAGCGCACCGTCACCGACTACGCGGCGAAGCGGCTGGAGACGTTCTACCCGAGCGCGTCCGCCTCGCGGATCGCGGAGGCGCAGTCGTTCGCCGCCGACGCGGCCGACCGCGACCCCGACCCGGCGGTCCGCGAGGCGCTCGCGGACTGCGCGCCCCTGTCGGACCCCCCGACCGTCCGCGTCCGCGACCGCTGCCTCGCGACGGCCGACGCCGAGACGCTCGCGCGCGCCGAGGCGGAGGTCCCCGAGCTCTCCGTCGAGACCGTCGAGGACGCGCGTGACGTCTCCGAGCTGGGCCGCTCGTACGCGTCCGTGATCGTCTTGGACGAGTCGTTCGCCGGGCTCGACGTGGAGGGCGACGTGAGCGTGCGGCCGGACGCGCTGGAGGCGCCGGCGGAGACGGTGCCCGAGCGGCTGCTCGCCTTCTTCGCCGAGAACCGCGACCGGCTGGAGGCGGCCGCGGCGGTCCACGAGGCGGCCGCGGCGGCCGGCGACCCCGTCTCGGGCGGCGGCCCTCCGGTCGCCCTCGACCGCCTGCGCGACGCGCTCTCGCGGCTCGACGACGACGGCACGATCGCCGGCGACGCGGAGCTGGACCGACTCACCGCCGCCGTCGACGACCTCGACGCCGCGGTGTCGACGGCCGCCTCCGTCGCCGACGACCGGCTGCGCGAGGCGATCCGCGAGCGCGACGTCACCATCGAGGGGACCGACTTCCTCTCCCTCGTCGAGCAGGGCGCCCGCGTGGACTCCCTGCTGGACCGCGAGCTCGCCGACGAGTACGACGCGGCCGTCGACGCCGCCCGCGAACACCTCGCCGACGCGCTCCGACTGGAACCCGAGGAGGCGGAGCTCGCGGAGCGCGTCTTCGGCGGCGACCCATCTTTCCCGGTCGACCACGACGAGAGCGCCGTCTCGCGGCTCCGGACCGAGCTCTCCGCGGCCCGGGACCGCCGGGCGGCGAAGCTGAAGGCCGACCTCGCGAGCGACCTCGGGGACCTCCGCCAGCCGGTCGAGGAGCTGGTCCGCGACGCCCTGGAGCTCGACGTCGAGCTCGCCGTCGCGCGGTTCGCGCGCGACTTCGACTGTACGCTGCCCGAGGTGGTCGAGCCGGCGGGCGACGACGGCGGCGAGGCCCCGCCCGCCGGCTTCCGCATCGAGGGCGGTCGCTCCCCGCTCCTCGACGTCGACTTCGCCGATGTCGAGCCCGTCGACTACGGCGTGTCGGGCGCGACGCTGCTCTCCGGGGTGAACTCCGGCGGGAAGACCTCGACGCTCGATCTGGTCGCGCTGGTCGTCGTGCTCGCGCAGATGGGGATGCCCGTGCCGGCCGAGTCGGCGACCGTCGAGCGGTTCGAGGAGATCCACTACTACGCGAAGTCGCAGGGCACCCTCGACGCCGGCGCGTTCGAGGCGACGCTGCGGGACTTCGGCGACCTCGTCGACGGCGCCGACGGTCGGCTGGTCTTGGTGGACGAACTCGAATCCATCACCGAGCCGGGCGCCTCCGCGAAGATCATCGCGGGCATCTTGGAGGCGCTCGACGACCAGGACGCGACCGCCGTCTTCGTCTCGCACCTCGCCCGCGAGATCCGCGCCGCCGCCGACTTCGAAGTCGCGGTCGACGGCATCGAGGCCGCGGGGCTCGTCGACGGCGAACTCCGCGTGAACCGCTCGCCGAAGAAGGGGCACCTCGCGCGGTCGACGCCGGAGCTCATCGTCGAGAAGCTCGCGGACGACCGCGGCGGCGAGTTCTACGGCGACCTGTTGGAGAAGTTCTGAGCCGGGAGCGGGTCTCCCCCCGCCCCGAGAACTCAGTCGCCGCCGTCGAGCTCCGCCGTGACCGTGATCTCGACGTCGAGCGGCGCGGGGAGCCGAGACACCTCGACGCAGGTCCGCGCCGGGTACGGCTCCGAGAGGAACGACCGGTACGCCTCGTTCACCGCGTCGTAGTCGTCCATGTCGGTGAGGTAGACGGTCGCCGACACGATCGCGTCCGGGGTCGTCCCGGCCGCCTCCAGAATCGCGGCGACGTTTTCGAGCGTCTGCGTCGTCTGTTCGCCGACCGAGTCGGGCGCCTCCCCCGTGTCGGGGTCCACGCCCGTCTTCCCGGAGACGTGGACCGTGTCGCCCGAGACGATCCCCTGCGAGTACGGGCCGAGCGCTTCCGGGACGTCGTCCGTCGTGATCTCTCGCATGACCGGGGCGACGGCGCGCCGCGGCATCAAGATGCGGGTCGCGGGGGTCGCCTCGGCCGCTCCGACACCGCCGCGAGGCGGTCGCCCCGACCCACGCCCCGTCCGGGCGTTCGTCGCCCCGCCGACATATTCATACAGGCTCGGTCGGAATCGAGCCGTATGCCAGCCGTGTCCCCGTTCGGCGTCCTCCTCTTCGCGGCGCAGGTCGGCGTCGGCGCTCAGGTGTCCCGCTTGCTCCCCGACCGTGACCGCGCCCGTCGCGCGGCCGTCGGGCTCGCCGTGGCGGTACTGGGTCTCTTGATCCTGTTCCGCTTCGGTTCCATCGCGGCGCTCACCGTCGACCTGATCGCGCTCCTCGTCGTTGCGAGAGCCGTCGGATCGCCCGGCCGTCGGCCGACGGCGGGGTAACGCGACGGCCTCGGCGCCGCGTCGTCCCGGTTACGATCGCACCCTCAGAGCCAGACGAGCCGCCACTCGCCGTCCGCGGTCGCGGCGAGCCACTCCAGTTCGAACTCGTCGCCGTCGCCGTCGGTGACTGTCACCGAGACGACCGCGTTCTCCGCGGCGACGGTCTCGATCGTCTCGTCGTCCGCGGCCCCGGCGAAGAAGTCCGAGACGCTCCGGACGCGCTCGGCGTCCACGTCCTCGGCGACGACGGCGGCCTCGACGAGCCCCTGACGCCGCGCGCCGTCGAAGAGGCCCGGCACGTCCGCCGCCACCTCGCCCAGCGGCGACGCGGGGTGCGAGAGCTCCCGGACGTCGTCGGCGAACGCCGCCGCGCTCTCGGCCTCGCCCGCCCGCCGGTAGTACTCCCTGACGACCGTCACCGGTCCCTCCGGTTCGCCGGGCCACACGACGCCCCACTCGCCGTCGTCGGTCGCGACGAGCCACCGACGCTCGAACTCGCCCCCGTCGCCACCGACGACGGTCGCCGAGACGACCGCGTTCTCCGCGGCGATCGACTCCAGCTCCTCGTCGGTGAGCGAGGCCGACAGGAATCCGGATATCGAGCGGATCCGGTCGGCCGAGACGTTCTCCTCGACGACCGCGGCGTCGGCGAGCTCCTGTCTCACCGTGGTGTCGAACGCCATCGGCACGTCCTCGGCGAGCGTCGAGAGCGGGGAGACGGGGTGCGCGAGCGCCGGAACGTCCGCCGCGAACGCCTCTGCGTCTTCGCTCGCGCTCGCCCGCCGGTAGTACGCCTCGACCGCCGCCGCGGGACCGCCGGCGCCTTCGGCGGTGGAGGAGCGCCCGGCCGCGAGCGCGAGGACCGCTGCGCCGCCAACGGAGAGGAACGACCGTCGTTCCATGACCGTGTGTCAAGCGATGTCGAGCAAAAGTTCTTTTCCCAATTTCGCCCCGAAAGCCGCCACAGACGCCGCTCAGTCGTCGTCCGCGACCGCGGGCTTCCGACGGTCGTCGCGGGGGCCGTCGAGGTCCACGTCGGGCAGCATGTCGCGGAGGTAGCGCCCGGTGTGCGAGGCGTCTTCCCGAGCGATCTCCTCGGGGGTACCGCTCGCGACGAGTTCGCCGCCGCCGTCGCCGCCCTCGGGGCCGAGGTCGATCACGTGGTCGGCGTTCTTCACGAGGTCGAGCTCGTGTTCGATGACGACCACGGTGTTGCCGGCGTCGACGAGGCGGTGGAGCACGTCGATCAGCTTGCGCTCGTCCTCCTTGTGGAGCCCCGTCGTCGGCTCATCGAGCAGGTAGAGCGTGTCGCCGGTCGCGCGCTTGCCGAGCTCCTCGGCGAGCTTGACGCGCTGCGCCTCGCCGCCCGAGAGGGTGGTGGAGGGCTGGCCCAGCTCCATGTAGCCGAGCCCCACGTCCTTCAGCAGTTTCAGGCGGCGTTCGAGCCCGCGGTGGCTCTCGAAGAAGTCGTACGCCTCCGCGACGCTCATGTCGAGCACGTCGGCGATGGTCTTCCCCTTGTACTCCACGTCGAGCGTCTCGTCGTTGTAGCGGGCGCCGCCGCACTCCTCGCAGGGGACGTACACGTCCGAGAGGAAGTTCATCTCGATCTTGACGGTCCCCTGCCCGCCGCACTCCTCACAGCGGCCGCCTTTCACGTTGAACGAGAAGCGGCCCTTCTCGTAGCCGCGGCGCTTCGAGAGCTTCGTCTCCGCGAACAGCTCTCGGACGTGGTCGAACACGTCCGTGTACGTCGCGGGGTTCGACCGCGGCGTCCGCCCGATCGGCGACTGGTCGATGAGCCGCACCGTCTCGACCCCGTCGAGCCCCTCGATCGCGTCGTGTGCGCCGGGATCGACCGAGGTGTTGTCGTTCATCTCTCGCGCCAGCCCCTTGTAGAGGATGTCGTTGACGAGCGTCGACTTCCCCGAGCCGGAGACGCCGGTGACGGTCGTCAACGTGCCGAGCGGGATCGGCACGTCGAGGTCCTTCAGGTTGTGCTGGCGCGCGCCCGTCACCACGAGTTCGCCGTCTGGCTCGCGCCGCTCGTCGGGCACCGGGATCGACTTCCGGCCCGCGAGGTAGTCGGCGGTCACCGACTCGTCGGTCCCGACCACCTCGTCGAAGTCGCCCTGCGCGACGACCTCGCCGCCGCGCTTGCCGGGGCCGGGGCCCATGTCGATGATCTCGTCGGCGCGCCGCATCGTCTCCTCGTCGTGTTCGACGACGAGCAGCGTGTTGCCGAGGTCGCGGAGCCCTTCGAGCGTGTCGAGCAGACGGTCGTTGTCGCGCTGGTGGAGGCCGATGGAGGGCTCGTCGAGGACGTAGAGGACGCCCACCAGCCCGGAGCCGACCTGCGTCGCGAGCCGGATGCGCTGGCTCTCGCCGCCGGACAGCGTCGACGCCTCGCGGTCGAGCGTGAGGTACTCCAGCCCGACCTCCTCCATGAAGCCGAGCCGCGCGCGGATCTCCTTCAGGATCTCCTCGGCGATCGTCGTCTCGCGCTCGTTCAGCTCCGCCTCCATTCCCTCGAAGTGCTCGCGGGCGTCGGCGATCGACAGCTCGTTCACCTCGGTGATCGACGTGCCGGCGACGAGGACGTGCCGCGACTGCTCCTTCAGTCGGGTGCCCTCGCACTCGGGACAGGTGGTCACGGCCATGTACTCCTCGATGTGGTCGCGGGCGCGCTCGGAGTCGGTCTCGACGTGGCGGCGCTCCAAGTTGGGGATGACGCCCTCGAAGCGCTCCGTCTTCTCGCGCGTGCCGTTCTTCGTCGTCCACTCGAAGTGGACCATCCCGTCGGTGCCGTAGAGGAACTGCCGCCGGATCGACTCGTCGAGCTCCTCGAAGGGCGTGTCGAGGTCGACGCCGAAGTGCTCCGCGACGTTGTCGAGCTGGCGCGAGTAGTAGGTGCGGTCGTAGCTCCACGGCTCGAACACGTGCTTCAGCGGCTTCGAGGGGTCCTCGACGACGAGGTCCTCGTCGACCTCCTTCGTCGAGCCGATCCCCTCGCACTCCGGGCAGGCGCCGTACGGACTGTTGAAGGAGAACGAGCGCGTCTCGATCGCGGAGAACTGTACGTCGGAGTTGGGGTTGCCCAGCTCCTCGGAGAACTCGACGACGAGGCGGTCGTCGCCGTCGGCGTCGGCCGCGAGCGATCCCGTCGAGCGCGCGTTCGACGCGAAGGGAACGTCCTCGGGCGGGTCGGGGACGATCAGCTTGAGGACGCCGCCCGCCTCCTCGAGGGCGGTCTCGACCGAGTCGGTGATCCGCGAGCGCGCGTCCGGGGCCACCCGAACGCGGTCGACGATCACGTCGATCGTGTGGTCGTAGTTCTCGTCGAGGTCGGGGTCGTCGAGGGTGAGATCGACGGGCTCGCCGTCGATCTCGACGCGGCTGTACCCGTCGCTCACCAGCTCCTCGAATAAGTCCTCGAAGGCGCCCTTCTGGTCGCGGACGACCGGGGCGGCGATCTTCGCCCGCGTGCCCTCGGGCAGGTCGAGGATCTGCTTCACCATGTCCTGGGCGGACTGCTCGCCGACCTCCTCGCCCGTGACGGGGTCGTACTGGGTGCCGATCCGGGCGTACAGCAGCCGGAGGTAGTCGTGGAGTTCGGTGACGGTCCCCACCGTCGACCGTGGGTTGTTCGCCGCGTTCTTCTGGTCGATCGAGATCGCCGGCGAGAGCCCCTCGACGGACTCCACCTGCGGTTTGTCCATCTGTCCGAGGAAGTTGCGCGCGTACGCCGACAGCGACTCGATGTAGCGGCGCTGTCCCTCTGCGTAGACGGTGTCGAACGCGAGCGACGACTTCCCCGAGCCAGAGAGCCCGGTGACGACGGTGAACTCCTCCCGCGGGATCCGGACGTCGAGGTCCTTGAGGTTGTGTTCCTCGGCGCCGCGGACCTCGATGTAGTCCTTGCTCATTTCACTTCGTCCGTTGCGGGCGCGCGCGGGAATAGTCGTCGGTCGCGGGGACCGGCAGCGCCCGTTCTCGCCGTCGGCCGCGCCGAGTGCGGGGACTCACTCCCCGACGAACTCCGCGGGCGGAGAGAGGTCCCGCCGCCCCCCGAAGGTGACGAGGAAGAGGACGCCGACGCCGACGCCGTACGCCAACATCAACGGGATCGTCGCGAGGAACATCGTGATCACGTCGGCGGGGGTGAACACGGCCGCGACGAGCAGGATCCCGATCGTCACCTCGCGCCAGCGGGCGCGGAACACGCGGTACGGGACGCCGGCGTTGTTCAGCAGGACCATCGCGATGGGGATGTCCGCGAGGAAGCCGATCCCGATGGTCGTGTAGATGACGAGCCAGAGGAAGTCGCTCACCTGGTAGGTGATGACCATGTCCGCGAGGCGCGCGTCGGTGACGAGCCAGCCGATGATCCCGGGGGCGATGTACGCGTACCCGAGCGCGAAGCCGCCGATCATCCCGGCGCCGAGCGCGCCCGCCCACAGGTACACCTGATAGAGCCGCCCGGCGACGAAGCCGCGCTCGCGGAGCGCGGGCCACGCGTAGTAGAGGGCCACGGGGAACGCGGCGAAGATCCCGAGCATCACCGAGAACTTCACCATGAAGATGAGCGCCTCGACCGGGTGGAGCGTGATGATGTTGATCCCGCCCTCGACCTCCGCGGGCACGCGCCGTTCGAGGTCGCCCCGGACCGTTCCGAGCCCGCCGAGGTACAGCCACGTGAACGCGGCCGCCATCACGGCGCCGAACACCGCGACGATCCGGAACGACCGCGTGCGCAGCGAGTCGAAGATGAACTTGAGGTCCGTGTAGTAGCCGCCGATGTCGTCTTCGGCCTCCTCCTCGTTGCCGTCGGTGAGCTCCGCGAGGAACGTCGAACTCGCCCGCGAGGTCCGGTTCTGGACGTTCCCGACGAGCCCGTCCTCGCCGGCGTCGTCCGCGCCGCCGTCGCCGTCCGCGCCGCCGTCGCCGTCCGCGCCATTGTCGCCGTCGCTCCCCTCGTTCGCCTCGTCGAAGCGGTCGAGGATCGCCTGCGCCTTCTCCGGGTCGTCGTCGTCGATCGCGGATTGCGCGAGCGCGAGCGACTCCTCTTCGCCCATCTCGGCGAACGCGTCCGCGGGGGCCGCCCGCACGCCCGCGGCGTCGAGTTCGCCCACGTCGATGGCGGTCGGGTCGCCGTACCGGTAGCCCGCGCTCGCGGTGTCGAGGTCGGTGTACACCGCCCACAGCGTCGCGACGGCCGCGAACGCGATCGCCCACGCGGCCGCGTAGACGCCGAGCGCGGTCGTCGGGTCGACGCCGAGCCCGGCGCCCGGTTCGAGGAACCGCCGCGTGCTCCCCGCGAGCCGGAGCAGGTCGTTGACCGCGGTTCGACCGCCGTACTCGTAGAAGCCGTACACGAGCGCGCCACCGAGGACGGTCGCGCCCCCGACGACGTTCCAGTGGTTCCGCACGGCGCCGAGCACGTCGATCCGGTCGGAGCTCCGTTTCGCCGTGACGACGAGCTTCGCGAGGTAGAGGCTGAAGCCGTACAGCGCGACCAGCGGGAACGCCCACAGTAGCTGGGTGAACGGGTCCGGCGGCGAGAAGACGGCGCCGAACACGAAGATGGCGACGACCGCGTAGCGCCACTTGTCGCGGAACGTCTCGTACGGGACGATCTCGGCGTACGACAGCCCGGTGATGACCATCGGCATCTGTCCGGCGAGGCCGAACGAGAGGGAGAGGAAGACGATGAACTCAGTCCACATCACGATCCCGTAGGTGGGCTGGATGTCGGCCTCCAGCCCGAACTCCGCGAGAAAGCCGAACATCAGCGGGAAGAAGGCGAAGACGCCGTAGGCGACGCCGGCGGAGAACAGCCCCGCGGCGAGCAGTCCGAGGAGCGCGAGCTTCCAGCGGGCGATCGGCGACTGCGGCCACATACCGCGAGCGCGGAGTTCGTCGCGGGTGACGTAGATCAGCGGCGGGATCGCGGCGATCGCGCCCACGATCAGCCCGATCTTCGCCTGGAGGAGGATCACTTCGAACGGGGTCGTCGCGATGATGTCCGCCTCCTCGGCGACGGCGGCGCTCATGTTGGACTCGGTCACCTCCCGCAGCCGGTCCCAGATGTACGTTCGGAGCGCCCAGAACGTCGCGAGGAAGCCGATGAGGAAGACGACGAACACCTTCTGGAGATCCTTCTGGATCGATCGAAGGAACGCCTTCGCCGTCTCGCGGCCCTCCGCGATCGACTGCTGGGTGTCTTCGTCGAGGGCGCTCGCCATACGGAAGGCGACGGTCGTCGCCGTTATCAACCTTTTCGACCGCGGGCGCTCCGGCCGCCGAGCCGTCGCGGGGCCGTTGAGCAGTTACGAGCCCGCCGGGCCCGGCCAGGCCGCCGCTTCGGTCGCTCCGTCGCCGCCGCGAGACCCGGTTTCGCCCCCGCGCGACGCAGCCATCCGAAAAGGTTGATAACCGCCCGGTCGCGTAGGGCAACTGAATGGACGACTCGGACCGGCCGCGCGACGACGACTCGGCCGCCGCTGACGGGTCGACCGACGAGGACGAACCCGAGAGCGACGCCGCCGGAGAGGGCGGCGAGAGCGTCGAGTCCGTCGACGCCGCGTCCGAGAGCGTCGAGTCCGAGGTCGAAGCAGAGGTCGGACCCGAGGTGGACCCCGCCGCGGTCGACGCCGACTCGACCGCCTCCGCTGACGCCGACTCGGCCGCCTCCGCGGCCACCGGCTCCGCGGACGCCGCCGACCCGTCGACTGACGGCCTCCCGGCGACGGACGACGCCCAGAGCCTCGGCGACGGCGGCACGCCGGCGACGACCGCGGACGCACCGACCGCCGACGCCGCCACGGCCGTCGAGGACGAGCCGTTCGAGGGTATCGAAGGGCCGGAGACGGACGAGGAGATGCCGCTGGCCGCGCACATCGAGGAGATGATGCGCCGGCTCGCGGTCGTCTTCCTCATCGGCGGGCTGGCGACGCTCGTCGTCGTCACCGAGTCGACGGAGCTGATCAACTACTTCTGGAGCTACCACATCCCGGCGCCGCTGGAAAACCGCCCGCGGCTGTACGGCCCGCTCGAACTCCCGCTCACCCGCCTGAAGGTGGCCGGTCTCGCGGGCGTCGTGGTCGGGCTCCCGGCGTTCGTCTACGAGACGTACCGGTTCATGCGCCCGGGACTCTACGAGACGGAGCGCCGCTACTACCTCGCGGCGGTCCCGACGAGCCTAATCTTAGGCGGTGTCGGGATCGCGTTCGCGCACTTCCTCGTGTTGCCCGCGATCTTCTCGTATTTCACCACCTACACCTCCGACGCCGCGACGATCGCTTTCGGGCTCGCGGAGACGTTCAACCTGATCGTCATCATGCTCGCGTTCATGGCGATCGTCTTCCAGATCCCGCTTTTCATCATGCTCGCGATCATGATGAACCTCGTCACCCGGCAGTGGCTGGAGGCGAAGCGGCTGATCTTCTGGGGGTCGTTCCTCGGGATCGCGTTCCTGTTCAGCCCCGATCCGACCGGGATGGCGCCGATCATCGTGACGCTCACGATGATCGCCCTCTTCGAGGGGACGCTCGCGATACTGCGCTGGACCGGGAACTAGATCCGGTCGGTGCTGTTTCTACCACTGATTGCGGATCGACAGCAGGCACCGTCAGCGCCTCAGACGCTCGGCCGTTCGTGAACTGCGGTTCTACGGCGACCGCCTCCCAATCCCCAGCCGCCCGGCTCTACGCAGACACCTGCTGATCGCCGACGACACCTCCGAAGCCCTAGCCGCGAGACTCGCGCGCCCTGTTGCGCGCCTCACTCGGTCGCTGACGCTCCCTCGTTGCGGTGCTTACTGCGGCGTGCTTCGGCCTCGCGGCAGCGTGGCGCTACGCGCCACGGGCAGCCGGCGGCTTCGCCGCCGGCGACTGCCCCTTCGAGTCCCGCCCCGACCACACGGCGCCGCACCTCACACCGCCCCAGCCTCGCGGTTCACTCCGGGCTCCCTTCGGTCGCCCGTCGCTCACCGCGTCCCTCGCGCGTGCGACTCGCGCCCCGCGGGCGCTCGTCGGCACGCGCCGCCGCTCCGCCGACACGCGGCTCCGCTCCGCCGACACGCATTAGTCCGCCGCGGCAGGATCGACTCGGTATGGTCCTCGGCCTCGTCGTTCCGGCAGCTATCTCGTTCGTGTTCGCCGCGGTCGCGGCGTACGTGGGCGCCCTCCGCGCGCTGGAGGTGTACTTCGACCCGAACCAAGACAGCGTCTTCCTCATGGACGACCGCGACCCGCCGAACCGCCGGTGAGGCCGCGGCAGTTCCGGTTCGGCCCCGCCAGCGGCGCCCTCACGACTCGCCGAGCAGCTCGACGAGCAGCGCGTTCTGCGCGTACATCCGGTTCTCCGCTTGGTCCCAGACCAAAGCCCGGTCGGATTCGAGCACGCCGTCCGTGATCTCCTCGCCGCGGTGCGCGGGCAGGCAGTGCATCACCTTCGCGCCGGTGTCCGCGAGCAGGTCGGCGTTCACCTGGAACCCGTCGAAGGCGGCGAGCTTCTCCTCGCGCTCGTCCTCCTGCCCCATCGAGATCCAGACGTCGGTGTAAACGACGTCGGCGCCCTCGATAGCGGTCGCCGGATCAGCCGTCGGCGCCACGTCCGCGCCGAACTCGGCGGCGCGGTCGAACACGTCGGGGTCCATCCCGTAGTCGGCGGGCGTGGCGACCTCCACGTCGACGCCGGCCATCGCCGCGCCGACGACGAACGACTGCCCGACGTTGTTGCCGTCGCCGACCCACGCGACCGTGGCGTCCTCGCCGACCGTCTCCCGGATCGTGAGGAGGTCGGCGAGCGTCTGACAGGGGTGCGCCTCGTCGGTGAGCCCGTTGATCACGGGACAGTCGGCGTACTCGGCGAGGGTCTCCACGTCCTCGTGGTCGAACAGCCGGGCCATCACGCCGTCGACGTACCGGCCGAGGACCCGCGCCGTGTCCTTCAGCGGCTCGCCGTGGCCGAGCTGGATGTCGTCGGGGCCGAGGAACATCGCGTGGCCGCCGAGTCGAGTCATGCCCGTCTCGAAGGAGACCCGGGTGCGCGTCGAGGGTTTCTCGAAGATCATCCCCAGCGTCGCGTCCCCGAGTCGAGGGTCGGTCTCGCCCGCCTTCATCGCGGCGGCGCGGTCGAGCAGGGCGTCCAGTTCGGCGGGCGTCACGTCGTCGATGTCGAGGAAGTCGTCGGTTGCGAGGGGCATCGTTGGTGTGTGTCGGGTGGTGGTGTCGTTCGAAAACAGTCGGTTTCGGAGAGGTGCGTCGGGTTACAGTCGCTCGCGGCAGACCTCGGTCAGCACGCGCACGGCGCGGTCGAGGTCGGGTAGCGGGAGCCGCTCGTCGGGCGCGTGGTCGAGGTCGGAGTTCCCGGGCCCGTAGGTGACCATCGGGCAGTCCCACGCGGCCGCGAAGAGGTTCATGTCGCTCGTGCCGGTCTTCCGGAGCAGGCGCACGTCGCCGCCCGCGGACCGGATCGCGACGCGGAACGCCCGCGCGAGGTCGGTCCGCGGACTCTCCATCACGGGCGGCATCGGCTCGCCCCAGCGGACGGTGCCGGTCGACAGCTCCGCCTCCGCGAGCTCGTGGATCTCGTCGACCGGCCGCGACGGCGGGATCCGCAGCTGGACGTCCACCGTCGCCTCCACGGCGAGGCCGTCGTCGCTCAGGCCGCCGTCGACCGAGATGGGCTTGGTCGTCACCTGGTCGAACACGGCGGTCTCCGCGTCGTCCGGCGTGAACGCCTCCTCGACGCCGTGCCACCAGTCGATCGCGTGCTGGATCGCGTTCGGCTCCGGCCGCGAGGAGTGGCCCGACTCGCTGGTGTTCACGTACGTCCCCTCGAGCAGGCCGCGGTAGCCGAGCGTGATCCCCTGCCAGCCCGACGGCTCGCCGTTGACCACCGCCTCCGGCGCGTCGCGGTCGCCGATGAGGTGGCGCGCGCCGCCGGAGTCGACCTCCTCGCGGACGACGCCCGCGAAGGAGACGCCGGTCTTCACCGCGGCGACCGCCATCGAGACGAGCGGTCCGGTCGCGTCGACCGACCCGCGACCCCACAACACGGGGTCGCCGGGGTCGCCGACGCGGACGTCGGAGGGCTCCGGCAGCTCGCCCTCGGACGGCGCGGGCCGCACCTCGACAGGGATGTCGCCGGGGACGGTGTCGACGTGCGAGGTGAGGAGCACGGCGTCGTTCGCCGGGGCGCGGACGTTGCCGACCTCGTCGATCCACGCCTCCCGGCCGTTCGCCTCGAAGAAGTCGACGAGGCGCTCGGCCGCCCGCTCCTCGTTGCGCGACGGCGAGGGGATCGAGACCATGTCGTACAGCAGCTTCCGGGCGGGCGTGTCGCAGGCCGCGGGGTAGCCGCCGCCGGCGACGACGTCGGTGCCGCCGGCCGCGGCGTCGTCGGCCGCCTCGCCGCCCTCCCGATCCTGTTCCTTGCCGGCCGCCATCAGCCGACCACCTCGGCTATCGCGTCGACGACGGCGTCGGCGTGCTCGCGCTCGATCGTCAGCGGCGGCAGCAGGCGCAGCACGGTCCGCCCCGCCGGCAGCGCGAGGATCTGGTGGTCGATGGCGAGGTCGCGCAGCAGGCGGTTCGACCCGCGGCGCACCTCGATCCCGACCATCAGCCCGTCGCCGCGCACGTCGCGCACGTCGTCGCCGAGGCGGTCGCGGAGCTCGCTGCGGAGGTAGTTCCCGACCGCCTCGGCGTGGGCCGGGAGGTCCTCGCGCTCGATCACGTCGAGGGTGGCGCCCGCCGCGGCCGACACCACGGGCCCGCCGGAGAACGTCGAGCCGTGGTCGCCCGAGTCCTCGGCGATCCAGTCGCGACACAGCGTCGCGCCGATCGGGAGCCCGCTGCCGAGCCCCTTCGCGGTCGTGAGGATGTCCGGTACCACGTCGTGGCGGTCGGCGGCCCACATGTCTCCGGTGCGCCCGAGCCCGGTCTGGATCTCGTCGAGGATCATCGCCGCGCCGGAGGTGGCGGTCGCGACGCGGACAGCCTGAAGGTACTCGGTCGGGACGGGGTTGATCCCGCCCTCGCCCTGGAGCGGCTCCAAGATGACCGCGGCGGTGTCCCCGTCGACCGCCTCGCGCATCGCCTCGGCGTCGCCGTACTCGACGAACTCGACGCCGCCCGCGAGCGGGCCGAACCCGTCCTTGTACTTGTCCTTCCACGTCGTCGCGAGGGTCCCCATCGTCCGGCCGTGGAACCCCTGCGTGGTCGCGATTATCTTCTCGCGGCCCGTCGCGTGCCGGGCGAACTTCAGCGCGGCCTCGTTCGCCTCCGTCCCGGAGTTACAGAGCCAGACGTTGTCGACGTCGACGGGCGCGACCTCGGCCAACCGCTCGTACAGCGCCGTCCGCGCCGCGTGCGGGTACGACGCCTGGACGTACAGCAGCTCCTCCAGTTGGCTCGTCGCGGCGTCGACGACCTCCGGGTGGCAGTGGCCGACCGGCGTACAGGCGTAGCTGGCCCCGAAGTCGAGGTACTCCGTGCCGTTCGTGTCGGTGAGGTGTACCCCATCTCCCGAGGCGATCCCGATCGGCTTCTCCGAGAAGACGAAGCCGCTCACGCGGTCTCACCTCCGTCGGGCTCGGCGGGTCCGCTGTCGCCGTCCGCCTCTCCGGTTTGGCCGTCCGCCGCCTCGTCGTCTCCCCCCGCTGTTCCGTCGCCGCCGAGCGCCGCCCGCTCGATTGTCGTCCCCTCGCCGCCGAGCGCGGCGACGACCGGGTCGCGGACGTTGGCGTCCGCGATCACGACGCGGCCCGCTCCGCCTTCGAGCGCCTCTCTCGCGGCCATCACCTTCTTGCCCATGAACCCCTCGGCCGCGTCCTCGACGGCCGCCAACTCGTCGGGCGTCGCGGCCGCGTCGATGCGCGTCTCGGGGTCGTCCGGGTCGGCGTACACGCCCGCCACGTCGGTCAGGAGGACGAGGTCGGCGTCGAGCGCGCCCGCGACCGCCGCGGCCGCGCGGTCGGCGTCGGCGTTGACCGCCGTCACCTCGCCGTCGCCCTCGTCGCCCGCCATCGGCGGCGAGACGACCGGCGTGTAGCCGCCGTCGAGGAGGTCGGCGAGGAGGTCGGCGTTCACCGACTCGATCCGCCCGGAGTGGTCGCCGCGCCGGATCTTCCGCTTCCCGTCCTCGACGACGCGGACCGCGGACTTACGCGGCCCGGCGAGGAGGCCGCCGTCGACCCCGGAGAGGCCGACCGCGTCGACTCCGGCCGAGCGGAACTGTGCCGTCAGTTCGGTGTTGAGCTTGCCGGCCATCGCCATCGCGAACGCCTCCATCGTCTCCGCGTCGGTGAACCGCCCGGTGACGCCCGAGGCGGACTCGACGTAGTCGGGCTCGATGCCGAGCCGTTCGAGCGTCTCGTCGACGACCGTCGAGCCGCCGTGGACGACGACGACGGGGCGCCCGTTGGCCGCGAGGTGCGCGACGTCGCCGACCGCGCCGGCCGGGTCGACCGCCTTCGCGCCGCCGACCTTGACGACGACGGGCGGCTCGGCCGCCGGTTCGGAACCACTCCCCGTCACGGCGCACCCACCGGGTGGAGCCCGTCGAACTCGAGGCCCGCCGTCTCGGGCAGTCCGAGGGCGACGTTCGCCGCGTGGACCGCCTGCCCGGCGGAGCCTTTCATCATGTTGTCGATCGCCGAGAAGACGACCACACGGCGGTTGCCGGGGTCGAGCTCGAAGCCGACCTCGCCGTGGTTCGTCCCGGCGACCGCCTTCGGCTCGGGGTAGCGGTAGACGCCGCCCCCGCCCGAGACGATCCGCTCGAACGGTTCGTCCGCGTAGGCGTCGCGGTACGCGCCCCAGAGGTCCCCCTTCGAGACCGGCTCGTCGGGGAAGACGTGACACGTCGCGCTCGCGCCGCGGACCATGTCGACCGCGTGGACCGTGAAGGAGACGGAGAGTCCGATGTACGCCTCTATCTCCGCCTCGTGGCGGTGGCCGGTCGGGGCGTACGGGCGCACGACGCCCGAGCGCTCCGGGTGCGAGGAGGCCGCGCCGCCGCCCGCGCCGCCCTCCGAAGAGCCGACCTTCACGTCGACGACGACCTCGCCGCTCTCGGGACCGAGCGCGCCGGCGTCGACGAGGGGCTTCAGCCCGAGGATCGTCGCGGTCGCGTTACAGCCCCCGCCGGCGATCAGGTCGGCGCCGGGGAGGTTCCCGCGGTTGATCTCCGGGAGCGCGTACTCCGCGCGCTCCAAGTACTCCGGCGACTCGTGCCCGTCGTACCACTCGTCGTAGGCGTCGGCCTCGGGGAGCCGGAAGTCCGCCGAGAGGTCGACCACGGTGTCGGCGGCCTCGGTGAACTCGTCGATGCGTTCCATCGAGACGCCGTGCGGCGTCGCCGCGAACAGCACGTCGACCGATTCGAGGTCCTCGGGGTCCGAGAAGCGAAGGTCGAGCCCGCGCAGGTTCGGGTGCGAGCGCCCGACGGTCATGTTGTCGGCCGACCGCGAGGTCGCCTGGACGACCTCGAAGTTCGGATGGCCGGCGAGGAGCCGCAGCAGCTCGCCGCCGGTGAACCCGGTGCCGCCGACGACGCTGGCGGTGTAGGCGTCGGCGGCCGCGCCGCTGTCCTCGGCGTCTACGGTCACGCGTCGGCCCCCGCGACGGCTCCGTCGGCCAGCTCGGTCGCCTTCGCCTCCAGCCAGTCGACGACCCGCGCCGGGACGTCGACGTCGGTGGCCGCGTCGAGCGCCTTGAACTCGACGGTGTGGTTCACCTCGTGGACGGTATAGTCGTCGGCCGCGCCGTCGCCGTCTGCGCCGACGCCGGTCTCGGCGGTGTCCGATTCCGCCTCGACTCCCACCTCCATCAGGTCGACGCCGAGCATACCGCCGCCGACGGCCTCGGAGGCCTTCTCGACGAGTTCGGTCGCGCGTTCGTCGAGCTCGAACGGCTCCGTCTCGCCGCCCTTCGCGGCGTTCGTGAGCCAGTGGTCCGAGGAGCGCGTCATCGCCGCGACCGGCTCGCCGTCGACCGCCAGCACGCGGATATCGCGGCCGGGCTTGTCGACGAACTCCTGGACGTAGAACACCTTGTGCTCGTAGTGGCCGAGCGTCTCCTTGTGTTCCAAGATCGCTTCGGCGGCGTTCCGCGAGTCGATCTTCGCCATCAGCCGCCCCCACGAGCCGGTCACGGGCTTGAGGACGCACGGGTAGCCGAACGACTCGATCGCCTCTAGGGCGGCCTCCGTCGTGAACGCGACCTCCGTCGCCGGGGTCGGCACGTCCGCCTCGGCGAGCGCGAGCGAGTTCTTCGCCTTGTCGGCGCAGACGTCGGCCGTCTCCGGGCCGTTCACCACGGGGACGCCGTAGCTGTCGAGGAACCGCGTCGCGTACAGCGACCGGCTCGTCGACAGGCAGCGGTCGACCACGAGGTCGAGGTCGTCGACGGCGGCCGTCGTCGAGTCCAGGCCGAACCGCTCCTTGCGCACGTCGATCTTCGCCACGTCGTGGCCCCGCTCGCGGAGCTCGCCGAGCAGGAGCTTCTCGTCTTTCCGGATCCGCGAGTAGAGGACGCCTACGCGCACGCCGATTCCCCTCCGTTCGGGTCGGTGTTCACGCGCATGTCGACCACTCGGGTGTCGCGGCCGCGGCGGTCGTCGCCATCTACTCGCCCCAGTCCTCCTCGAGCTCTGGCGCCTCCTCCAAGACGACCGGGTCGAGCGAGATGACCTCCAGCTCGGTCCCCGTGACCGGACTGTCGATGATCTCGCCGACCTCCACGTCGGCCGGGATCTCGATTTCCTCGCCCGCGATCGGGTCCTCCGCGGTCAGCGTGTCGGTGTCGCTTGTCATCGTACTCCACTCTGGGTGACTCGATACCATAAATCTTCCGAACTTACCAAAAAATATACACTAGCCAAAGCACCGGCTATCGGTTCGAGAGCGGCCGAAAGCGCCCGGACGAACCGGACTATCAGATCCTAGTTACTTGTTCGTCCCCTCGCGGAGACGAGTTCGCGACCGGGGGTCGTCGGTCGACCCCCGGTCGCGGCGGTCGTCGCAGTCGGTCCGGCTGCGGCGGTCGGTTCGGCGGCGGCGGCCGGTTCGGTGTCCGCCCGCGGCGACCACCGCGGTCGGTCCCACGATCACTCATACGTCGCCACCTCCGCGTCGAGCGCCTCGGCCGCCACCGCCAGCGCCTCGCGGCGGTCGTCGAGCGCCGTCGCGTCCGCGTCGATCCCTGCGGTCGCGGCCGTCAGGTCCGCCGCGACCGCCTCCGGCGCGGGGCCGCCCGCGGAGTCGCGGCTCGCGACGCTCGCGGCCGGATCGAGGACGCGTTCCACCTCGTCGCGGGACACGCGCTCGAAGAGGGACTCGCCCAGTACCGCCTGTGCGGCCTCGTCAACTTTTGCGGCGGCGGTCGCTGGGTCGTCGCCGTCTCCGACCGCGGGGGCGGCGCTCGCGACGATCTCGTGGGCGGTCCGGAACGGGAGGCCCGCCATCGCGAGCAGGTCGGCGACCCCCGTGGCCGTCGAGAACCCCTCGCCCGCGGCGGCCGCGAGCGCGTCCGCGTCCCACTCGGCGGTCGCGACCGCGCCCGCAGCGATCTCGGTCGCTTCGCGCACGTCGCCGGCGATATCGAAGACGCTCGCGTGGGCGCGCTGGAGGTCGCGGTTGTACGCCCGCGGCAGCCCCTTCAGGAGGCTCAACGTACCGGTCGCCTCCCCGATCGCGTCGCCCGCGACGCCGCGGGTCAGCTCCAGCGTGTCGGGGTTCTTCTTCTGGGGCATGATCGACGAGGTCGAGGCGTACGCGTCCGCCAGCTCGAGGACCCCCTTGTTCGAGAAAACGATCAGGTCCTCGGCGAGCCCCGATAGCGTCGTCGCGAGCGTCGCGAGCGCCGTCGCCGTCTCCGCGAGGAAGTCGCGCGCCGAGGCGGCGTCCATCGAGTTGCGGACCGTCCCGTCGAAGCCGAGCAGCTCCGCGGTCCGGTCGCGGTCGACGTCGAACGGCGTCCCGGCGAACGCGGCCGCGCCGAGCGGCGACCGGTTGACGCGGTCGTACGCGTCCAGGAGCCGCTCCGTGTCGCGCGCGAGCCCGCCCTCGTACGACAGCAGGTAGTGCGCGACCGTCGTCGGCTGTGCCGGCTGGAGGTGGGTGTACCCCGGCATCACCGTCTCCGCGTGTTCCTCGGCGACCTCAACGAGCGCCTCCCGGGCGGCGACGGTCGCCTCGGCGGCGTCGAGCAGGTCCTCGCGCAGCCGGTACCGGATACACGTCGCCACCTCGTCGTTGCGCGAGCGGGCGGTGTGCATCCGGCCGCCATCCGGGCCGACCCGGTCGATGACGGCGGTCTCGATCGCCTCGTGGACGTCCTCGCCGTCCGGGAGCGCGCCGTGGCCGGCGGCCTCCACCTCGTCGAGCGCGGCGAGTATCTCGCCCGCGACCCCGCCGTCGACGATCCCCTGTTCGGCGAGCATCACCGTGTGCGCCCGGTCGACGGCGAGGTCCGCCTCGAAGATTGCGGCGTCGGCCGCGAGGCTCGACAGGAACTCGCGGGCGGGTCCGCCGCTGAAGCGCTCGCGCCGGACGGCGGTGTCGTCACCGCCGGCCGCCTCGTCCGCGTCGCTCGCGTCGGGATCGTCGTCGGTCATCTAGTTATCGTCCGCGTCGGACCCGTCCGTCTCGCCGGACCCGTCCGTCGCGAGCTCGGGCTTCGAGACGCTCGCCTTCACGTCGTTGGCGAGGCGCTCCTGGAGTCCGTGGTACTTCGCGACGCCCGTCGCGTCCGACTGGGCGATGCCGGCGACGTCCTCGGTGTTGAACGAGGCCATCTCCTCGGAGTAGACGGCGTACTCGGAGTCGCGGGCGACGACGCGGCAGTCGCCGCCGGACACCTTCACGGTCGCCGTGCCGGTCACCACGTCCTGCGTCTCGTCGACGAAGGCGTTCAGCGCGTCGACGACGGGTGCGAACACGAGCCCCTCGTACGCCTTCTCCGACCACTCCTGTTCGATCCCCTTCTTGAACGAGCGCTCGTTCTTCGTCAGGACAAGATCTTCGAGTGCCTGGTGGGCCGTCAGCAGGACCGTCGCGGCCGGGTGCTCGTAGTTCTCGCGCACCTTCAGCCCGAGCATGCGGTCCTCCATCACGTCGGTGCGGCCGACGCCGTACCCCCCGGCGTGCTCGTTGAGGTGCTGGATGAGCGGCACGGGGTCCATCGCCTCGCCGTCGACGGCGACGGGGATCCCTTCCTCGAACGTCACCTCGATGGTGGTCTCGCCCTCCGGCTCGGCGGTCCACTCGTAGATGTCCTCCGGCGGCTCGTAGTTCGGGTTCTCCAGCTTCCCGCCCTCGACCGCGCGCGACCAGATGTTCTCGTCGATGGACCAGACGCCGCCGTCGCCGGCCTCGACGGGCAGGTCCTTCTCCGCGGCGTAGTCGATCTCCCACTCGCGGGTGAGGCCGAGTTCGCGCACGGGGGCGATCACTTCAAGATCGGAGCCGCGCCAGACGGCCTCGAACCGGAGCTGGTCGTTCCCCTTCCCCGTACAGCCGTGGGCGATGGCGTCACAGCCCTGCTCCTCGGCGACGCCGAGGATCGCCTCGGCGATGACCGGGCGCGCGAGGGCGGTCCCGAGCGGGTAGCCCTGATAGCTGGCGTTGGACTTCACCGCGTCGAAACAGAGGTCCGCGAACTCATCCTTCGCGTCGACGACGTGGATGTCGAGCCCCAGCGCCTCGGCGGTCTCCTCGGCCTCGTCGAACTCCTCGGTGGGCTGGCCGACGTCGACGTTCACGCCGATGACCTCGTCGTAGCCGTACTCCTCTTTCAGCAGCGGTACGCAGACCGTGGTGTCGAGTCCCCCGCTGAACGCGAGTGCAACGCTCGTCATTACCAGAGTACACCCGGCCTACGGTCTTAAATTCAGCGGTTTCAAGATTGTAAGAAAAAGACAGCGCGGCCGCTCGCGGTGACGATAGTCGAGACTCTCCGGAACGGAACGGCGCGAACGCGACGAGGGATGAAGATTACTGGCCCGAAGGGCCTCGTCGTCGCGCCGCGCCGGAAGCCGGTCGCGGCGGTCGGACGTCTCGTCGCGGTCGCAGGGCTCGTCGGCCTCGGAGAAGGGCGGCGTCGAGACGAGCCACTGCGGTCATCGCGTGTATGTACTGATCTCCGATATAAAACTGTTCCGCACCGCCCGGCGCGCGCAAGGTTTGCCGGACGGCCCGGAGATCGCCGGTCGCCCGGTCTACAGCGCCTCGCGGTACGCTTCGAGCGTCGTCTCGACGTCCTCCTCCGTGTGCGCGTAGGAGGTGAACTGACACTCGTACTGGTTCGCGGTGAGGAACACGCCTCGGTCTTTCATCTCCTGCCAGAACACCCGCTCCCAGCGGTCGGTCGCAGCGTCGGCCACGTCGGCGCCCGTCTTCGGGCACGAGTCGTACCGGGCGCAGTCCGGGTCCTGCCGACAGCCGCCCGCGCAACAGGCGTCGACGTCGTCCGGCGCCTCGCGGGTGAACACCGTCTTGAACATCGAGTCGGTGCCGACGACGGTGTACTCCGGCGCGCGCTCGGCGCAGATCTCGGCGATCCCCTCCCGGAGCTGCCGACCGAGGCGGTTGACGTGCTCGTACACGTCGTTTTCGGCCGCGTACTCCAGCCCGGCCTTCCCGGCGGCCATCGTCACCGGGTGCCCGGAGAAGGTGCCGGACTGGAACACCTCGCCAGCGGGCGTGAACCCCTCGATGATCTCCGCTTTCCCGCCGATCGCGCCGACCGGGAAGCCGCCGCCGATGATCTTCCCGAACGTCGTCACGTCGGGGGTGACGCCGAACTTCGACTGGGCGCAGCCGAGGCCGCCCACCCGGAACCCGGTGATCACCTCGTCGAAGATCAGTAGCGAGCCGTGGTCGTCACAGAGGTCCCGCAGCGTCTCGTGGTAGCCGTCGACGGGCATCACGATCCCCTTGTTGGCGAGTATCGGCTCGACGATCACGGCCGCGATCTCGTCGCCGTGTTCCGCGAACACCTCCTTCGCCGCCTGCGGGTCGTTGAACGGGATCGGCAGGGTGTGCTCGGCGAACGCCTCCGGGATCCCCGCCGTCGACGGGTGCGCGTCGCCCGGCGACCCTTCCACGAGCGTCGACTCCTGCGCGCCGTGGTAGCCGCCCCGCATCACGACGATCTTGTCGCGGTCGGTGTGGCCGCGCGCCAGTCGGACCGCCGAGACGGTCGCCTCCGTGCCGGAGTTGACAAAGCGGATCGACTCGACGCTCGGGACGTGCCGCGCCACGAACTCGGCGTGTTCGACCTCGATCTCCGTGGGCGCGCCGTACATCGGTCCCTCCGCGACGTGCGACTGGACCGCCGCCTCCACCGGGTCGGGCAGGTCGTGGCCGTAAAGGAGGGGGCCGTACCCCATCACCCAGTCGACGTAGCGGTTCCCGTCGGCGTCGATCACGTGGCCGCCGTCGCCGCGCTCGACGAAGAACGGGTGCGGCATCGTCGCCCGGACCGAAGAGTTGACGCCGCCCGGCATGACCGACAGCGCGCGGTCGTACAACTCGCGCGAGCGCTCGTGGTTCATACCGACCGGTTGGGTCGGCGGGCTGAAAGTAGTTGCCGAACCGCCGTCACGCCCGCCCGAAAAAAGTCCGTCCGTCGATCCGTGCGCGGTGTCTGCCCGCCGGGAGCGTCGCTACACCGCCTCCGTTCCGGTCGCACCGGTGCGGACTTGGAGCGCGTCCTCCACCGGCATGATGAACACCTTGCCGTCGCCGGCCTCGCCGGTCTTCGCGGCGTCGGCGATGGCGTCCGCGACCTCGTCGGCCGGGATGTCGGCCACGACGACCTCGACTTTCACCTTCTGGTGGAGATCGACGGTGAACTCCTCGCCGCGCCACTGGCCCTTCTTCGCGGGCTGGCTGCCGCGACCGGAGACGTTCGTCACCGTCAGCGAGGGGGCGTTGATCTCCGCGAGCGCCTGCTTGATGTCTCCGAGCTTGTCGGGGCGGACGACCGCCGTGACCATCTTGATGTCCGTGCCGGCCGCCGCGCCGCCATCGGCCCGGGGAGACTCCCCATCGGACTCGGTCGTGTCGATCACCGACGGGCCGCCGTCGGTCGCGACGCGGTCGCCGCCGAACTCGGGGTAGGTCTCGACGCCGTGTTCCGAGATGTCGAGGCCCTCCTGTTCGTGCTCGGCGGTGACGCGCGCCTCGCCGGCGAGCTTGAGCACGTACCAGACCGCACCGGTTGCGGTGATCGTCCAGCCGCCGATGATGACCACGCCGACGAGCTGAGCGACGAAGTGGGCGCCGATGCCCGCGCTGAGCTGACCCGGTGCGGCGACGAACGGGAAGAGGAGCGTCCCGAGAACGCCAGCACTCCCGTGAACCGGGAACACCGCGCAGACGTCGTCGATCTTCAGGTTGTCCGAGACGAACTCGAAGACGATCGGGAGCTGCGCGCCGGCGAGCCCGCCGACGACGACGGCGCCCCACCATGCCGTGGTGTCGGGGATTGCGGTGATGCCGACGAGCCCGGCGAGCAGGCCGTTGGCGACGTAGAGGGTGTCGACCTTCCCGGTCTTCGCCCAGACGACGAGCGCGGCGCCGATCCCGCCGGACGCCATCGCGATCGTCGTCCCCATCGCGACGAGGTTGAGCGTCAGCGTGTTGAACACGCCGCCGCTGACCACCGACGCCGTGCCGACGTTGAAGCCGTACCAGCCGAACGCGAGGACGAGCGTCCCCAGCACGGCGAACGTCAGCGAGTGACCGGGGATGACGTTCGTCGAGCCGTCCTTCCCGTAGCGGTCCATCCGCGGCCCGAGGATGGCCGCGGCCGTGAGGCCCGCGATGCCGCCCATGCCGTGGACGATCATGCCGCCGGCGAAGTCGTGGAACGCGGTGCCCGTCAGCTGTGCGACGAGCCCGTCACCGGAGGCCGACCACGTGAAGGCGATGACCATCGGGTAGATGACCGCGGCCAGGAGGAACGTGTAGGTGACGTACGCGCGGAGCTTCGCGCGACCCGCGACCGCCCCGGAGACGATCGTCGCTGCGGTCATCGCGAACACCGCGCCGTAGAGCCAGTTGACGTAGGGACCGACCACGCCCGACTCGACGGCGAGTTCGCCGCCGGAGTACAGCGATCCCGCGGCGGAGGCGATCCCCGACGACCCGTTCACGAGGCTCGTGAACGCCGTGCCGATGAGGAAGAACACCGCCACCCCGACGCTCCACGTCAGGAGGTTCTTCGTCAGCTGGTTGGCGACGTTCTTCGACCGCACCTGCCCGGCCTCCAGCATGGCGAAGCCGGCGTGCATGAAGAAGATGAGGAACGTCACGACGAGGATCCACGTCCCGTTCATCGCGGACGCGAACGTGCTCGGATCGACCGTGGCGAGGACGCCGCCCGTCACAACTCATCCACCTCTACTGAACGCTCGTCCGGTTCAAACCGTGCTTCGCTCGTGTTCATGTGCTGAATCACATTTCGATTCCCGGGAACGCCTATACATAAACGTTAGAGTTGAGTTTCACAAAAAACACGGTTGATAATACGGCGGTCGTCCGATATAAGGACGTGGCTATGGAATATAAGGACGTTTTTCTCGCGGTTCCGCCGCAATTGTTGCGCTCGAACTCGACGGTCGTTGTGTAGCTCAGCTATCTATTTCGGCGTGATCCGTCGCCGAGCGGCGCTCTCGGGGCGGGCGCGGTCCCCTCTGGCGAGTATTGCCGCGCCGCCGTCCCGCGCTTGGGCGTCGCACGGGCTCTCCGTCCCGAATTCGGGTCGTTCCGGCCTCGTCGGCAGAAGTAGACGTTTGTCAACCCGTCTCGCGGTTCCTCGACGGAATCGATATCTCGGCGGTGTCAGACTGCCCTCTCCGCCGACCGATGTCCCGGAAACACCGTTATTCCGGCTTCAGACCCTCGTTCTGGACGCGCATCACGGCCTCGCCGTCGGCGAGGTTCGGCGCGTCGACGAGGCGGACGATCCGCTTGTCGCCCTTCGACTTGCGGAGGTACATCCGGAACGTGGAGGCGTGTCCGAGGATGTTGCCGCCGATCGCCTGCGTCGGGTCGCCGAAGTACGAGTCGGGATTCGACGCGACCTGGTTCGTGACGAGGATGGCGGTGTTGAACAGGTCGCCGATCCGCATCAGGTCGTGGAGGTGTTTGTTGAGCTTCTGCTGGCGATCCGCAAGCTCGCCCCGACCGACGTACTCCGCGCGGAAGTGCGCGGTGAGCGAGTCGACGCAGACGATCCGGATCGGCCATTCCGTCTCCTCGTGTTCGCCGGCCAGCTCCTTCGCCTTCTCGGCGAGCAGGATCTGGTGGTTGGAGTTGAACGCCTTCGCGACGTGGATCTGGTCGAGGAACGCCTCGACGAGCTCTTCGAGCGCCTCCTCGTCCGAGGGCGTCCCCTCGATCTCGCGGCGCTCCATCTCGTCGGCGAGGATCTCGTCGTCGAGCCCGCGGACCATGTCGTCGATCCGCTCCGGTCGGAACGTGTCCTCGGAGTCGACGAAGATACAGCCGCCGTCGAGGCCGCCGTTCTCCGGCTCTAGCTGGACGTTGACCGCCATCTGGTGGGTGACCTGCGACTTCCCGGACCCGAACTCGCCGTACACCTCCGTGATCGACTGCGTCTCGATGCCGCCGCCGAGCAGGTCGTCCACCTCGTCGATCTGCCAGGAGAGCTTGCCGATCTCCTGGCGGCGCTCCAGCACGCTCGCGCCGGTCTCGAAGCCGCCGACGTCGGCGGCGTCGCGGGCGGCGTTGATGATGTCGGCGGCGGACGACTCGCCGATGTCGGCCGTGTTCGACATCTCGCCGGGGCTCGCGACGGCGATCGACTGGTAACTCTCGAATCCGTTGTCCACGAGCTTGTCCGCGGTTGCCGGGCCGACGCCGGGGAGGTCCTCGAGTTCGTCTTCAGGCATGTACACAGTGCTTGTTTGCCATCCCGTATAAAGACTGGTTTACACCCGAGTGAAAGTGAAGTTCGCCGAGCGTCACCGCTCGGTCGCGGTTCGCTATCTCTCGAAAGCGTTCGTCGGAGCGGCCCGCTCCGTCGCGCGGTGAAACTGGTCGAGGGGTCAGGGGCGACCCGGCGGTCGGGTCCTCAGAAGCCGACGCGGCGGACGTACCCGAGGTCGCGGATCTCCACGAGCAGGTCGCCCGACAGCTCGGCGTCGGTGATCACGTACAGCTTCGGGTCGTCGGTGAACTCGGGGTCCTCGCTCAGCACCTGCCGGATCGAGACGCCGCGGTCGGCCAGGATCCCCGTCACCTCGGCGACGATCCCGGCCTCGTCGGCGGCCGCGACCTCGATGGTGAGCACCGTCAGGTCGAGGACCGGGGCGAGGTCCATCAGGCTCGGGACCGACGAGATGTTGGTGAAGATGCGCTTCAGCTCGGGGTCGGCCAGGATCGCGTCGGTCGTCGAGTCCACGACGCGCCGGTCCACGTCGAGCTCGCGCGCGATGCCGGTGTAGGGGATCTCGATCCCGCCGGAGACGACCCGCCCCTCCTCGTTGACGGAGAAGCCGCGCTCCAAGAACAGCCGGATCACCGCCTGCTGGCTGGGTGACCCCTCGAACTTCTCGAGGATCTCGTCGAACATTCGTTGTCGGGAGTGGTCGCGGCCGGGCGTTAAAAAGGCGGGTGCGTCGCGGCCGGTCGCGTCGCGGTCGTCCGGCGACCCCGCCGGCCCGGACCACTTCCGCCCCGCCACCCGACCCCTTTTAGCCGACGCCGCCGAACTCCGCCCCGTGTCAGAGTCGCCGCACCTGCGGTTCTTCCCGTACGAGGAGCCGTACCCGAACCAGCGCGAGGCGATGGACCGGGTCGCCAACGCGCTGGACCGCGGACAGGACGTGCTGTTCGAGGGGGCGCCCGGGACCGGGAAGACCCTCTCGGCGCTCGTGCCCGCGCTGGAACACGCGCGCGAGCACGACCGCACGGTCGTCATCACGACCAACGTCCACCAGCAGATGCGGCAGTTCGTCGAGGACGCCCGCGCGATCACGCGCGAAGAACCCATCCGCGCGGTCGTGTTCAAGGGGAAGTCGTCGATGTGCCACATCGACGTCGACTACCAGGAGTGTCAGACCCTCCGCGACACCACCCGCGAGATGGTCGAGACGGAGAGCGAGGTCCGCGAGCTGGAGTCGCGACAGCGCGAGCTGCTGGCCGAGAGCCGCGAGGGCGATACGGGCGCCGCCGAGGCCCGCGAGTCGGTCATGGACGAACTCGACGAGCTGGAGGCGGAGATGGAGGAGTACGACGCCGCGAACGTCTGCGAACACTACCGCAACAATCTCACCCGCGACACGGACGACTTCTTCGGGTGGCTCTTCGAGGACGTCCGCACCCCCGACGACGTGTACGAGTACGCCGACGAGCGCGCGCTGTGCGGCTACGAGCTGCTGAAGAAGGGGATGGAGGGGGTCGACCTGGTCGTTTGTAACTACCACCACCTGCTCGACCCGAACATCCGCGAGCAGTTCTTCCGGTGGATCGACCGCGACCCGTGCGAGATAATCACCGTGTTCGACGAAGCGCACAACATCGAGAACGCCGCCCGCGACCACGCCACCCGAACGCTGACGGAGAACACGCTCGACGCCGCCTTAGACGAGGTGGCCGACAGCGACGACTCCCGCGCGGAGCCCGCCGAGAACGTCCTCCGCGCCTTCCGCGACGCCCTCGTCGAGACGTACGAGGACGCGCTCGGCTTCGGCGGCTCCGAGTCCGTGACGGAGAACTGGGAGGACATTGCGGTCGCCAACGACGACCGCCGCGACGACCTCACGCTCGCGTTTCTCCGCAACTACGAGGGGACGGGGATCGACGCGGAGACCGAGCTCGCCGTCCAGCTCGGCCAGGCGATAGACGAGGAGTACGAGCGCCGCTACCGGGACGGGGAGGCGACCACCCGGTCGGAGTCGCAGACGCTCGCGGCCGCCCGGTTCGTCTCGACGTGGATGGACGAGGGCGCGGAGTTCGGCCAGTATCCCGTGCTCTCCGTCCGGCGCGACGGCGGCACCGACGAGGTGTACGGCCGGGCGGAGCTGTACACCTGTATCCCGCGGAGCGTCACGAGCGAGCTGTTCGACGAGGTGGCCGCCTCGGTCCTGATGAGCGCGACGCTGCGCCCGTTCGACGTGACCGAGGACGTGCTGGGGCTGGAGGACGTCGCCTCGATGGCCTACGAGATGGGGTACCCCGAGGCGAACCGCCGGACGTTCGCCGCCGACGTGCCGCCGCTGTTCGCCGCCGACCGAAACGACCCGGAGACGCAGGAGGCCGTGTCGTCGCTGCTCCGCGACGCAATCCGCTTTACCCCGGGCAACACGCTCGCCTTCTTCCCGTCGTACGCCGAGGCCGAGCGCTACCACGAGCGGCTCGCTGGGCCGAGCGGGGGCGGAAGCGCCGCCGGCGGCGCCGCGGCGGACGCTGTCGACCTCGGTCCGATCCACCTCGACGGGCCGGGCGAGGACGAGGAGCGGCTCCGCAGCGAGTTCGTCGAGAGCGACGGCGCCGCGCTGTTCACCTCGCTGTGGGGGACGCTCGGCGAGGGCGTGAGCTTCGACGGCGACGACGCCCGGACGGTCGTCGTCGTGGGCGTCCCGTACCCGCACCTCTCGGACCGCACGGAGGCGGTCCAGGACGCCTACGACCGCGCGTTCGCGGACCGCGACCGCGCCCGCGACCCGGGGTGGACGTACGCGGTCGAGGTCCCGACGATCCGCAAGACGCGACAGGCGCTCGGCCGAGTGATCCGCGGCCCCGACGACTACGGCGTCCGGATCCTCGCGGACCGGCGCTACACGACCGCCGACATGGGGAAGTACTCGGTCCGGTCCGCGTTCCCGCCCGAGGAGCGCGAGGAGCTGCTCGACGTCGACCCCGCGAAGCTGAAGTTCGCGATGCTGAACTTCTATCGGGACCACGACGCGTACGACGGCCCGCCGCCGTCGCCGTGACGCGGGCGCGCGGTCTCGCTCCCGGGCGCTCGCCTCGACGTCACTTCCGGCCGTCCTATCCGGGCATCGACGCGAGCAGGATCGAGACCAGGATCAGGAGCCCGGCCAGCAGCGTCGTGACCACGGCGTGGATCAGCGTCATCGCGGCGACCGCCCGCCGCGGCTGCTCGTAGCTCCACCAGAACATCGTCCCGTCGACGAGGAGCGCCGCGAGGAGGATGAGCCCCCCGGGGAGTTCGAGCCCGTTGCCGGCGACGCTGATCACCGCGGGCAGCGGGCCGATGTAGAGGGCCCGCCGCGGGTCGGCGTCGCCGAGGACGTTCCGGGCCGCGACGTGCGCGGTGAGACAGAGGAACAGCGCCAACAGGACGGTCGTCCCGAGCACGGAGACCGGCGTCACCGTCTGTAAGAGCATGGTCGCCATACGCGGCGACGGGTAAAAGTGATCGCGGAACGCGGTCGCGGTGTCGCCGCATCGCGGCCCCGTCTCGATCGCGGGCTCGCCGCGTCAGTCCAACAGCCCGAGGCCGTTCAGCTCCTCGACGATCACGTCGACGGCTGCCTCGGCGTCGGCGGGGCTCGTGCCGCCGGTGACGACCACTTTCCCGCTGCCGAAGAGCAGCGCGACGACCTCCGGCTCGTCGAGCCGGTAGACGAGCCCGGGGAACTGCTCCGGCTCGTACTCGATGTGTTCCAAGCCGAGCCCGATCGCGATCGCGTTCAGGTTCAGGCTCTCGCCGAGGTCGGCCGACGTGACGATGTTCTGGACGGTGACCTCCGGGTCCTCGATCGGGATCTGGAGCGCGCGGAGCTCCGCGAACACGATGTCGAGGCTCTCGTGGACCGCCTCGACCGAGTTCGCGCCCGTACAGACGATCTTCCCGGAGCGGAAGATCAGGGCGGCCGACTTCGGGTCCGTGGTGCGGTAGACGAGCCCGGGGAACTGCTCGGGGTCGTAGTCGGCGCCCTCGAGGTCCATCGCGACGCTCTGGAGATCGAGTTCCTGCCCGATCCCCGTGGAAGCGACGACGTTTTCGACGGTGATCGTCTCCTTCGGGTCGGCCCTCATTACCTCCATCCTCGCCCGAACGACTTAAAAAGGTGGCTGGTCGGAACCGCCACGCTATTGTCGTCGCCGCGCGGAGCGGTCGGCGTGTACTGGCTCGAACTCGCCGGCGAGACCGACGCCTTCGCCGCCCGCGAAGCGGCGACCGCGGCGACCGGCGTCGACCTCCTCGCGCCGGGGATCGCTCGGACCGGCGGGATCGACGGCGCGCACGTCCGGCGCCTCGCGTACACGCGCGCCGCCCACGATGCGGTCGCGCGGACGGACGCCGACGTCGACGCCGCGGTCGCCGCGCTCCGCGCCGCGCCGCTCGACCGCTCCGGAAGCGTGGCGGTCCGCGCCCGCGACGTCCGGGGAACGTCGGGAGTCTCCACCGAGGCGGTCGAGCGCGAACTCGGGAGCGTCCTCGTCGACCGCGGGTTCGACGTCGACCTCGACGACCCCGACCACGTCCTCCGCGCGCTCTTCGCCGCCGGCCCGCGCGCCGAACACGACGCGGTGGCCGGCGCGGACGGCGGCGACGCGGACCTGTGCGCGCTCGGGTGGGTCGCCGCCGAGGCCGCCCGCGACTTCGCGCCGGACCCCACCGACCGCCCCTTCTTCCAGCCGGGGAGCATGGCCCCGGTCGACGCCCGCGCCTACGCCAACCTCGCGGGCGCCGCCCCCGGGCGGACCCTGCTCGATCCCATGTGCGGCACCGGCGGTCTCCCCCTCGAAGCGGGCCTCGTCGGCGCCGACGCGGTCGCCTGCGACGCGCAGGCGAAGATGGCCGACGGCGCGCGGCGGAACTTCCGCGCATACCTCGCCGCCGACGCCGACGCTCCCTCCCCCGACTGGCACGTCGCCCGCGGCGACGCGACCGCGCTCCCGCTTCCCGACGACGCCGTCGACGGGGTCGCGTTCGACGCCCCCTACGGCCGACAGTCGAAGATCGCGCGCCACGAGCTGGCCGACCTCGTCGCGGGCGCGCTTGCGGAGGCGGCCCGGGTCGCGCCGCGCGCGGTGCTGATCGCCGACCGCGACTGGCGCGGCCCCGCCCGCGACGCCGGGTGGACCGTCGACGCGGCGTTCGAGCGCCGGGTTCACCGGTCGCTGACGCGCCACGTGCTGGTGTTGCGCCGCGAGGCGGACGCGGGAGGCGAGGCGGACCCGGCGGACATCTCGGCCGACGCGGCCGGAAGCCCGGCGGACCGAGAGTGAACGACCGATCGGCGGAATCGCTCTTATCCGACGCTGGCGCGACAAGTTTCAGTTCCGCCCCGACGCCGGGCAACGGTTAAGTGCGCGGCCTCTCGTGGTACTCGCATGACCGGGGACGGCGGGGACATGCTCTCGTGGGACGAGTCGGTGTTCCGCGACGAGTCGGTGTTCGAGATCGACCACGTCCCCGAGACGTTCCGCCACCGCGAGAGCCAACTGGAGAACCTCAAGTACGCGCTCCGCCCCGCGGTTCGCGGCTCCCGCCCGCTCAACACGATGGTTCGCGGACCGCCGGGAACCGGCAAGACCACCGCGGTCCAGAAGCTCTTCGGCGAGCTCGGCGCCCGGACCGAGGTGCGGACGGTCCGCGTCAACTGCCAGGTCGACTCCACGCGCTACGCGGTGTTCTCCCGGCTGTTCGAGGGGATCTTCGAGTACGAACCCCCGTCGTCGGGCATCTCGTTTAAGAAGTTGTTCGGCCAGATCACCGACCGCCTCGTCGAGGAGGACGAGGTGCTCGTCGTCGCCTTGGACGACGTGAACTACCTCTTCTACGAGAACGAGGCCTCCGACACGCTGTACTCGCTCCTCCGCGCCCACGAGGCGCACTCCGGCGCGAAGATCGGCGTCATCGTCGTTTCCTCGGACCTCGGGCTCGACGTGATCGACGACCTCGACACCCGTGTCCAGTCGGTCTTCCGGCCCGAGGAGGTGTACTTCCCCGTCTACGACGCGACCGAGATCTACGACATCCTCGCCGAGCGCGCCAAGCGCGGCTTCCACGAGGGCGTCATCGGTGACGCCGAACTGGAGCGGGTCGCCGACCTCACGGCCGAGAGCGGCGACCTCCGGGTCGGGATCGACCTCCTGCGCCGGGCCGGGCTCAACGCGGAGATGCGCGCCTCGAAGACCGTCTCGAAGGAGGACGTTGAGGACGCGTACGACAAGTCGAAGCACGTCCACCTCTCGCGGTCGCTGCGCGGGCTCTCCGACTCCGAGCGTGACCTCGTCCGCGTCCTCGCCGAGCACGACGGCGAGCGCGCCGGCGCGGTGTACGACGCGTTCAACGACGCGACGGGGCTCGGCTACACCCGCTACTCGGAGATCATCAACAAGCTCGACCAGCTCGGCGTGATCGACGCGGAGTACGCCGACGTCGACGGCCGCGGCCGCTCCCGCGAACTCTCCTTGGCCTACGACGCGGAGGCCGTCTTGGACCGGTTGGAGTAGGCGGCGACCTACCTCTCGTCGTCACCGCGCGCCGTCTCGTACCCAGTCGCCCACGCGAGGGCCCCGACGGCGAGGATCGCGACGGTCTCTCGGTCCGACCCGACGAGGGACTGCGCGACGACGGAGACGGCTCCGACCGAGACGGCGACGTACGCGCCTTCGGGGACCGCGAAGGGGAGTCGACCGCGCGACTGAAGCGCCGCGGTCACGAACATCGCACCGAGGAGCGTCAGGCCGAACAGCGGGAGGACAGCGGTTGCCGAGGACACACTTCCGACTGATCGCGTCGCGAGTAATACACTTCGGCGGTCGCGCGGTCGGAGCGAACCGCCGACGCCTTTTCAATAGCTCCGCCCGCACCTCGTCGCATGAAGACGAGCGGCGGGAGCGACGCGATGAAGCGGCGCGCCGGCGAGTCGGCGGCCGAGGCCGTCACCCACGGCGACGTGGTCGGACTGGGGACGGGGTCGACGGCGGCGCACGCGATCCGGCGGCTCGGGGACCGGGTCGACGCCGGCCTCGACGTCCGGGGCGTCCCGACCTCGTTCGCGAGCCGCGAACTCGCGGTCGGGGCGGGGATTCCCTGCCTCGACCTCCCCGAGGCGGTCGGTCTCGACGGCCCGGGTATCGACCTCGCCATCGACGGCGCGGACCAGGTGGCGACCGGCGTCGACGGGGGCGGCGCCCCCGACACCGGCGGGGCTCTGATAAAGGGCGGCGGCGCGGCTCACGCCCGCGAGAAGTTGGTCGACGCCGCGGCCGACCGCTTCCTCGTCGTCGCGGACCCCTCGAAGGAGTCGCCGCGGCTGGACCGGCCGGTCCCGGTCGAGGTGCTGCCATCGGGACGGACCGCCGTCGCCGCGGCCGTCCGGGAGGCCGACGGCGAGCCGACGCTGCGGCGCGCGGAGCGGAAGGACGGTCCGGTGGTGACTGACAACGGGAACCTCGTGCTCGACTGCGCGTTCGGCGAGATCGCCGACCCGGTCGCCCTGTCGGCGACGCTGGCCGAGGTTCCGGGCGTCGTCGAGCACGGGCTGTTCGTCGGGATGACCGACGAGATACATGTCGGAACCGAGTCCGGCGTCCGGATCGAGTCGGTCTGATATCTCCGGGCGACGCCCCGCAGCGCGGCCGCTCGGCGGGCGGCACGCAAATAAAATGGAACGGAAACGAGTTCCGTCTTAGAGGTCGCGCGGCTGGACCGTCTTCCGGTCGTTGGCCTCGGCGCGGCGCGCGGCGTCTTCGAGCAGCTCGTCCACTTCGTCGTCCAGCGCGTCGTAGAAGTCCGAAGCGACGTTCTTGTCGTCCAGGGCTTCCTTGACGGCCGCTTTGACAATGAGGTCTGCCATGCGATCGGGCTTACCCGGTGATGGTTAATAAGAGTTCCTGAATTCGACCGCGAGGGGCGCCGTGCGGCCCGTTCGCGGGAGGCCGCGAGTACAAGCGCGTATAAGTCTTGTGAGATTCTCGTCTCCGCCCCGCCGCGAGCACGACGCGAAACGCGGCCCGACCCCGCTCCGAGCGCGGTCCGGACGGAGCGCGCGTCGTCGCGTGACGCTCGCGAACGCGCTTCGACCCCGGCTCGACCTCGCGCGCGGCGCGCCCGGCTCGAACCGACAGCTTCGACCGAGGCCGCCCCCGACGACGCCCCATGCGAGAGACGTTAGCGGCGCTGGAGGCGGGTGAGATCGGCATCGAGGAGGCGGAGTCGCGGCTCGCGGGCTACGCGACCACGGACGCGGGGCGCTTCGACGCCGCCCGCGAGCGACGCCGCGGGATCCCGGAGGCGATCCTCGCGGAGGGGAAGACACCCGCGGAGGTCGCCGCCCTGGCGACGACGGCGCTCGACACCACCGGCCGGGCGCTCGTGACGCGGGCGGACGAGGCGACGGCGGCCGCGGTGGCGTCGGCGGTCGGCGACGTGGGACCGGACGCGACGGTCGAGCGCGACGATCGGACCGGGACCGTCGTCGCGCACGCGGCCGACTTCGAACTCCCCTCGCTCGACGCCGCGGTCGCGGTCGTGGCCGCCGGCACCGCGGACGCGCCCGTCGCCGGCGAGGCCGCGGTCGTCGCCCGCGAGATCGGGGCGACCGTCGACCGGGTCGACGACGTCGGCGTCGCCAACCTCGACCGGATCGTGGACCAGGCCGACCGGGTCCGCGAGGCGGACGCCGTCGTGGTCGCGGCGGGTCGCGAGGGGGCGCTCCCGACGGTCGTCGCCGGCCTCGTCGACGCCCCCGTGATCGCGCTCCCCGTCTCGACCGGCTACGGCGTCGGCGGCGAGGGAGTGGCGGCTTTGGAGGGGGCGCTCCAGTCGTGCTCCGTGCTGACGACCGTCAACGTCGACGCCGGGTTCGTCGCCGGCGCGCAGGCCGGGCTGATCGCCCGCGCGGTCGACGCCGCGCGCGCCGAGTGAGCGGGGGGATCGAGCGAGGAGATCCGGCGACATCCGGACTCGGTTAACCGACCGTATACCGGCAGCCGACTGGGTCGAAAAAGGGTATTAGTTCGTCGAGCCCGTATGGTAGTTGCCGACGCACGTCGGCATCACATGCCACGCTGTGACCACTGCGGGTCGCACGTCTCGGACCGCTTCGCTCGCGTCTTCGCGGACGAACGCGGCGACCTGAACGCGTGCCCGAAGTGCTCCGCGAACGCGGGCATCGCAGAGGTGTCTCGCGAGCGGACTCGAACCGGGGACTGACCGGCGAAACGCCGATCGAAGGACGAGCGCACGGGGAGCGACTGCTCCGTTCGCCTGCCCCTCCGGGCACACCCGCACACACTTGCCGCTCGCGCTCGGACGGCCGACCGTGGCCGACCACCACGTGTACGTCATCGAGTGCGCCGACGGCACCCTCTACACCGGGTACACGACCGACGTCGAGCGGCGCGTCGCCGAACACGACGCCGGCGAGGGCGCGAAGTACACCCGCGGGCGGACCCCCGTCACCCTCCGCCACGTCGAGTCGTTCGACTCGAAGTCGGCGGCGATGTCGCGGGAGTACGGGGTCAAGTCGCTGTCGCGCGCCGAGAAAGAGCGGCTGATCGGCGAGGGCGACGACGCGGGGGACTGACCGCTTCGCCTCTCGCTCACTCCACGAGGCGCTCGATTTCCGTGACGAGGATGCCGGTCGCGCCGACCGACCGGAGCTCCGAGATCGTCTCGAACACGTCGCGCTCGTCGACGACGGCGTGGACCGCCACCATCCCGTTGCCGTTCTCGTCGGCCTCGACGTCCATCACGGTCGGGCCGCCGAGCCCGGGGATCACGTCCTTCACTGCGTCGAGCCGCTCTTTCGGCGCGTTCATCATCAGGTAGCGACGGCCGTCCGCGGCGAGGACGGACTCGAAGGCGGTCACGACCTGCTCGACCTTCGCGTCGTCGACCACGTCGGGGCGCGCGAACAGCCGGACGGAGGAGTCGAGCACGTCGTCGATCACCGCCAGCCGGTTCACTTTCAGCGTCGTCCCCGTCGAGGTGATGTCGACGATGGCGTCCGCCATGTCGACGTGCGGGGTCAGCTCCGTCGCGCCCGTCACCGTGACCACGTCGGCGTCGACGCCCACGCGGTCGAGGTAGTCGCGGGTGACGTTCGGAAACTCGGTCGCGACCGTCCTGTCCGCTAGGTCCTCGACCGCCGACACCCCGCCGGCCTCGGGCGCGGCGAGGACGAGCCGACAGGAACCGTAGCCCAGATCGAGCAGGTCGACGAGGTCGCCCTCGGCCGCCGCGCTCGCGGCGTCGACGACGCCGCCGGACTCGGCCGCCTGATCGAGGCCGGTGACGCCGAGGTCGGCCGCGCCGTCGCGGACGTACTCGGGGATGTCGGCCGCCCGCGCGAACAGCACCGTCACGTCCTCGTCGACGGTGTCGGCGTACAGCTGGCGGTCGGCGGTCTCCTCGACGTGGAGCCCCGCGCGCTCCAACAGCGAGAGCGTCGGCTCGTGCAGGCGGCCCTTGTTGGGGACGGCGATGCGCATACGGGGAGCGTCGCGCGGACAGGGGGAAACGTTTTCGTCCGGAGGGGCGGGACTGGTGGCGACGCGAGACTGGTTATAAACAGATGCGGTGGCGCGTGCCGGTGAGCGGCCGGCAGGCCGCGAACCGCACGCGCGAGGGAGTCGGTCGCCGAGCGAAGCGACGGCGACCGACGAGGCTGGGGAGGTGTGAGGCGCGGTGCCGTGCGGGGTGGGACCCAAAGGGGTAGTCGCCGGCGGCGAAGCCGCCGGCTGCCCGTGGCGCGTAGCGCCACGCTGCCGCGAGGGCGCAGTAGGCGTTCAGGAGAGCGAAGCTCTCATGAGCCAATCAGAACGCGGAGCGTTCTGATGACGACGTAAGCACCGCAGGGAGCGAACGGAGTGAGCGACCGAGGAGCGCAACGAGCGTACTGCGCCCTCGCGGCTGGGGCTTTGGCGGTGTTCGTCGCCGATTCGTTACCAACCGCTTATATACGAGTCGCCGGTCGCGTCGAATCTTCTTCCGACCACCCAGTACGCGACGGGGAGGCAGCCGGCGAACGCGACCGGCCAGACGGTCAGCTGGGAGATCGGATCGGGCGGCGAGACGAGGCTCCCGACGACCAGCCCCGCGGGACCGGCGACGGCGACGATCGCGGTGGCCCGCTCCCACCGCGACGGCGGGTACTCGCGGGACCGTCCGCGGCGCCACCACAGCAGGTAGTAGAGCAGCACAATTCCCGAGAGCGGTGCGAAGACGCCCCAGACGGCCGGATAGTCACTTCCGCGGGCGTGCGCGTCGAGGTTCACCCAGACGCCGGATGCGAGCCAGACGAACAGCACTAGGGCGGCGCCGAAGGCGACGGGGGGAGTGAGGAGGGACACGACCGGGTGTTCCGCCGGATCAGTAATCGGTTTTTCCCCGAGCGGAACCGTCCGCGCGGAACCGGTTTCGTCGCAGTCACCGACGTAGCCGCGCCGCTCAAGTGGCTCGCCGCCCAACGACGCGTATCGTGAGCGACGCCGACTCCCCCCTCTCGGAGGACCGCCCGACCGTCGACCGCCCGCTCCGCGTCGACGCCCCGTTCGAGCCCGCGGGCGACCAGCCCGAGGCGATCGAGCAACTCGTCGAGGGGTACGAGTCGGGCGCGACAAAGCAGACGCTGCTCGGCGTGACGGGGTCCGGGAAGACCAACACCGTCTCGTGGGTCGCCGAGGAGTTGGACCAGCCCACTCTCGTTCTCGCCCACAACAAGACGCTCGCGGCCCAGTTGTACGAGGAGTTCCGCGAGCTGTTCCCGGACAACGCCGTCGAGTACTTCGTCTCCTACTACGACTACTACCAGCCGGAGGCGTACGTCGAGCAGACGGACACGTTCATCGACAAGGAGATGTCGATAAACGAGGAGATCGACCGCCTGCGCCACTCCGCGACGCGCTCCCTGCTGACCCGCGACGACGTGATCGTCGTCGCGAGCGTCTCGGCCATCTACGGGCTAGGCGACCCGGGGAACTACCGCGACATGGCGCTCCGCCTGGAGGTCGGCGAGGAGGTCGGCCGCGAGGAGCTGCTCACCCGGCTCGTCGACCTGAACTACGAGCGCAACGACGTGGACTTCACGCAGGGGACGTTCCGCGTCCGGGGCGACACCGTCGAGATATACCCGATGTACGGGCGCTACGCGGTGCGCGTCGAGCTGTGGGGCGAGGAGATCGACCGGATGATCAAGGTGGACCCGATGCACGGCGAGGTCGTCTCCGAGGAGCCCGCGGTGATGCTCCACCCGGCGGAGCACTACTCGATCCCGGACGACAAGCTCGAACAGGCGATCGCGGAGATCGAGGACCTGATGGAGAAGCGGGTGAGCTACTTCGAGCGGCAGGGCGACCTCGTGGCCGCCCAGCGCATCGAGGAGCGGACCACCTTCGACATCGAGATGCTGCGGGAGGCGGGCTACTGCTCCGGGATCGAGAACTACTCGGTCCACATGGACGACCGCGAGTCCGGCGACGCCCCCTACACCCTGCTGGACTACTTCCCCGACGACTTCCTCACCGTCGTCGACGAGTCCCACCAGACGATCCCGCAGATCAAAGGGCAGTACGAGGGGGACAAGTCGCGGAAGGACTCGCTCGTCGAGAACGGGTTCCGGCTCCCGACCGCCTACGACAACCGCCCCCTGACGTTCGAGGAGTTCGAGGAGAAGACGGACCGCACCCTCTACGTCTCCGCGACGCCGGGCGACTACGAGCGCGAGACCTCCGACCGGATCGTCGAGCAGATCGTCCGGCCGACCCACCTCGTCGATCCGAAGGTGGAGGTGACGGGGGCCACCGGGCAGGTCGACGACCTCCTCGAGCGCGTCGACGACCGGATCGAGCGCGACGAGCGCGTCCTCGTCACCACGCTCACCAAGCGGATGGCCGAGGACCTCACGGAGTACCTCGAGGAAGCGGGCGTCGACGTGGCGTACATGCACGACGAGACCGACACCCTCGAACGCCACGAGATCATCCGCGACCTCCGCCTGGGCAACATCGACGTGCTCGTCGGGATCAACCTGCTCCGCGAGGGGCTCGACATCCCGGAGGTGAGCCTCGTCGCCATCCTCGACGCCGACCAAGAGGGGTTCCTCCGCTCCACCACGACGCTCGTCCAGACCATGGGGCGGGCCGCGCGCAACGTCAACGGCGAGGTCGTCCTCTACGCTGACGAGGTGACCGACTCGATGGAGGCGGCGATCGAGGAGACCCAGCGCCGGCGCGAGATCCAACTGGAGTACAACGCCGAGCACGGCTACGAGGCGACCACCATCGACAAGCCGGTCAGCGAGACGAACCTCCCCGGCTCGAAGACGGACACCTCGTCGGTCAGCGTCGGCGACGTGGAGAGCGAAGCCGAGGCGAAAGCCCAGATCGAGGCCCTCGAGGACCGCATGGACGAGGCCGCGAGCAACCTCGAGTTCGAGCTGGCGGCCGACATCCGCGACCGGATCGCGGAGCTGCGCCGCGCCTTCGAGATCGACGGCGGCGACGAGGGCGTGCCCGCGCCGATGATCGACGAGTAGCGCCCGATTCTCAGCCCGCGTCACCGTGGCGGCGGGGTTTTTACGTCGCTGTGCCACACTCTCGCCCGTGTACCGTCGTGCTGTCGTCTCCGGAGCGCTCGCGGTCGCCACCGCCGGGTGCGTCGACCGCCTCCACGACGTGGCCGCCTCGACGCCGCGCGACCTCGGCGTGCGGAGCCGGTACGTCGACGGCAACCCGATGGTCGACGCGCGCAGCGTCCTCGCGCGCCCGGAGGAGCTACCGACTCACGCCGCTTCCTTCCGGTCCGCCGCCGCGGCCCGCGGCGCGCTCAAACCCGACGCGACCGAGTCCCGCGCGTTCGTCGAGCGCACCGACTTCGTCGACGACGGGGGCGACGCGATCTTAGTGATCGCCCAGCGGCTCACCGCGCCCGAGGTCCGCCTCCGGCTCGGCGGGATCAGCCGCACCGGCGACCACTCGCTTCGGATCGCCGTCGACCAAGGCGGCGTCCGCGGCGAGATCGACGCCGACGAGCCGGTCGTCAAGACGCTCCTGTTGCGCCTCGCGGACGAGCGCGGCCCCCCGGAGCGCGTGATCGTCGCCATCGGCGACGAGCGCGCCGGCATCACGGTGTGACGGTCGGGCCCCCCTCCGCCGCGATCCCGGCTCGGTCCCGCGATCGTTTTGTGGCCGGGACGCTTCCGGTCACGCATGTCACTCCGCAGTCGACTCCTCGGTTCGGCCCTCCTCGTCGTCGGCGTCGCCGCGATCGGTCTCGCGGGAACGGTCGCGCCGGCGTTCGTCCCCTCCTCGTCCGCGGCCGACGGAATCGCACTGACCGCACCCGCTCCTCTCTCGTCGCTCGCCGCCCCCGCGCTCCTCGCGGCCGGGTCGGTCCTGCTCGTCGGCGGCGCGGCCGCCGCGACCGGGGGCGACGGCTCCGCCCGCGCGGCGCTGGTCGCGCCCGCGTTCGGCGCCGTCGCCGCGCTCGCGTTCGGCGTCGGCCTCGTCGCGGCGCCCGGATCGGCCCCCGCGACGGCGACGAACCCGGCGGCACACGCCGCCCTCACAGCCGGTCCGCCCGCGCGGATCGCCGCCGGTGCGGCCGTCGGCGGCGCCGTGGCGCCGGTGGTCCGCGCGACGACAACCGAAGACACCGTCGCCCTCCTCGCCGGCTCCGTCCTGCTGCTCGCGGCGCTCGCGGCGGGGGCGTCCGACCCCCTCTCGTTGGTCACGGGAGGAGTCGGCGGCGCGGTCGCAGTCGCCCTCCTCTGGGCGGTCGACCCGGACCGCTGGCGGCCCTGACCCGGCTCACGATCGCCCGCGCGTCTCAGTCGCTCGGCCGCTCGCTTTCGGCCTCCAGTTCGATGTCGCGGTCGGCCTCGCGGGTCGCCGCCTCCTGCTTGGCGAGGTCGACGTCGCGGGCCGCGTCCCCGTCCCGGGTCTCGTCGGTGCGGAGGTCGTCGTCGGCCACGGTGTCGATCTGTTCGAGGGCGCTCTCGATGTCTTCCAACCCGAGCAGCTTCTCCGTCTCCTCGTCGAACTCCTTGCCCTCTAACCCCTCCATCTGCTGAACGTCGGAGCCGGAGAGGGCCTTGCCGTAGCGGCCGACGAGGCTGGTGAGCTCCTGCGGGAGGACGAAGGTGGTGGACTCGCCTTTCCCGATCTCCTCTAGGGTCTCCATGCCGCGCTCGATGATGGCGCGTTCGCCCATCGACTCGGCGGAGCGGGCGCGGAGGACCGTCGAGATGGCGTCCCCCTGCGCTTCGAGGATCTGGGACTGCTTTTCACCCTGCGCGCGGATGATGTTGGACTGCTTGTCACCCTCGGCCTGCTCGACCGCGGAGCGGCGTTCACCCTGCGCTTCGAGGATCATCGCGCGGCGGCGGCGCTCCGCGCCGGTCTGTTGCTCCATCGCGCGCTGGACCTCCTGTGAGGGGCTCACCTCGCGGACCTCGACGGCCTCGACGCGGATCCCCCACTCGTCGGTGGGCTCGTCTAACTCCTCGTTGATCCGGTCGTTGATCAGCTCCCGCTGCGAGAGCGTGTCGTCGAGCTCCATGTCGCCGATGACGGCGCGGAGGGTGGTCTGTGCGAGGTTCGAGACGGCGTTCTTGTAGTCGTCGACTTCGAGGAACGCCTTCTTCGCGTCCATCACCTTGATGTAGACGACCGCGTCGGCGGTCACGGGGGAGTTGTCCCGCGTGATCGCCGACTGGCTCGGCACGTCGATCGTCTGGGTCCGCATGTCGAACGCGTACGTCCGCGAGACGAACGGGGGGATGAGGTGGACGCCCGGTTCGAGCAGCTCGCGGTACTCGCCGAAGACGGTGAGCGCCTCCTTGTCGTAGGCGTCGACGATCTCGACGGCGCTGACGACCGTGACGGCCGCCAAAAGCACCGCCAGCGCCGCGACGCCGAACGCGAGGCTCTGCCCGAGGAGGGCGACGGCGACGAGGAGGGCGACGCCGAGCGCGAGGTACTGCCAGACCCCGTCCGGGATCTCCCCCAGCAGCTCCTCCAGCTCGGCGGAATCGCCGCGCGGACCTTGTGTTCCCATACCGGAAGTTACGGCCCGACGCTGTTAACGGTTGCCACGAGTTCGCGCGCTGACGCGTCATCTCTCGCGATCCGTCGTTCCCGCCGTCGTCCTCGCACGCGCTCGACCGCCGATCTCAGAGATACCGGAAACGCCCGCGTGGGCCGGTCGGCTTTAACTACGCGGCAGCGGAACACAGATCCATGCCATCCGACGAGGGGGACGACGGCCCGAAGTTCAGCACGCGAAGCGTCCACGCCGGCTCCGACCCGGACCCGGCGACGGGCGCCCGCGCGACGCCCATCTACCAGACGACCGCCTATCAGTTCGACGACGCCGACCACGCCGCGGACCTGTTCGGCTTGGAGGAGGCCGGCAACGTCTACTCCCGGCTGATGAACCCGACCAACGCCGCCCTCGAAGAGCGGATCGCCTCGCTTGAGGGCGGGGTCGGCGCGGTCGCGACCGCCTCGGGCATGGCCTCGCTCGACGTGACGACGTTCCTCCTCGCCTCGGCGGGCGACAACATCGTCACCTCGTCGGCGCTGTACGGCGGCACCTACACCTACCTCACTCACTCCGTCGAGCGCCGCGGCGTCTCGACGCGGTTCGTCGACCCCCTCGACTACGAGGGGTACGCCGAGGCCATCGACGAGGACACGGCGTACGTCCACCTCGAAACGATCGGGAACCCCGCCCTGGTCACGCCCGACATCCAGCGGATCGCCGACATCGCGCACGACCACGGCGTGCCGCTGTTCGTCGACAACACGTTCGCGACGCCGTACCTCTGCCGGCCGCTCGAACACGGCGCCGACCTCGTCTGGGAGTCGACGACGAAGTGGCTCACCGGCAACGGCACCACGGTCGGCGGCGTCGTCGTCGACGGCGGCTCGTTCCCGTGGGCCGACCACGCCGAGAAGTACCCCGAGATCGCGCAGGACAACCCCGCGTACCACGGGATCAACTTCGCCGAGCGGTTCGGCGACGCGGCGTTCACCTTCGCGGCGATCACTCGCGGCCTGCGCGACTTGGGCGACCAGCAGTCGCCGTTCGACGCGTGGAACACGCTCCAGCAGACGGAGTCGCTCCCGCTGCGCATGGACCGCCACTGCGAGAACGCGGGGATCGTCGCCGAGTACCTCGACGACCACGACGACGTGGCGTGGGTGAACTACCCCGGGCTGGAGAGCCACGAGACCCACGAGGAGGCGAGCGAGTACCTGGAAGGCGGCTACGGCGGGATGCTCACGTTCGGGCTGGAGGCCGGCTACGAGGCGGCTCGCGCGACCGTCGAGGAGGCCGACCTCGCATCGCTCGTCGCGAACGTCGGCGACGCGAAGACGCTCGTCATCCACCCGGCGTCGACAACGCACCAGCAGCTGACCGAAGCGGAACAGGAGGCTGCCGGCGTCACCCCAGACATGGTGCGCCTCTCCGTCGGCATCGAGGATCCCGCCGACATCGTCGCCGACCTCGAAGCGGCTATCGAGGCGGCGACCGAATAGCCGCGGTCCGCCCTTCGCTGCCCCGTTTCTGACAGGGTCAGTTCTCCGCCTCGAAGCCGTCCTCCCACCGGAACGTCCCGTTCCGCTGGACGACCTCGCCGTCGATCTCCATCCGGGAGCGCTCGCTCACGTCGGAGATCATGTCGACGTGGACCGCGCTGTCGTTGCCGGACTCGCCCTCCGGCAGGCAGGCGTCGTAGGCGCGGCCGACCGCGAGGTGGACGGTGTCGCCCATCTTCTCGTCGAAGAGGATCGAGTCGGTGAACCGGTCGATGCCGCGGTTCATCCCGATCCCGAGCTCGCCCAGCCGCCGCGCGCCGTCGTCGGTGTCGAGGACGTCCGCGACTGCCTCCTCGCCGGACTCCGCTGAGAAGTCGACGACCTCGCCGCCCTCGAACGCGAGGTGAACGTTCCGGACCCGCGTCGCGTCGATCGTCATCGGCACGTCGAAGAAGACCTCGCCCTCGGTGTCGTACGGCGCGGTGAACACCTCACCGGAAGGGAGGTTGTGCGAGTCGTACGCGACGGAGGCGGCGGAGTTAACCGCGGTGCGGCCCGCGATCGACATCGTCACGTCGGTGTCGGGAGCGCCGTCACGCTCGGTGACGATCCGGACCTCGTCGCCCGCGTCGAGGACCGACTTCATCTCGGCCATCTCGTCGGCGAGGGACTCCCAGTCGCGGAGGACGGCGTCGTAGACGAACTCTTGGTACTCCTCGTAGGCCATCCCCGCCTGCTGGGCGAGGCTCCGCGTCGGGTGGACCGTCGACACCCAGTCGGTGTCCATCCGCGCCTCGCGGACGCCCTGCCGCGCCTTCGCGTACGCTTGCCGGGTCGGGCGGTCGACGTCCGCGACCGCGGTGGTGTTGCGCCCGCCCCCGACTCGGAGGTAGGCGTCGGCGGCCTCGAACATCGCGCGCTCGACCGCGGGGTCCGAGTCGAAGTCGTCCGCCTCGACATCGCCGTCGGTCCCGGCCTCGACGCCTTTCAGATAGGCGCGGGAGAGCTCCGCGGAGCCGTACATCATCGTGGCGTTCGCGCCCCGCTCGCCGAGGGCTTCGGCGACCGCGACCCCCAGCTCGTGGGCGTCCTCCGCGACGCTGACAACCACGTCGTCGCCGGCCTCGATCCGCGCGCTCCAGTCGACAAGCACCTCGGCGTGCTCGCGTACGCGTTCGTCCATGATTACTCGTGTCGCGGGGGAGCGGTAAATCGGTGCCGGGACGGTCGGACCGGTCCCCGCAAGCTGGGCCGCGACGAGTCCGCCCGGTTGCCGCCGACCGTCGAGACCGGTCCGCGACCGTCAGATCAACACTTCGGCGTCGGTGAGGAGCGTTCGCTTCGCTCGTCTTGCCTCCGGCCCCTCCGGAACGATATCGGGCGTGGCGGCCGGCTCGTCGAACCGGTCCGGGTCCGGAGCCCAGGAGTCGAGGAGCTCCGCGAACGTCGGCCCCTGCCGTCCGGTGAGATGGATGAACCCGCCGTACTGCCACCGTTCGGCCGAGGTCGCGTCCGGGTCCGGGAACGCCTCGCGGATACAGCCGACGCTCTCGCGGAGGTACTCCGCGGCCTCGTGTTGGGAGTACTGGCTGTCCGCGTAGTACTGCTCCTGACCACGCTCCGTGAGGTCCGCGTCCGCGAGCGCGGAGGACTCGTACCGAACCGCGTCTCGGCTGATCTCACCGCCGAGGAAACTGAGGTTCACCGTGAAACAGTCCGGGTATCGGAGGATCAACAGAAAGAATATCTGTTCGTCGACAGTGTAGCGTTCCTGTAAGCGGTAGTAACACTCCAAGTAGTACGCGGCGAGCGCTCCGATCCAGTCGTCGCGTTCGCCGTCGAGATACGCGGTCGCGACGTCGTAGTACTCCTCGCCGGCGACCTGCTGTAAGCGGTACTCGAAGCTCTGTCGCATCTCGTCCAGTTCGTCCTCGTACACCTCCGTCAGCGGGACGTCCGGATCGTCGAGTAGCCGGGCCTTCCGCTCGCCGGCGTCCGCGATCCGGGCCATGTTCTCGTGGAGGTCCCGTTCCGCCTCCCTGTCGGGGAGCGGAATTCGAACCGCCTGTCGGCGCAGCGTGTCCGCCCCGGCCTCCGAACGCTCGTGCCACTCCATACCGTCGGTAACTGCTCAGACAGCTAATAAAATTGGAGGATGAGCGGCGGTGGTTCCCGGTGAGCGGCCGGTCGGAACCGGCCACCGCCGTCACTCGGAGTCCCGACCGACGGTCGCGAGGAGCCCGACCGCGAGCAGTCCGACGCCCACGACTCCGCTCCCGAGCCGCGCCAGCCCGAACAGCGCGGTCCGGTCAACTCGCCCGCGCAAGTACTGACCGAGCACCCAGTACGAGCGGCCGTCGACGCGCAGGTCGTCGACTCCGGCGAGGCGGTCCGCGCAGTTCGCGTCGCCGAGCGCCCACCGACCGGAGGCGGAGGTGGGTTCGACGACGAGATCGAGGGAGCCGGGAGCGATCCGATACCCCCGCATCGAGACGTCGTCGCCGTCGGCGAGGGCGACGGCGGCCTCTGCGCACCTCGCGGGGAGGCCGGTCGCGTTCACGGTCCGGTGTCGTTCGAGCCCCGGTCCCGCGCGGAGCGCCGCCTCCCAGCGGACGACCCTCACGTCCGCGATCAGGGCGAGCAGGAGGAGGACACCCGGGACGACGAGCAGCCTGCGGTCCCTCCCGGCGGGCGGGTTCGGCCGAGCGAATCATATGCTTTGGGCCGCCGGCTCGGTCGTTCGGGGGCCGGACTGCGCCGGCCCGTCGGAGGGATCAGTCGACTCCCGCGCGTCGGCGTTACTCTAGGTCGAGCAGCGCCGCGATCTCGTCGAGGTACTCGTCGTAGATCCCGATGGCGGACTCGATCGGGTCGGGCGAGGCCATGTCGATGCCGGCGAGTTCGACCACGTCGAGCGGGTAGTCGGAGCCGCCCGCCCGCAGCATCTCGCGGTAGTCGGCGGCGGCCTCGTCGCCCTCGTCGAGGACGCGCTCGACGATCGCGGCCGCGGCGGAGATGCCGGTCGCGTACTGGTAGACGTAGAAGTCGTAGTAGAAGTGCGGAATACGCTGCCACTCGCGCTCGATGCCGCCGGTGAGTTCGGCGGGCGCGTAGTAGTCCCCCTTCAAGTCGCCGTAGATCTCGTCGAACGCGTCGGGGGTGAGCGCGTCGCCGGCCTCCACGCGCTCGTGGATCTCCTGTTCGAACGTCGCGAACATCGTCTGGCGGAAGAGGGTCGAGCGGAAGCGTTCGAGGTACTCGTCGAGGACGTGGGTGCGGAGCTCGTCGTCCTCGACGGTGTCGAGCAGGTGGTGGGTGAGCAGGGTCTCGTTGACCGTCGACGCGATCTCCGCGACGAATATCTCGTAGCTCGCGTCGTGCCACGGCTGCGCGTCGCCCGCCAGCTCGGAGTGCATCGAGTGGCCGAGCTCGTGGGCCAGCGTGTACATCGAGGCGATGTCGTCCTGGTAGTTCATCATGATGTACGGCTGGGTGTCGTAGGTGCCCGAGGAGAACGCGCCCGAGCGCTTCCCGCGGTTCTCGTACACGTCGACCCACCGCGAGTCGAGCCCCTCCGCCAGTCGCTCCTGATACTCCTCGCCCAGCGGCGCGACCGCCTTGATCACCCACTCGCGGGCCTGTTCGTACTCCACGTCCGGACCCTGGTCGCCCGTCAGCGACATGTAGAGGTCGTGGCTCTGTAGCCGGTCGACGCCGAGCGCCTCGGCCTTCAGGTCGGCGTGGCGGTGAAGCACGTCGAGGTTGTCGTCGACGGTGTCGACGAGCGTGTCGTACACCTCGACGGGGACGTTCGAACCGTCGAGCGCGGCGGCGCGCGCGGAGTCGTAGTCGCGGATCTCGGCGCTCGTGACGTGTTCGCGGACGGCCTTCTCCAGCGACGTGCCGACCGCGTTGCGCACGTCGGCCCACTCGTCGTAGAACGTCTCGTGGACGCTCTCGCGGAACTCGCGGTCCGGGTTGGTCTGGAGCTTCGTGAAGTTCGCCTGCGTGATCTCGACCTCCTCGCCGTCCGGGTCCTCGACGACGCCGTAGGTCATGTCGGCGTTCGTCAACATCGAGTAGATCTCGCTCGGCGCGTCGGTGACCTCCGAGAGGTCCGCGAGCACCTCCTCGACCTCGCTCGACCGCGTGTGCGGCTTCTTGCGCAGCACGTCGTCGAAGTAGTGTTCGTACTCCGCGAGCCCGGGCTCGTCGTTGGCGAAGTCCGCCACGTCCGCCTCGGTCAGCGACTGGATCTCGGGGTCGAGATACGAGATCGCGCTCGACGCCTCGGAGCCGAGCGAAGACGCCTTCGCCGACATCGCCTGGTACTCCTGGTTCCGCGTGTCCTCGGCGCTCCGGAGCCGGGCGTACGTCATCACCTGCTGGAGCTCGCGGAATATCTCCTCGCGCAGTTCGAGGAGCTCGAGGAGGGTCGCGGCGTCCTCGGTCGCGCGCCCCTCGTAGTCGGCCAGCTCGCCGATCCGGTCGGAAACCGTCTCGTAGGCGGCCTCCCACGCCTCGTCGTCGGCGTAGATGCCGTCGAGGTCCCACTTGTACTCGGCGTCGATCTCGGACCGCTCGGGAACCGAACTCATACCGATCGGGTCGGCCTCCCGGACACTAAGCCTTGGCAAACCCCGCGCCGCAAGCCGATAGGCGTGCGGCGCGTTACCTCGACTCTACACCGTCGCCGCCGCCCGACCCCGCTCGCCCGGCCCACGCGGCGAGGTCGACGACGAGCACGAGCGCGTCCTCGCCGTCGCGGTAGTAGCCGCCGACCCGCCGGACCGGTTCGAACCCCTCGTCGGCGTACAGCGAGCGGGCGGGGTCGTTCCCCTCGCGCACCTCCAGGCGGACGACCGCGACGCCGGTCGCGCGGAGCCGCGTCAGCGCCGACCGGAGGAGGGTCCGCCCGATCCCCTCGCCGCGGGCGTCGGGGTGGACGGCCAGGTCCTTGACGTGGCCGATGTCCCGGCCGTGGTTCGGCGTCCGGTCGGCGACGACGAACCCGACGACCGCGCCCTCACGCTCCGCCACGAGGAACGCCGGCTCGTCCAGCAGTCGCTCGAAGGCGTCGTGCGGCCACGGGTCCGAGAAGCAGGCGCGCTCGATCCGGACCACCGCGAGGAGGTCGGCGCGCTCGGCCTGCCGGACCGTCAGGTCGGCGACGCTCACGGGCCGAATTGGCGGCCGCGAGGAATAAACGCGCCGGGTCCTCCCCCTACCGATCGATCCAGGGCTCCTCGGGGTCGGTGTCGGCCGGATCGGGGGCGCACACCTCGAAGCACGCGCCCTCCGGGATCCGGAGCCGCCGCCCGTCCGGGAGCCCGACGGGGCCGTCGGCGTCGCAGCGGAGTTCGACCGTCCACCCGTGGGACTCGACGATCTCGCGGACGATGTCGAGCCCGTACCCCGTCCCGTCGGCTCGGGTCGTGAACCCGGACTCGAACACGGAGCCGCGGTCCTCGGGGTCGATCCCGGCCCCGTCGTCCGCGACGAGGAACCCCTCGTCGGTGGCGGTGACGAGCACGGTGAGCGCGTCGTCGCCGGACGCCGGCGCCTCCTCGTCCCCGTCTGTCGGCACGTCCTCGCAACCGTCGACCGCGGCTTCCGCCGCGCCCGGCGTCCCGTGCTCCCTCGCGTTGCGGAACAGGTTCTCCAGGGCCTGCCGCATCCGCCCCCGGTCGCCGTACACCTGCGCGTCGCCGGCGACGACCAGCTCTGCGCGCTCGTCGCCCTCGGCGGCGGTCTCCCACGCGTCGCGGGCGACGCTCGCGAGCGCGAACTCGGTCGGCTCGTCCATGCCGGTCCCCTGCCGGGCGAGGGTGAGCAGCTCCGAGACGAGCTGGTCGATCCGTTCGACGGCGCGCTCGCCGCGTTCGAGGGGCTCCGTCTCGCCGCGCAGCCGCGCCATCTCGATGGAGCCGCGGATCACCGACAGCGGGTTCCGGAGGTCGTGCGAGACGATGCTCGCGAAGCGGTCGAGCCGCTCGTTCCGGTCGGTGAGCCGCCGCTCGCGCGCCTTCCGCTCGGTGACGTCGCGGGAGTTGACGAGCAGTTCGCCGACGGGGCTGTCGGCCGGCAGCGAGCGCGTCCGCGACTCCAGCCAGACCCAGTCGCCGTCGGCAGTGCGGTAGCGGTACTCCAGGGTGGGCGCCGCGTTCGGCTCGTCGAGCGCGCGATAGAACCGCTCCGTCACCCGTTCGCGGTCGTCGGGGTGGACGTAGCCGAGCGGGGAGCGCCCGACGGTCGACCCCTGCTTGTAGCCGAGCACCTCCTCGATGGAGGGGCTCTCGTAGACGACGAGGCCGTCGCCGTCGACGACGGTGACGAGGTCGCTACCGTACTCGAGGAAGGCCCGGTAGCGCTCTGGGAAGGTTCGGTCGACGTCGACTCGACGGACCGTGACGATCCGGCCGTCGAACTCCGGGGCGAGCTCCTCCTCGACGATCGACTCGACCCACGCGTACCCGCCGCTCGCGCGGCGGATGCGGTGGGTGACCGTCCGGTTCGCCGTGACCGCCGACAGCGCGTCGGCCACCGGGTCGCGGTCGCTCGGGTGGACGCGGTCGAGGAGGTCGCTCCCGACGAGCGCGTCGCGCTCGACGCCAACGACGTCCGTCGCCGACGGGCCGGCGAACAACACCTCGCCGTCCACGGCGACGGCGAGGAGGAACCGGTCCGCTTCGACCGAGCCGCCGTCCGGGGGCCCCCCGTCGCGAGTCCCCGACTCCCGGTCGGCGGGCGCGCCGCACGTTCTGACGGTCTCCGGTCGTGTTTCCGCGCGAGCCGCCCGCTCTGCGTCGTCGGTCTCGGGGGGATCCGTCGCCGAGGCGTCGCCCTCGTCGCCGCCGCGGTCGGGCGTCGACGTGTCGGATGGCCGGAAGGTCACTATGGGTTCTACCGACGGTACGGACGCGGGGTGATAAAGCTGCGCGCCGGAGAAATTGGTTTTGATAATCGACGGACGCCCCGATCCATCCGGACCCGGTGCGGCCGTCCAGACTGGTGGTCAGGTCGCGCTCCGACGACCCCCCGAGCGGCCGGATCCGCGGGCGTCACACCTCGTCGACGACGGCCCCGTCCGCCCACGCGGCCTCGAAGCCCTCGTTCACGCGCGCCGCGAATCCCCGGTCGCGGAGGTCGAGCATGCCGAACAGCCGGTCGGGCGAAAGCGGGTCGGCGACCTCTAGGCACACTTCCTCGCCGTCGATGAGATAGAAGTTCCCGTACGCGTCTTCGGTGACGCGTAGCTCGAAGGGCCCCTGCGCGATCGTCAGCGTCGCCCGGTCCTCGTCGACGGCGGCGCGCGCGTCGTCGAACACGCTCGGCGAGATGAGTACGGAGACGTCGACGCCGCCCCGGATCGCCGCGAGGAGCCGGTCGAGGAGCGCCGGTCCGTCGCGGTCGACGTCGAACTGCGCGGAGACCTCGGTGGCGAAGACCACGATCGACTCCTCGGCGGCGTCGATCCGCTCGAAGAGGAGGTCGAGGGAGTCGTCGTCGAGCGCCGCCCCGGACTGCTGTTCGTCGGCCGCCTGTTCGACGCCGCGGGCGCGATCGACGGCGAGAGCGACACGACCGACCGAGCCCGAACCGACGGCGGCGCGTCCGCCGGTGGCGCCGCCGCCGACTCTACGGGCGAAGCGTTCGAGTGGCAGACTGACCCGCGGGCCTCGGACGACGATCCGAGTCAGAAGCGTTAAACGCTCGCCGCGGATACCGGCTCGTGAGGGCGCGTAGCTCAGCGGACAGAGCACTTGGTTCCGGACCAAGATGCCGCGGGTTCAAATCCCGTCGCGCCCGTCACGTTTTCTGACGGAGTAAATTGACAGGACGGCGGCCGGGTGTATATAAGCCGAACCCCCAGTGACGGGTTTGAGTTCGTCACGCAGCGTGACGGGGGCCGTCGCCTTCGTGTGGTTCGTGAGATACACGTGACGGAGTCGGAGTAAAGTCCTTTGGGTGGTTGGTGGTTTCGTCGTGCTAGGCTAGTCTCAGTCGATCACATCGACAGCCGCGTAGTCTCGTCTGATGGCGATGAATCAGATGGAACTAGCTGTGGAGGATCTTCGAACCGCTGGTGAGCATAATTTTCGGGATGGACCGTCGCTGTCGGCGGCGGACTGCCGCCGACGCGACAGTGTCGCCACTGACGACCGCTGTCCGACCCGACGGACAGCTACCGGAAGAACCGGTCGTCAAGCGGTTGATTCGCTGGAACGGACCTGCGGACACCAAGCGCTGTCCAAGCTGCGCGAAGCGTCATTTCGCAAAACTCCGTGAACGACCACTGCCAGAGGCGGCGCCCCCCGCGGCGGGGCGCCGCCACGTACCGCCAGTGTAGATACCGCCAGCTATTCTGGAGCAGTAGGCTCACCACAAACATCACCAGCCGTAGCCCAGCGTCCTGAGAACTGGTGAATGCGAGGCTCTGCTTGGCTAATCGGTAGCTCGACTCGATGCCGAAGCGCTTGCTGTAGTGTTCTCGGGCATCTCGTGGCGTGTCGATAAACGGCGCGTCAGCGGCGTAGCCGTGACGCGCCACCCCGTGTTCGTCGTATCGTCCCTGTTGGTAGACGCAGTCGATGAACACAGGGAACGTTACCTTGCCGGCGAGTTCGTGTTCGATCTCGCGGCTCCAGCCTCTACTGAGTTCGTCTTGGATCGTTTCACCCCACTTGACGATCGGCATCACGTAGGCGTAGTTGTGCGTGGACAACAGCCCAAGACAGGTGCTGTTGTAGAACCCGCGATCGAGATAGACGGCCTTGACGCTGAGGTCAAGGCCGTCGAGGAGCTCGAGAAACTCACCAAGGACGTCGCTGGTGGTGTCGCCAGCGACAAGCTGGCGCACCGCCAGCGTGTACCGTTTGTTGCGTACCCGCGCGTACAGCGTCGCGTACGCGTGAAACGTCGTCGTTCCCCGTTTCGCTTGTGAGGAGTACAGCGCTTCTGTTTCGTCTTCATCGCCGTAGTAGGGGTCGAGGTGGAGGTCTGCACAGGCCTCCACCGGTCGATCTGGAAGCGTCTCAAGCGCATCTCGTTGAAGTAGCGTGTCGCCAACCGCCTCAACGGAGTCAAGTTCAAACTGCTCGGTGAGATGTCCTCGGACGGTGTTGGCGTGTGGCGAGCCTTCGGTCGTTTCGCAGACGTGATTGATCGAGGCCCCGCCGGCGCTGGCGCCGGCGAGGACCTCGTACAACGTCTCTGTCGTGACCTTGACGTTCTCGTCGATGTCTATCTCAAGCTCTTCATCGAGGCTGTTGACGACAAAATTAAGAAGATGCTCTTCCTCTATCTCGTTGTCTGCTTCGGTAGGTTCCACACTCTTCCCAAGCAGACACTTTCACTCAAACCCGATGTGATCGACTGATATTGGTTCTCCGTTCTCTCTAAGTGGGCTATCGGTTACCCTAGCTGGATAATATTCGGGAATTAATCGGCTGTAACACCATCCTGTTCTCGGAGAACAGTTGCGACATCTCCGAGGCGCTCCGATTCCTTCGGGAGATTCTCGAGTGCCGTATCAAGATCGACTGCCAGCGAATACTGATTTTCGTCGCCACGACCTCGTCCCTGTCGCTTGTTGAGCACGTTCGTATCGGCGAGATCATTGAGCCGGTCACGGAACCGGCGGTTTGAGAGCGCGTTCACGTCCGCGTACTCACAGAAGGTCTTGTACTGAGTGTAGATCGGTGTCGTCGTCACGGGTGTGTCGCCTTGGATTCCGTGATACGTGACTGCCATGAGCGCGAGCATTCGCTGGTTCGGGAGTGTCTGAATCCCCGACTCAATGGCTTTCGTCTCCAGGAAGTCCCGTGCCTCGCGCACGTGCTCTTCTGTGACGGTCGTCTCGCCCCTATCGTCGGCAAACCGAGTCGCACGGAACAGTAGGCGGATCGCCTCGCGAGCGTCTCCCGTGTCCTGTGCGCCTAACGCCGCGGCAAGCGGGATCGTGTCGTCGCTCAGAATCTCGCTTCGGAGATGCTGGTAGTCCTCGATACTGTTCTCGAAATACGTGTCACGGAGGGCACCGGCGGCACGTCGTGCGAGGATATTGCGGAGCTGATCAGCGTCGTAGGGCTCGAAGCGGACCTCGTCTTCACCGAGGCTCGACCGGACGTCAGCGTCGAGGTTCTCGCGGAACTGGAGGTCGTTCGTAATTCCAATGAGGGAGAGACGGACGCCATCCGGATTCGACCGCGGGAGTTCGTAGAGGATGTAGTCGTCGTCACCGATGGCATCGATCTCGTCGAGGACAACGATGACCGTCCCGCCGACCTTCTCCAGATTCTCGATCACCATATTGAGGAGAGTCTTCCGCTGGTGACCGCTCGGGAGCTCCTCACCGGGCCCAAATCGCTTCTCACGGAGTCGCTTGACGAGATGTGTCAGGACGTGGTAGGAGCCGTCCATGCCCTTACAACGAATGTGGACCACAGTGAGGCCCATCTCAGAATCATCGGCGTACTCCTGAAGTTGGTCGGTCTTGAGGCGGATTCCGACGGTCTTCCCCTGCCCGGACTGCCCGTACACGATCAGGTTGAGCGGCGTCGAGCCCATCGTCGCCGGACGGAGGGCGGAGTGGATCTGGTCGAGTTCCACCTCGCGCTCCGGCAGCGACTCGGGCTGATACGTCTGCTCGTTGGGGTTGAGGACGTCCATGTCCTCGAAGATCGTGTCCTCGTCGCCGAACGCCTTCATACGCTCCCGTTTTCAGGTGTCATACATAAAACCCCCGTGTCCTACATGTCTTTCTGTCTAAGATACGGGTGTACGTCCTGAAAGCTGTGGTCGGTTCTCTCTCGGCTCTACTGTGCTTTGGGTGGCAAAGGGGGACAGAGGGGGGTGCGTCCAGCAAACTACTGAGATACTCGACTGTAGTTCTAGTGTCCTCATAACGAGCCACGATCCTAGAACCGCTCTGTACCCGATACGACACTCGTATTCATCGTCTCAGGACCGCGCAACCCTGGGAGGGGGGTGCGTCCGGCAACGGACCGCAGCGAATGTCGCTTCGAGAATAGTCGGCCCACAACGTTTTATCAAAACTCCCGAAGACGCATGTCCATGGGCCAAAATGTCTCGCGAATCCACGGGCACGACCTCCGCTCGGTGTGGGAGGACGAAGAGCGGGACTTCACGCAATGGTTGACAGAGAACATCGACCTGCTCGCGTCCGAGTTGGGGATAGAGATCGAGGACGCACGAGCTGAGGAAGCCGTCGGCGACTTTTCGGCCGACATCGTCGCACGAGAGATGAACACGGGCGAGACCGTCGTCATCGAGAATCAATACAACCGGACGGACCACGACCACTTGGGGAAACTTCTGACGTACTCGTCGGGAAAGAACGCCGGGTTCACGATGTGGCTCGCCGAGGAGTTCCGGCCGGAACACCGAAGCGTCCTCGAATGGTTGAACGAAACCGGGCCGAAAGGCGCGAAGTTCTTCGCGATCAAACCCCGCGTCGTGAGTATCGAGGGATCCGAGGAGCGTGGGTTCGAGTTCGAAGTCGTTGTCGAGCCCAACGAATGGGAACGCGAGGTGAGCACCGAGTCGCTGTCCGACCTCGGGCGTAGCTACCGGCAGTTCTTCGCCGAGATGGTCGAGGCGTACTCGCAGCGACGGCCGACTTGGTACAAACTCAAGCCCGGACCTCGGAACTGTCTAACGTTCGGTGCCGGTATCGGGGGCGTCCGATTCGGCTGGGTGTTCCACCAGGGGCCCGAGTTCTCTGTTGAGCTCTACATCTCCACGTCGGATAAGGAACGCAACGAGGAGATATTCGAGGCGCTGAAACGCGACCGAACGGAGATTGAGAGCAATTTAGGCGTCGAGTTAGAGTGGGAACGGTTGCCTGAGAAACAAGCATCCCGGATCTAACAGCCTGAAGATATTGATCGGACCATCACCGATCTCACCGCAGACCAGCGAAATCACTTGGTCGAATGGGGGGTGGATGCGATGGACGAATTTCAGGAGGAGTTCGAACCACGTCTTTCCGCTCTCGGCTCCAACTGATCGCTGCTTCTACCGGTGTAACGAACTCGCTGCGTAGGTGCCTCCCATCCTCCCCGTCTTGTCGGACGCACCCCCCTCCGCCACTATCTAGTTCGAACTACAGCTCCGATGAGATTCCCTACTGATACTGTCACTCAGCTTTGAACGTTGAAGTAGGAGCATGACGTAGGCGGTAGTGAAGACGGATGATGCCGATTACGGACTTCTTGTCGTGTACGCGTGTGTTTGACGAGTTCGAATCGCTGTCATCAGCTCAACGTCATCACGCGAAAACCTACGCCACCGGTCTTGTTGCGGCCAGCAACAAGACCGTGGCAGGCATCTCACGCGAAGTCCTTCCAGCTGGAGACAAACGCGCTCTCAACAAATTCCTCACCGAGTACGACTGGGACGAACAACAATTCAACCATGAGCGCCTCGAAGAACTCCAAAAACACGGTGAAACACGCTGGTCGAAGGATGGCTACATCATCCTCGACGACACGATCACCCACAAAGCCGGGGACGAAGTCCCCGGCGTCGGCCACTTCTACGATCACGCTGAAGGTGACACTGTCTGGGGCCAAGACCTCATCTACGCCTTCTACGCTGACAACAAAACCGCCTACCCACTCACCTTCCGACTCTACGAAAAACAGGACGACAATGACCAAGACCACGACACCAAGTACGATCTCGCCCGCGAGATCGTCACCGAACTCGAAGACGAGGTAGGTGTCCCGGCGGACACCTACCTCTTCGACTCGTGGTTCGCCCACGATTCTGGCCTTCCTGAACTCATCGAATCCTCCGACAAAGACTGGATCGGCCCGCTCCGGAGCAACCGACAGGTGACCTACGGCGGCGAAGAGATCCGCGTCGATGCGCTTGCAGAGCGCATCGACACAGTTGAACGCGACGTTGAAGACGAGATGCCTTGTTTTGCCGCCGAGTGACGGCTATCTCAGACGCTCTCACGGAAGGATTCCGTCAAGCTAACCGGGAATTGGACGCCGTCTGGCGATATGGCATCGCTCAGACGGCTTGCCTGGACGCTCTTCGGTAGACTGGCGGAACTAGCGGAATACATTGACAGCGATACAGTCCACGAGACTGTGGATCGGTGCCCCAGTAAGGTTCAGTGACCGGAGGAAGCCGTAGGTCCGAGCGGCCTGTTCCAAGCCCTGCTTGGACAGGCCGCGGAACTTCGCCAACCACGGTTGGAGCAGTGACCAGAGACACTCTACCTGGTTCGTGTGGACGCCTTTGTCGGAGACGTACCTCTCGTCGTGGACAACGTATTGGTGATCGTGCTCCATGCCTCGGTAAGCTGGCAGTCCATCGGTCCAGACCTCTCCCAGCGGCTGGGAGAGGTCGTCTGCTTCCTCGATAACTGGCCCAAGGTCATCTTCATAGTCGCTTCCTTCCTGAGCTGAGACCACGCGAAGCACGTCGCGGCACGCCGCGACGAGCGTCAGTTCGTCACCCTGATTCCCTGTCCAGCGGGTACGTCCACCCTCGGGCGACCCGCCGCGGTTGAGTCCCTTCCGCGGCGGATCTTGGCCTTTGAAGCCCGAACACACCTGCTGTGTTTCATCGACCTGTGTTGGCCCATCGACTGTCTGGGAGATGCGCTCCCAGACAGTCGGAAATCCCCGACAGAACGCGGTTTCAAACTCTCTGAGCTGGTCGTGAAGCGTCGTGTAACACGGTGAGAGGAGTTCAGCGATTTGGGTAATGCTGAGGAGTGTATCAGCGTAGAGGATGAAGGCGATGAGGAACTCACCTGGGGTGAGTTCCGAATCGTAGAAGGGTGTCCCTCGCGTGTACGTGGTTTTCTAGTCACAGCGGCCACACCAGATGCGGTCAGAGCCGTTGAGAGCGTGGAGGTTGTCTGCGCCGCAGTGTGGACAGGAGCGTTCTTCCCAGATCGTCTTGAGACGCCGCTCGACGATGGCGTCGAGCGGCTCGGCCCAAAATTCTATTACCCCAAGTTCCGCAAGTTCTGATAGCCTCTGGCCGAAGGCAGGACGGTCTTCATACATACCCGTTTTTGCCGGGCCAGAGGCACTAATGCTCCTGGTTCCGCCAGTCTACTGAAGAGCGTCAGAGCTAGATTTCGCAACACACAACTGATCCCGTCATCGACCACGTCGAGGGATCATTCCCCCGCGTCGGCGTGCTCCCTGCCGAGAAGCGGTGGGGGGACGGCCCGATCACCGCCTTCCGTTTCGATCCTACTGATCACTCTGCGCGCGTCGCTCTCGCGGGCACGCATCTCGTCGGGGTTACTGCGCGTCGCTCTCGCTGGCGAGCGTCCCCCCGGCGTCACCGCGCGCCGCCGACCCGGTGCTCGGGCCTACTGCGCGGCCGAGCGACTCTCGTCCGAAGCCTCGGGCGATCGCGTCCGAACCGCGTCCCACCCGCCGATACAGGCCTCACACAGGTAGTACGCGAACCCGTCGACGTCCCGGTGCGTGAGTGTGGCGTCGACGCCGCATCTCTCGCAGTCCATGCTCGGGAACTGCGCTAAGGGGAATATATGTCTTCTGCTCCAGCCACTCTCCGTGATAATCCGTGATAGAACCGACCGAACGGAAAGTCCGGCGTCGGTACGTGATCCGGTCGAGAGTCTACCGCAGCGCGTCGAGGTCGAACTCGAAGGCGGCGACCGGCACCTCCAAATCGTGCTCGACGAGTACCGCGGGATGGATCTCACCGATCACGCCGACGCGTTCACCGTCGATCACGACCGCGGCGGCGCGGCCATCGATGAACGTCGGATGCTCGACTCGGGGTGTCGCTAGGTCGGCGTCGAAGTCGTCGCACAGCGCCTGAAGCTGGCCTTTCGCGGCCTCATAGGAGGCGTCGCGCCGGGCGACCGCGCCGGCGACGTGCCGCGACTCGGCGACATTCGTGTCCGCGTCGTCGTCGCGCTCGGCGACGAAGCCGACCTCGGCGACGTCCTGCGGGTAGGCGTTGTGGGTGTTCCGCTCCAACAGCATGACGAGCGACGGGAGGGCCCACGTTCGGAGCTGGGTGTACTCCTCGCTGTACGGCTCGGTGATCTCGACGGGGGAGCCGCCGCCGAATACCCCGTCGCCGTCTCCGACCGCGGCGCCGCCCGTGCCCGGTTCGATCCGCATCCGGTCGTAGTTCTCGGTCCCGCTCGTCATGTGGAAGTTCAGCAGATCCTCGAAGCCCAGCCCGACGAGACTCGTACGGACCGCGTCCTCCAGCCGGGAGCGCTCGTGGCGCCCGCCGACGGTACCCACGTCGGGGTAGCGCGGCGTCAGGTTGTCGAAGCCGTACGCGCGCCCCACGTCGTCGACGAGGTCGAGGGGGTGGAGCACGTCGACGCGGTACGGCGGGATCTCCACCTCGTAGCGGACGTCCTCGCCGAGCGTGTACGAGGCGTCCAGTCCGGCGCGCTCGAAGCAGTCGACGACCTCCTCGGGCTCGAAGTCGACGCCGAGCAGCGTCTCGATCCGCTCGTGCGACACCGTCTTCTCATCGATGTCGAGGTTCGGCCGGACGAGCTCCGCGCCGTACTCGCTCGGGTGCGTCGCGCCGTCGGCGTAGTTCACTTCGACCTCCTCGATCGTCGCGCCGCGGGCCGACAGGGCGTAACAGATGATGTTACACATCCGGTCGATAGTCCACTGGTCGGTGCCCGTGAGCTCGACGAGCAGCTCGCGGGACCCCGTCGTCACCTCGGTGCGCTTCCCGTTGATCACCGGCGGGAACGAGAACAGGCCGAGCTCGTCGTAGATCGCCGGGTAGCGATCGAGGTCCGTGACGAGGTCGGCGTACGTCTCGCCCGTGGCGTGCTCCTCCAGCACCGCGGCCGGGCTCAGCTCGTCGTTCGCGTCGAGGGGGACGAACGTGTCGCCCTCGGGGTCGACGCCGCGGTAGGTGATCGACGGTTCTGCGCCCTCCTGGAGCGGCGCGCCCTTCACCATCGCGAGGTCGTGGATGCCGATGGCGCCCTTCGCGCGCCCCCGTCCCATCGTCGCGTGGAGCTTCTCTTGGAGCTGGATCAGCGACTCCAGCGCCGCCTCGTCGAGGTCGAGGCCGCGGACCACCGCGCCGGTGACGTACGGGCGCTCGTCGGGCACCGACTCGTCGACCTCGATCCTCCACTCGGGGTCGTTCGTGTTCGGCACGTAGACGCCTCGCGCGTCGCCGTAGTGGTAGCGCAGCGAGCGGGCGACCCCCTCGACGGAGAGACGGTCGAGCCGGTCGGGCGCGAACTCGAACTGGTACATGCCGTCGTCGGTCTCGCCTTCGAACTCCAGGCCGAGCCCGAACAGGTCCGCCTTCAGCTCCTCATCGTCCTTCTCCTCGTGACCGGTGAGCTCGCGGAGCTCGTCCGGGTCGACGTCGACGACGGGCATCAGTAGCTCACCTCCGCGTCCCGCAGGAACTCGATGTCCGCGAGCGTCCCGTGGAGGTCGCGGATGTCCTCCGCGCCGGTGGTGAGCATCGCGAGCCGCTCTAAGGCGAGCCCCCACGCCATCACGTCGCAGTCGACGCCGAGGGGGCCGGTGACTTCTTCCCGGAACACGCCGGAGTTGCCGATCTCGATCTCCTCGCCCGTCTCCGGGTGTTCCCCGAACAGCTCGAAGGAGGGTTCGGTGTACGGGTTGTAGTGCGGCTTGAACCGGATGTCCGTGATCCCGAACTGCCGGTAGAACTCCTCGAAGGTGCCCATCAGGTCGCGCACCGAGAGGTCCTCGGCCATCACCCACCCCTCGATCTGGAAGAACTCCAGGAGGTGCGTCGGGTCGAGGGTGTCGTTGCGGTACACCTTCTCGACCGAGAAGTAGCGCTGCGGCGGCTCCAGCTCCGCGCCGGCAACCCCGGAGAGGTATCGCATCGACAGCGACGTGGTGTGTCCGCGGAGGGCGACCTCGCGGGCGAACTCCTCCGACCACGGCGAGTGGTAGCCGTCGCCGTCGTCGCCCCACCCGTCGCGGTGGGCCGACTCGACGCGGGCCATCAGTTCGTCCGAAATCGACTCCATGCGGTCCACGTCGAGCGCGAACCGGTCCCAGTGGGTCCGGGCAGGGTGGTCCTGCGGCATGAACAGGCAGTCGTTGATCCAGAAGTCGGCGTCGGCGTGCGGGCCCTCCATCTCTTGGAACCCCATGCCGACGAGGACGTCCTTCACGCGGTCGGCGGTCCGACGGAGGACGTGCTTGCGACCGCCGCGGGCCGTCTCCGCCTCTGCCTCGACGTTGTACGCGGCGAACTCGGCGTCCCGCCACTCGCCGCTGGCGAGGAGCTCAGGCGTGAGCGCCCCGACCGTCTCGGTCGCCTCCACGCCGGTCATCAGCGCGTCGACGCCCTCGTCTGTGAGCCGGACCGTCCGCGTGACGGACTCGCCGACCGCGATCAGCCCGCGCGAGTCGAGCCGATCGATCACGGCCTCGTCAACGTCGAGGGCGTCCCCGTCGAGACTCTCCCCGCCGGCGTCGGCCTCCGCGAGCGCCGCGAGCGCCGTCGCCTCGGCGTCGTCGGGATCGGCGTCGGGGTCGACCGAGAGCTCGCCGCCGTCGACGGTCCCGTACCCCTTCCGCGCGAAGTTCGCGAGCGCGATGTCGACCTCCGGACCGTCCAACGCCGCCTCACCGATGACTGCGCCCATCGAGACCGAGTCGGCGTCGGCCCCCGCGTCGCGGCCGGCGCGGTAGAGCCGCGTCTCGGGTAGCCCCTCGTCGACGTAGCGCCGCCCCTCGTCGGTGAGCGCGAGCGTCCGGTCGGTCACCGAGCCGACCTCGACGAGCCCCTCGTCGGCGAGGTCGAAGGCCGCGCCGGCCACCGTCTCCGGCTTCAGGTCGGTCTCCGCGGCTATCTCTGCCACCGTTCGTTCGTCCGTCGCGCTCGCGGCCTCGAGGACCGCGAGCTGTCGTTCCGGGAGTCGCATTCGAGTTGTCTCTACACGCGTGCGGCTGGTTGGTAACGGTTCCGGGACCGAGACGCGCCCGGCTCCCGGTTCAGAGACTCTGTCGCGGGCAAGGCATCATATATGATAAATTGAACGACTGATTTATGTGTGATATCCGCCTCTGGGGGGTATGAGCAGCGTAACGGCCGAATCGAGCGGCTCCGGTTCGGTTCCGGAGCGGGCCCGCGTCCGTCACGGGGGCAGCGGTCCCAGTCCCAGTCTCGCCGTCGTCGAAGCGATAGCTGATCTCGCCGGCGTCGATCCGGCGGACCTCCCCGAGGAGGGCGTGGTACTGTACGAACACGTCGACCCCGACGCGCTGAACTCGCTCGTCGCCGGGCGGTCCGACGCCGACGTCTCCCTCACCGTCGCGGGTTACGACGTCCGCGTCGGCCCCGACTCCGCCGTCGCTCAGCGCTCGGGGAACTGACCCCGGCCGCCTCGGTCCCTTCACTCGTTACTCCGCGTCGGCAGCCCGCTCGCGGAGCCGCGCGACCCGATCCCCGAGCGGGGGCTGTACCTCGAACCACGTCGACCAGTCGCCGGTCTCCGGCTCGACGCCGCGGCGCTCCGCGACGCGCTCGAACGCGTCGGCGACGCGGTCGGCGCCGACCGCGTCCGCGGCGCGGGCGTCCGCCGCGTACTGGACCCGCCGACCGGCCCAGAAAGAAACGAGCCCCACGGCGACGAGCGCGGCGAACCCGGACTCGAAGGGGACGAGGGTCGTGACGACCGCGGCCAGCGCCCCGAGCACGGCGCCGACGGCGACGGCGCGGAACTCGGCGTAGTACGTCGTCACGCGGCCGGCCTCCGCCGCGAACAGCCCGACCGCGGCGTCCTCGTCGAGGTCGGTCAACACGTCTTCGGTGAGGAACAGCACCCGTCTACGGGGCGGTCCCCGGACCGACACCTCGGCGGGACCGTCGGCTGCGGCGCCGTCCCCGCCCGCGCCGTCGACGGCTTCGATCGCGACGCGCTCGACGGCGAGTCCGCCCGGTTCCGCCAGCGCCACGATCTGCGCTCGCTCCGCGTCCGTCGGTTCCCGCAGGTCGCGGAACCGGTCGGTCGCGTACAGCGGCCCCACGGCGACCGCGAGCGCGGCGACGACCGCGACGCCGACGACGAACGCGACTCCGAGCATCGTCCTCGCTGAGGGCACGCCCGAGGTAAAAAGGCCCGATGTCGCGCCGCGCCCGTCGCGACGGCGGCGCCCCCTCCGGCGTTCACTCCGGAACGCGTCGCGCGAGCGCCCGGACCGCCGCGGCGGCCTCGCTCTCGGGCGCGGCGGTCGTGACCGGCCGCTCCGTCGCCACCGAGCGGCCGACGCGGGGGTCGGCCGGGACGACCTCCGCGGGCGCCCCGAGCGCGTCGCCGATCGGGTCGACCGGCGGCGGCTCGGTCACGCGGTTGACCGCGCAGCCGACCAACCCGGCGTCGAGTTCTCGGGCCAGCTCTCGCGTCCGGATCGCGTCGGCGAGCGCGAACGCGCGCGGCGAGACGACGAGGAGGCAGGCGTCCGCGACCGCGAGCGGCACGCCGGCGTCGGCGCGGCGTCCGGCGGGACAGTCGACGACGACCGTCCCGAACTCGCGCTCGACCGCGGCGACCGCCTCCGCCAACCGCGTCAGGTCGGCCGCCCGAGCGCCCGCCAGCGTCCGCCCGCACGAGACGATGTCGACCGGGCCGGGACGGAGCGCCTCCGTCGGGGCCGCCGCGCCGGCGAGCACGTCGTGGAGGTCGGGGCCGCGGCCGTCGGGCAGGTCCGCCATCCCGAGGTCCGCGTCGACGACGACGGCGTCGAGCGCGGCGGCGACGTTGTACGCGAGCGTCGTCTTCCCCACGCCGCCTTTCCCGCCCGCAACCGCGAGGATCACGCCAGCGCCTCCAGCGCCTCGACCGGGATCTCGCTCTCCTCGGCGCGGTCCGCCAGCGCCGCGGCGCGGTCGCGGACCGCCCGCAGCCGCTCGGCGTCGGCCGCGACGCGCTCGTCGAGCGCTCCGGCCCCGTCGAGGCCGTCGACCTCCTCGACGACCGTCGTCGCCGCCGCGAGGTCGGCGTCGGTCAGGCGCTCCGCCCGCTCGATCCGCGCCTCGACGGCCGCGAACCACGCGTCGACGCCGCCACCGGCCGCACTTCCCCGCGGTGACTCGGGCGTAGCCGACTGGTCCGGGTCGCGCTCGACTCGCGCCGCGACTCTCTCCGCGTCGCCGTCGCCCTCGGCATCCTCCCGGCCCGGCAAGTGCCCGTCCGAACCGGAGGCCCCCGCGTCGCCGCCCGCGTCCGGGGTCCCGTGGCGCCCTTCCGCTCCGTCCACGGCGGCGCGCGGCGGCCGATACGATTCGAGGTCCCGGACCGCCGCCCGTGCGAGGTCGGTCCCGCCTGCGGCCGTCTCGTGCGCCTCGTCGGCGTCCGACGACACGGGCTCGACGTTCGCGATCTCGACCGGCGGGTCGACGGGGTCGGCGAGCGCGGCGAACCCGAACGCCGCGCGCTCGCCCGGGTCGAGTACCGCGGTCACACCCGCTGCGTCCCACCCGGCTTCGGGGACGCCGCCGCGCCGCGGCGGGAGCAGCGGACCGTTCAGCCGGCTCTCCATCCGAACACGCCGCGGGACCGCCCCGTCGTTGCGCACCCGAAAACCGACGAGCGACGCGTCCCCCTCGCGGTCGGCGGACCAGTCGAGTTCCATGCGCCGGGTCCCGCGGAATCGTATTTAACGCTCAGGTGAACCCGCCCCCGTCGGGTTCAGCGCTCGTCGCGCGCGCCTCGAAAGCGAACATCGGCCGTCCGAAGGAGCGACCGCGGGCTCCGCCCCGACTCCTCGATCCGCCGCGCCGCGCTGCCGCGCAGCTCGACCGGTCCGTCGAGCGCCGCGGTCCTGACGGCCGCGAGCGACGTCGCGACCGGGTCTCCGTCGTACGCGCCCGGTCCCGTCCCGGCCGCGCTCGGATCGCCGCTCGGAACGACCGCGAGCGCGCGTCGGAACTCGGGATACATCGCCTCGGCGAGTTCGCGGCGCGCGACGCCGCGCCGGTTTCGGAGCCGGTCGCGGAGCCGCAGTCGACGCCGACGCTCGTCCCGGGCGCGGGCGGCTTCGGCTCTCGCGCGTTCGAGCGCCTGCTCGGCGGCGATCGCCTCCGTCTGCGCGGCCGACAGCTCCGCGGCCGCCGCCTCCAAGTCGTCGAGCGTCTCGTCCGTCTCGGCGTCGACCGCGCGGCGCGCTCGCGCATCGCCCCGCAGCGCCGCGACCCGCTCTTTCAGCCGCTCGATCTCTCCGGTCGCCTCGGCGACCCGCCGCCGCGCCGCCGTCAGGTCGACTGGTTCGACCTCGATCCCCGCGAGCTCCGCCTCGATGTCCGCGATCTCTCCCGCGACGGACGCGGTCCGCCCCCGCGAGCGCGCGGCCGCCGCGAGCTGTCGCCGGAGCCCGGCGTCGGCGGGGAGTCGTCCGAGTACCTCGCCCGGAGCGGGACTCCTCCTGACGGCGTCCGACCCGTCCTCGCTGTCCTCTCGGTTCGACCCCGACTGCGTCGACCTCGCCCCGGTCACAGCTCTCTGCCGCGCATCGTGTCCGGGTCCGGGTGGTCCGTCCCCGCCGCGAAGGCGGCGTACGGCGTCGACTTCGCGGACCGGTCGGCGTAGGCCGCGGCCGCCTCTCGGACCGCGTCGTCGACGGCGACGAACTCGTTGAACGGCTCGGTGCGCTCTATCTGTACGTCCCCGCCGTGTGACTCCCGCAGCCGCAGCGCGAGGAACGCCGCGTACTCCGTCTCGTCGAGCAGCGCGGCGCGACCGAACCGCCGCGTGACGACCGACTCGTGGCGACGACAGAGGTTTCGGAGGCCGGTCCTGGCGGCCGCCGAGTACGTCACGACCAGCAGCACGCCCGCCGGTGGTCGATTTTGAAATATATCCGTTCCGGACCGGAACGTTTCAGTCGGCGTCAGTGACGCCGGATCGATTCAGCGTCCGCGGGGCCGGGGTCAGTAACTAGAACCGCTCGACGTCGAACGCGGGCTCCTCCCCGCCGTCCGGTGCGTCGTCGACCCCGCTGGCCGCGAGGACGCGCTCGCGCGCGGCCGGTTCAGAGGGCGCGACGACCACGGTGCCGTCGACCGGGTCGTCCCCCACCGCGCGGAACACGTCGCCCTCGCCGTCGAACTCGGTCGCGTACGTCCGGAGCACGGCGGCGACGCGACGCTCGGTGGCCGCGAGGTCGGCGTCGCCGTCCTCGAACTCGCGGAGCGCGTCCTCGACGTTCCGTATCGCGGAGATCCGGTCCATCTACGTCGTCCGGAGGTGGCCCTGCTTGGGCTCGTACACTTCGCCCTTCGTGCGGAGCTTCTCGATCTCTCCCTCCGCCTTTCCTTGGTCCATCCCGATCTCGCCCGCGCGGTCGAGCACCTCCTCGACGGGCGCGCCCTCCTGATACTCCTCTTCGATGTCGGCGATGAGCCCCTTGATGTTCTTGATGCGGTCGCGCTGGCTCTTCGACGTGCCCGTCTCGACCACGTCGGCGTCGAACTGGCCCGTCTCCGGGTCGACGCCGATGTCCTTGAGACAGGACTCGACGATGTCCGTCGCGCGGTCCGCGTCCTCGCGCTCGACGGTGTCTGAGAGCCGTACCCGCGCGCTCGCCTCGGAGAGCCGCACCATCGCCTCCAGCTTCCGGGCGGTGACCGGCACGGGCGCGTCCTCGTCGGCGCCCTTCGAGCGCAGGTCGACGTAGAACTCCTCTATCACCTCCTTCGCCTCCTCCGTCATCGTCGGGAAGCAGGACCGCTTCGCGTGGGCGATGTACTTACGGAGGAGTTCGGAGTCGATCTCCGGCGCGACCTCCTCGGTCACCTCCGCCACCTGTTCGGAGGTGAACTCCGAGCTCGCCAGCTCCTCGCGCTGGGTGTTGAGCTCGCCGGCGTAGTTCGTCTTGATAATGTGTTTCGCCAGCCGGGAGTCGTGCTCCGGGTCCGGGCTGTCCGTCACGGTGAAAATGAGGTCGAACCGCGAGATCAGCGCCGGCTCCAAGTCGATCTGCTCGCCGATCGGCTCGTACTGGTCGAACCGGCCGTACTTGGGGTTCGCGGCGCCGAGCAGCGAACACCGCGCCTTCAGCGTCGCGTTGATCCCCGCCTTCGAGACGGAGATCTTCTGCTGTTCGAGCCCCTCGTGCATCGCGGAGCGGTCCGAGGAGTTGTGGACGACGAGCCCGTTCGCGACGAAGTTGTGCGTCTCCTCGACGGTCAGGTCGTACACCCGGGGTCGCTCGCCGTCCTCGATCCGCGCCAGTATCGACCGCAGTTCCGCCTTCACGGCGTTTACCTCCTCCACGACCGCCTCACGCACGTCGTCGAGCCGGTCGGTCTCGACGGCGCCGGACAGCCAGCGGGAGACGGTCGCCTGCGTCACGTCGAGCCTCGACGCCACGTCCGACTGACCGACGCCGTACGCGTCCAGCGCCGCCGACAGCTCCGATCGCGTCTCGCCGACCGGACCGCGGTCGAGCAGGTCGCGAGCGCGCTCTTCGGCCGTCTCGACCGGTCCCTCGATGACGTCTGCGAGCCGCTGTCGGAGCACCTCGCCGCGGTGTTCGGTCGACTCCGGCGGAACGGTTTCGACCGACTCGACCCGACGCCACTTCACGTCGCCGCGGACGAACTCGCGGAGGTCGTCGAGGTCGGTCTCCCCGACTCCGGTGAGAATCTCTCGGAGCCGCTCGGTCACCGTCCGGCGGACCTCGTCGCGTTCGCCCCATTCGCGGGAAATCTGCTGTTGGGACAGCGCCGTCCCTTCGGCAAGCTCGGACTGCGAGACGTGGTATCGGTGCCGAAGCTCCGAGAGCGTCTCCCACGCCGCCGTCGCGTCGAGCGCGTCCACGTCTTCGGTCGCGCGTTCACGCCGATCCTCGAACGCCGAGAGTATCCGGTCGGCGCGGTGGAGCGAGACGTTCGCAGTCCCGCTCTCGAAGTCGTGGTACGTGACCGCGTCGAGCCCGCACTCGCGCTGGTGAAGCCGGAGCGACTCGCGAGACCGCGCGAGCGCGTCGCCGACCTCCGGGACCACGTCGAGGATCGTTCGGCCGCCGTCGGCCGAATCGACGACGCGGTCGAGGGCTTCGGCCTTCCGGGTGGCCGTGAATCCGACGAAGCGCCGGAACGCCGCGAGCGAATCCGCGTCGGTCACCGTGAGGTAGTACACGTCGCGACCGCCGTCTCGCTCGCGGTACTGGAGCTGGCTCGACACGCCGAACCCTAAGAGGAGGTTCCGCGTGCCGCGGAGCAGGTCCCGACTCGCCGACGCTATCCGAACGTTTCCGGCCGACTCGTCGACGTGGCCTTCGCTGTCGGCGAGCGCCCGGACGAACGCGGCCTTCGCCGCGCGGCTTCCGGTCGAAACGGGAGTCGGGAAGCACTTCTCGTCGTACCGGCCGAGGTTCATCCCCGCGTTGAGGACGGCGTCGGCGTGTTCCTTCCCGGTGACGCGGACCGTCTCGACGCCGCCGTCGCGCCGTTCGCTCGGCGGGCGGACCGGCTCCGCGTCGAACGCCTCGCGCGCCGCGCGTTCAAAGTCGTCTAAGAGGTCGTCGTCCGTGTTGGTGAACCGAACGCCGTAGACGCCCTCGTCGCGGTCGTAGTAGACGTTCCCGTCGCCGGAGAGGTATCCGAGGACGCTCGCCATCGCGGCGTCGACGCTCTCCCCGTCGCCGGGCTCGGCCGCTGGCCCATTTCCACCGCTCGCAGCCACCGCTCCGCCGTCCGCCGCCTTCGTCGGAATCTCGCGAGGGACGTACACCCAGTCGCCCCCGTCGAGGGCGGCCGCCTCGCGCTCGACACGCTCCCCGTCGTCGAGGACGAAGAACGGGTGGTCGGCGGTCGCAGTCAGCGACTCGCCGGTCTCCGTCGTCACTCGGGTCAGCTCCGACGGCGCGTCGTACTCGTGGACCGCGGAGACGGACCGTTCGACGAGGTTCCCGTCCTCGTCCATCGACCAGACGTCGAGGTCGACGTCGCGGATATGGCGTCCGTTCGAGAGTTCCTCGACATCTCCGTCTTCGGCGGCCTCCCGCGCCAGTTCGTCGATGCGCTCGACGCGGCCGTCCGCGAGCGAGACCAGCGCGTCGCCCGTGACGCAGTCCATTTTGTCGAGCTCGTCAACTGCCGCAATTCCCTTGTCCGCGAGGACGAGAGCGCCGGCTTCGAGCGACCACTGCTGGCCGTCGCCGAAGTCGTCTCTCACGGCTGCAGCTGTAAGGCCGGCCGCCGACGATCCCTTCCCAGAGGTGTAGACGGACCGCGGTGCGATGTTCTCGACGTACGAAATCATCTGGGAGTTGTGAGAGACGACCCCGTTCGAGACGTAGTTGTGCGTTCTCTCCACTTCGAGATCGTAGACCCAGTCTTCATCGGATTCGACCCGTTCGATGGACTCGATCGAGTCCCATCGGACTTCCTCTACGACCGAGGTGTTCTGACTACCAGACACGGCGATACCGCCATCTGTGGCAGCGCGCGATGCGACGGCCACACGGTCACCGACGTCGAGTTCATCCGCACGCCGCGGAACGTGTCCGGCACCAGTCTGAACGAACAGCGGATGCGACGGCGTCACCTCCAGTTCCATGCCGGAGGCAGTCTCGACACGATACATCGTCTCGGGAGCCTCCCGCTTCCAGACTTTCGTCGCTCGCGCGGATCCGATCGTTCCGTCCGACTGTAGCGAGGGTACTTCGAAATCGACCTCGTCGAAGACGCCGTCGTCGATCGGTTTCGGATCATCGAGATTGTCCTCGACGAGATCGCCTATCGGAACTTCTCGTCCATCAGCAAGTGTCACATTGGTATCAAATTTAAGACACTTACCCGTGCCGGGGTCACCGATCAGGAGCATGTGCAGGTCGCCCCGAATCCGCGACCCGTCGGGGAGATGCTTCGTCACGCCGGAGAACAGCTGGAGGATCATCGCGAGCTTCTCCTCCTCGTAGCCGTAGATGGCCGGGGCGATGGAGCCCACCATCGCCTCGTAGATGTCGTCGCGCTCGGAGAGCTCGATGATGTCGCGTTTGTCCGCCTCGGTGATGTCCATGTCCTCGAACTCCTCGTCCTCGATGGCGATAGAGACGCCGTCCATGTACAGGTCGAAGATGGCGGACTTCTCGTTGCCCTGTTCGACCTGCTCGATGTGGAGGATACCGACGCAGGTAACGTGGTCGCCGGGGCTCACTTTCCCGGTGATGTCGTCGACGATGTCGACGTCCAGCGACTGGGGCGTCTCGCCGCCGCGGAGCCCCTCGGGCGACTCTTGGATACGGAGCTTCTGTGAGTCGACGAACTCGGACTGATCGAAGTTGACGCGGAACGGGCCCTGTCGCTCGCAGCCCTGGCACTCGTGGGGCTCTTGGAAGCCACCGTCGGACTGCGGGATGTACGTCATGGTGCCGCAGCGCTGGCACTCGAAGGCGGCCTCCGTCACCTTCGGGCGTACGTCGGTGGCCTTACGAACGATCCCTTGAATCGAGACGAGCTTCCCGATATGGTCGTCGTGGACGCGGATACCGCGGATGTCGACGCTATCGGGGAGGTCCTCGATGCGGACATGCGCGCGGCCGAGGCTGACGTCGGCGGGGAGGTCATAGAGCCGTAGCGCCTCCTCGGCGTACTCGCGCATCTGTTCCGGCTTGTTCAGGAAGTCCTCGGCGAGGTCGCGGTCGAACTGAAAGAGGTCGTCGTAGGAGACGTACAGCGAGCGCTGCTCGTTGGGGTACCGTTGGGCGAGCTGTCCGATCTCCTCCCGGTAGTAGTTGCGATAGAACTGAATGAACCGCTCCGTGAGGTCCTGGGTGCCGGCCTGAGCCATTGCGACACCTCTTCGTCACCATCACGTATCAACCTCCGGTTCGGGGCGGACGTGGTCGCCTCGGGTGCGGCGTCCGGCGTCGTCGCGCCGGCCGACTCGGCGGCGACCGCGCCCCAACCGACCGAACTACGCCCGCCCGACGAAGGTCGCGTCGGCGGAGGTGCGCCCCTCGTTGAACGAGAGGACCTTCGCGCGGATCACGTCGCCGGGTTCGAGCCCGCTCGGGATGTCCTCGGTGAAGAGGACGAATCCCTCCACCTTGCCGACGGCGACCTCGTTCCCCGAGTGGTGGTCGGTGAGTTCGGTGACGCCGAACTCGTACGTCTCGCCGATCCCGACCGGCGGTTCGCGTTCCTGGGCCGCCTCGTGAGCGCGTTTCGACTCGCGCGCCTCCGTCGACGGGCCGCGGAGCCGACGGGCGACCGCGAACAGCGCGAACAGCGCGACCGCGACGCCCGCACCGACGACGAGCGGCGACGAGGGGATCATACCCGTGCGGTCGACCGCGGTCGCCTAAACGGTGTGGGTCCGCGGCGACGCTTCGGCGCTCGGCGACCTCGACATCTCGCCGCTCGCGCGGCCCGAGTCCCGCCGCGCCCGCATGAGAAACGCCTTTGCCCTCGAAGCCCCCCTCTCGATCCGATGCGACACAGCCGCGGTTCCCGACGACTCGCGCACGGGTGTGGTGTGCCGTGAAGGTCGCGGACGCGGTGCCGGAGTTCGCGGAGGCCTTCGGGTTCGACGAGTTCAACCGGATGCAGCGGGAGGCGCTGCCGGGGATCTTGGAGACCGACCACAACGTGGTCGCGTCGGCGCCGACCGCCTCCGGGAAGACGGCGCTCGCGGAGCTCGCCATCTGTAAGACGCTCGCCGCGGGCGGGACCGCGCTCTTCGTCGCGCCGCTGCGGGCGCTCACGAACGAGAAGGAGAGCGAGTGGGAGCGCTTCGAGGATCTCGGCTACTCCGTGTACGTCGTCTCCGGCGAGCGCGACTTGAACCCCCGCCGCGCCGAGCGCGCGGACGTGCTGGTGACGACGCCGGAGAAGGCCGACAGCGCGACGCGGAAACACGACTCGGCGCGGTACTCCTTTATCACCGACGTGGACTGCGTCGTCATCGACGAGGTCCACCTGCTCGACTCCGAGAAGCGCGGCGCGGTGCTCGAAGTCACCGTCTCGCGGCTCCGCCGGCTCCAAGACCCCCGCGTGGTCGCGCTCTCGGCGACGATGCCGAACATCGGCGACGTGGCGGAGTGGCTCGACGCGCCCGCGGAGACGACGTACGCTTTCGGCGACGAGTACCGTCCCGTCGACCTCGAGACAGGCGTGAAGACGTACTCGCACGGCTCGAACGCGTTCGCGGACAAGTACCGCCGGCTCTACCGCGCGCTCGACCTCGCCGAGCCGCACGTCCGCGAGGACGGGCAGACGCTCGTGTTCGTCTCCTCGCGGCAGGACACCGTCCAAGCCGCGAAGAAGGCGCGCGACGAGATCACCGAACGCGACATCCCGATCGACTCGCGCGACGACTACGACTTCCACAACGAGGCGAAAGAGCTCACCAACGACACGCTCCGCCAGTCGGTCACCGACGGCGTCGGGTTCCACCACGCCGGCCTCGGGAAGGACGACCGCGACCGCGTCGAGGAGTGGTTCAAACAGGGGAAAATCAAGTTCCTCTTCTCGACGTCGACGCTCGCGTGGGGCGTGAACCTCCCCGCGCGCTGCGTCGTCATCCGTGACACGAAGTACCACGACCCGCTGGAGGGGGAGACGGACATCTCGCCGCTGGACGTGCTCCAGATGCTCGGGCGCGCCGGTCGGCCGGAGTACGACGACGTCGGGTACGGCTGGGTGGTCTGCGACCGCGCCGACGCGGACAAGTACCGGAAACTGCTGCGCGAGGGGAAGGCGATCGAGTCGCGGCTCGCCGCCGACCTCGAGTCGCACCTCAACGCCGAGATCGCGATGGGGACGATCCGGGGGCTCGAAGACGTGATGGCGTGGTTGGAGACGACGTTCTACTACGTCCGCGCGCAGTCGAAGCCCGACCAGTACGACTTCTCGACGCTCCGCGACCGGGTGCGGGACACCCTCGAATCGCTCGTCGACGACGGCTTCGTCGCGGCCGACGACGACCTCGCGATCGAGCCGACCGCCCTCGGTCGGCTGGCCTCGAAGTACTACCTCCGGCTCGACACCGCCCGCCGGTTCCGGCGCCTCGCCGACCGCGAGACGCTGACTGCCGACGCCGTGTTAGAGACCGTCGCGTCGGCGGGCGAGTTCGACTCCGTCTCCGCGCGCTCGGCCGAGGCCGACGCGGTCGACCGCATCCTCGACGGCCGCGACACCGACCTGGAGGACGGTCACCGCAAGGTGTTCGCCATCCTGCTGGCGGGGATGGCCGACTCGATCCCCTCCGACCTCCGCTCCGACGCGTGGGTGATCCGGCAGAACGCGCTCCGCCTGCTCGCCGCGCTCGCGGAGTTCCTCGACCGGTTCGCGGGCCCGCGCGCCGCCAACCTCGCCCGTCGCGTGGAGGCGCGCGTCGAACACGGCGTCTCCCGCGAGGCGGTCGCGCTCACGGCGATCGAGGGGGTCGGCTCCGGCCGCGCGGAGCGCCTCGCGGACGCCGGGCTCACCTCGCCGGCCGACGTCGTCGACGCCGGTCCGGCGGAACTGGCGAACGCCGGGATGAGCGACTCCGTGGCGGAGCGGATCGTCGACGCCGCCCGCGACTGCCCCCGGATCGACGTCGACTGGGGTGAGTTCCCCGACGGCATCGCGGTCGGCGAGAACGAGATGTGCGAGGTCGCCGTCGCGGCCGTCTCGGGGAGCGCCCGCGCGGGGATCCGCGTCACCGTCAACGACGTGGAGATGACCGCGACGACGACGTACCTCGACGGGGAGACGACGGTCCCGGTCGGCGTGTTCGGCCCGCCGGACGCCGACGAACTGGAGTTCGTCGTCGAGGTCGTCTTCCCGGACCTCCCGCTGTTGCCCGTCACGGCGACGCGGACGGTTCGGGTGGCGTAGGCGCGCCGGCGTCCGAACCCGATCTTGCGATCCGTCGGTATCCGCTTATCAACGAGCGGCCGGGACGTTCGAGCGATCTGCCGTCTCGTCGCGTCACCCGTTCTCACCGCCACCCGCCCGGTATCTCTCTTAAACTCCCGCAACGACCGCTTAACACCCATTCCGCGGCCACCCGTCCTATGCCGGAACGACTCCGCGTGCTCGCAGGCGACTGTCAGGTGACCGACCGCGGCGACCGCACCCGAACCCATCGGGGCCGCGTCGTGGTACTGATCAAACCCGACGACACGACGCTCGTCCACGACGCTGACGGCTACCAGCCCGTCGCGTGGCTCACCCGCCCCGAGAGCGTCGTCGTCGAGGGTGACGGCGACGGGTTCACTGTCACCGCTCGCGACGGATCGCGGCGACTCCGCGTTGTCGCCGAGGAGGCGACAGCCGGCCGGGCGCTCCCCGTCACGGAGGCGGGCGTCCCGGTCGGCACCTGCCCCGACGACGGCGGCCCGCTCGTGCGGTCGCGCGGCGACGTGGCGTGTCTCGACTGCGAGGCGCGCTGGGGGCTCCCGGCGGGCGCGAGCGTCACGGACGCGACCTGCGACGACTGCGGGCTCCCGAAGATCCGCGTCGAGCGCGGCGAGCCGTTCCACCTCTGTCTCGACCCCGCGTGCGACCCGATGGAGGCGGCCGTCAGCGACCGGTTCGACGGCGCTTGGGAGTGCCCGGACTGCGAGGGGGACCTCCGGGTCCGCTCCGCGCCGGGTCGCGTCTACCTCGGCTGCGAGCGCTATCCCGACTGCGACACCACCTTCTCGTTCCCCGCGGGCGTCGCCGTCGACGAGTGCGACTGCGGGCTCCCCGTCTTCGAGACGGCGGCCGGACTGGGTTGTCTTGACGGGACCTGCGAGGTCGACGGCCGCGCGACGGGCGAAAAGCCGGAGGTCACGGGGAAAGGAGACGGCTAACAGCGCTCCGCCCGGCGGGGTGGCTTACTCGGCGAGCTGCTGGCGGCCCGGCGCGATGAGGCGGTCGAGGTACTCGGCGAGCGCGCCCTTCGCGTCCGCGGGGTGGAGTTCGCCCGACTCCAAGTCGGCTTCGAGGGCGTCGTAGGCGTCGTACTCCAGGTCTCCGCCGTACTCCTCCGGGCGCTCGACGGTGACCGCGTCGAACCGCGGGAAGACGTGGTACTCGAACACCTGGAGGACGGGGTTCTCTCGCTCCGCGCCGTCGTCGGTCGGCTCCGGATCTGCCGTCGGCGGGCAGTAGGCGTCGTTCACCTTCGACTCGATGTCCTCGCGGGAGTCCTCCATCGAGATGGTGACGCCCTCGCTGGAGGACATCTTGCCGCGGCCGGTCGCGAGGTCGGCGATCAGCGGCGTGTGGAGGCTCGTCGGCGGCTCGCGGTCGATGCTCGGCAGCACGTCGCGCGCGAGCATGTGGACCTTCCGCTGCTCCATCCCGCCGACCGCGACGTCGACGCCGAGGTACGGGATGTCGAGCGCCTGCATCAGCGGGTAGACGGCCTGCGACACCTTCACCGAGTCGCCCGAGCTGATCTCGGCCATCGCCCGCTCGGCCCGCGCGAGGGTGGTCTCGAGCTCCAGGGCGTGGAGGTCGAGCGTGTAGTCGTCGTCGAGCTGGAAGTCCGAGCCGAGCACGAACTGCGTGTTCGACTCGTCGAGCCCGTAGGCGATGAACTGGTCGCGCATCCGCTCGGCGGTGTGGCGGATCTCCTCGAACGACCCCTTGTCGTTGAGGTAGGCGTGTACGTCCGCGAGGAGGACCGTAACCTCGAAGCCCGCCTCCTGGAGGTCGATGAGCTTGTTCGCGGTGAGCATGTGACCGATGTGGAGCACGCCCGAGGGCTCGTAGCCGACGTACGCCCGCTTTCCTTCGGGGTCGTCGGCCAGCGCCTCGATCTCCGACTCGGTGACCACCTCGGCCGCGTTCCGGGTGATCAGCTCGTGAGCGTCCATACCTCCGAGTGTGCGTTCCCGGACATATGACTTCTGGATGCGTGCCGACGACTCACGCGGAGCGCCGCCAGCGCGCCCGTCGGCCGCTTTGACTCGCGTTCCGGTCGTCCCCGGGCGCGCTCACTCCTCCGTCTCGGGCAGCGTCCGCCCCGCCCGGTGTTCGGAGATGATCCGGTCGATCCGCTCGGCCTTCTCGTCGCGCCGGCGCTGCTCGGCGCGCTCCTCCCAGTCCTCGACGGCGGCCGCGAGGTCCTCCTCGCTCGCGACCGCCAGCTCGTCCACCTCGCGGACCGGCACGGCGTCGGCGGGCACCACGGGGACGGCGCGCTCGAACAGCACCTCGTCGGCGACGTCTGAGAGGTTCCCATCGCCGCGGATCACGGCCCGCGGCTCCGCCTCCGCGAGCCGCTCCGCGGTCCGCCGGCCAGCGCCCGACGCGTCCCGGAGGTAGACCACGTCGCCGGCGACGAGCCCGTAGGCGTCGTCCGCGGCGTCGAGCGCGTCGAGCGTGAACTGCTCGACGACCTTCACGCTCACCAGCCCCCGCCCCTCGGCCACGTCGCCGAAGTTCGAGTGGTCGAGCCGCCACAGCTCCTTCAGCGTCTCCACCTTGCGTTCGAGGTCGGCGACGCGCTCTTCTGCCTCGTCGCGCTCGCGCTCCAGCCGGTCCGTCTCGCGTTCGAGCCGCGAGACTGCGCGCCGCGAGCGCGCCTCGATGCGCTCCTCGCGTTTCGCCTCCTCCAGCTCGCCCTCCAGCTCAGCGATCCGGTCGTCGCGCTCCTCTAAGTCCTCCTCCAGCGACTCGGCGTGCGACTCCAGCCGGTCGACGCGCTCGCGAAGCCGGCGGATCGTCTCCTCCTCCTCGGTGCGGTCGGGCTCGGTGGGGTCCGCCTCGTCCGCGTCGTCCTCGTCTCCGTCCCCGCCGTCGTCCTCGCTCAGGTCCTCGATGACGGCCTCGACGGACGAGCCGCCCGCGACGACGCCGGCGATCACCGCCCCGCGGTCGAGCCGCGGGGGCGTCTTCGCCGCGATCCGCTCGAACTGGTCCTCGTGGTCGTCGTAGGCGTACAGCGCGGCCGCCAGCGCGTCGCGCTCGTGGTCGTTCGCGTAGCTCGCCTCGCGGGTGCGGTGGAGCTTCTCATCGACCGGGAGGTCGGTCGTCGGCCGCCACCCGGCGGCGTCGAACGAGCGCCGGAACTTCTCGACCGTCTCCGGCATCGGCTCCACGTCGGCGGCGACGATGATCGGTCGCCCCTGCTCGACGATCCACTCGGTCACCTCGGCGGTATCGCCGGTGCGGGAGGAGTACAGCGCGTGGACCGTGCCGTCGAGGCCGACGACCGCGGCCGCGGTGGTCGTCCCGGGGTCGATCCCGACGATGACGCGGTCGCGCCGCTTCACCAGCGGCTCGTACTCGATCCCGTCGCGGCGTTCCCGCTCGACCTCGACGCGCACGTCGCCCGCCCGCGAGTTCGACACCGGGATATCCTCGGGGCGGGCCTCGACGGTGAACGTCGCGTTCGCGTAGCCGCCGTACTTCTCGGTCACGTCCCGCTCGAAGTCGAGGTTCGCATCCTTCAGCTTCGACTGGACCTGGCGCGTCCGCTTGCGGACGTTACCGTGGATCCGCCGCGTGTAGCGGTCCTGACTCCACCCGCCATTTCCGGTCGAGCGCCCGCGAGACACCTTGACGGTCGTCTCGTCGGTGAACGCGGTCACCTCGTGGCCGACGTTCGCGGCGGCGAGCCGCGCCGACGCCTCCGCCTCCTTCATCGGCTTCTTGCCGTAGGGGATGCCGTGCCGGGAGGCGACCCGCGAGAGCGGCTCCGGCCGTTCCGCGCCGGTCACCTGGACGAGGCGGGTCCCGTCTGGCAGCGACCGGAGGAAGTTGACGAGCTCCCCCTTGTCCGCCGCCAGCTCGTAGGCGTTGTCGGTGGCGACGTAGAGGGGCTCGCGGTCGTCGATCAGCCGGCAGAGCTTCCGGAACGAGACCACGTCGCGGGTGATCCGGGCCATCGGACCGTCGGCGTCGGGGGCGTCCGGGTCGTCCTCGTCGACGGGGTCCAGGATGACCAGCGCGTAGGAGGGGCTGTCGCCGCGGACGTCGCCGCTGTGGACGTCGACGCCGAACACCGGCCGGTCGCGGGCGCGGATGGTCCGGGTTGTCACATCCCGAGTAGGTCGTTGCCGCGTATATACCCCACGCCGGGGGCGGTCGCGGACCGCCGCCGCGGGAGCGAGCGGTCAGAGGATTCGGGGCTCTTCGCCGGCCTGCTGTCGCCGGCCGCTGATGACGCCCGGCGTCCCGCCCGTCTGGATGATGTTGAACGCGGTCATCAGGTCCGACCGCGAGATGAGGCCGACGAGTTCGCCGTCGGCATCGACTACGGGGAGGCGGCCGACGCCGTGTTCCTGCATGGTCTGGAGGGCGGTCAGGGCGTCGGCGTCCGGGTCGACGGCGACGAGGTCGGTCACCATCACGTCGTCGACGCGGTAGGCGTCGCGCTCGACTTCGCGGACCGACCGGGCATCTTCGAGGGTGACCATCCCGACGAGCTCGTCGCCGTCGAGGACGGGGTAGCCAGTGTGGCGCTCCTCGAACATCCGGCTCATCAGGTCGCCGACCGAGGTGTCCTCCGTCACCGTGTGGAGCCCCTCACGGGGCGTCATCACGTCGCCGACGGTCACGTCCTCGAAGGCGGCCTTCAGGGTCGTCTGCTGGGCCTCGCCCGAGGCGGCGATGTAGACGAAGAAGGCGAGCACGATGAGCAGCAGCTGGAAGGTGAACAGGCCGAAGATCCCCATCAGGAACGCGAACACCTTCCCCACGGAGGCGGCCCGCTGGGTCGCCTGCGCGTGTGGCTGGTTCCGTGCGAGCAGCGCCCGGAGGACCCGCCCGCCGTCCATCGGGAACGCGGGCAGCATGTTGAACACGGCGAGGACGATGTTCAGGAGCGCGAGGTAGCCGAAGACGAAGAGGACGGCGTTCGAGCCGACGGGCGCGACGAGGACGACCCCGTAGCAGGCGATCCCCACCGCGACGCTGACGAGCGGGCCGGCGATCGCGATCCAGAACTCGTGTCTCCAGTCTTCGGGGAACTCGGCGAAGCTGGCGAGGCCGCCGAGCAGCCACAGCGTGATCGACTCGATCTCGTAGCCGTATCGCATGGCGACCAGCGAGTGGCCGAACTCGTGAAGCAGCACCCCGACGAACAGCCCGATCACGGCCGACAGCCCGAGTACCCACGGCGTGGTGCCGCTCGCGACCGCGGTCGCGTCGATCCCGAGACCGGCCGTCTCGTTCATCACCTCCGCGATCATCCCGACTTGCGACCCGATCAGGTACGCGAACAGCGGTAAGACGATCAGAAACGTCCAGTTGAGCCGGATCGGAATCCCGAACGCGCTCCCGATCTTGATTCCACGCATGCCATCGCGTTCGGCCGGTGAGCGGTTAAGTCACAGGGGTCGGTCGACGTTCGAGCCGCCGGGACCGGGCGGTGAGCAATTAAATACGCGCCTCCCGTCACGGTCGCGTATGAGCGACGCAGGCGACGCCGAGTCGGTCGTGAAGCGCGGCGACGACATCGCGTACGAGCCCGTCGAGGCCGCCGAGGGGCTCTCGAAGGGCGTCCTCCTCGACGAGTCGGACGGCGCGCCGACCTTCGCGATGCGCCGGTTCGAGCTCGAACCGGGCGCCGAGGTCCCCCGCCACACCAACGCGATCGAACACGAGCAGTACGTCCTCGCCGGGGAGTACGTCGTCGGGATCGGCGACGAGGAACGCACCGTGTCGGCCGGCGACACTCTCCTGATCCCGCCGGGGGTCGAACACTGGTACCGCAACGAGCGCGACGAGCCCGGCGCGTTCATCTGTGCGGTGCCGAACGGCGACGACGCGATCGAACTCGTCGAGTAGCGGGCGTCCGGGCTCGGCCTCGCGCGCCGCGAGGCGGGCACCTACTCCAGCGTGCCGACGCGGTCGGCGACGTAGCCGAACTGGTCGCGGTAGCCGTTCGGCGATAACAGTACGGGGTAGAATGGCTCGTCGGCGAGCAGCGGTTCGCCGTCGGCGGCCGCGAACCGCTCGCCGGGCTCGACGCGCTCGAAGTTGCGCGCGAACACCTCGTACGCCTCCGCCTCCGGCTTCGGGATCCGCTTGCGGAGTCGGAACACCGACACGTCCTCCCGACCGCCAGCGTCGAGCACGTCGTCGGCGCCGGGCGCGGAGATGGCGCCGGTCGCGGCGAGGAACGCGCGCGACAGCCAGTAGGCGTTGTCAGCGGCCGCCTCGGAGCCTTGGAGCCCCGCCTCCACTTCGAGCGTGTGCGGGTGCTCGATGAGTCGGCCCTCGGTGAACGCGTCCGTCTGGATCACCGCGTCCACGGGGAGGTGCGGCGCGACAGCGCGGGTCACTTCGTCCATCGAGTCGATGACCGCGAACGGCTCCGCGTACGACTGCGTCGAGTGGATCGCGAGGGTCGTACACCCTTCCAGCGCGTCGACCAGTTCGGCCGCGAGCCGGACCTCGTGGGCCTCCGCGTCGGGGTTTCCGGGGAACGCCCGGTTGAGGTCGGCGTCGAGGTAGCGCTCGCCCGCGTCGAGCGCCGCCTCGTTTGCGGTGACGAGGCGGACCGGTCGCTCGGGGTCGAGGTCGGCGTCGAGCAGGCGCTCGACGGCGCGGGCGCCGCAGGGCTCGTCGCCGTGGATCGCGCCGACGACGGCGACCTCGGGCTCCCCGTCGCCCAGATCGTGGATCTCCATACCACACCCTGACGAGCGGCGAATAAGTGGCGTTCGGATCCGCGGCGAGCGGTCCGATCCCCGTGCGTCAGGCAACGCCCGGGCTCAGTGCCCCTCGTCGACGCGCTCAGTGTACTCGTAGTCGGTGGGGTACGCCGGCTGACGTGCGCCGTCGAGGGGTATCTGCCACCCGTCGACCGCGGCGGGGTCGTCGAGCGCGGCCCGGAGCGTCTCTCGCACGTCGTCGACGTCGACCCCGTAGAAGTCGCTCGGGATCCCGTCGAGGTACTGGAGGGCCGTCTCGAACAGCGACCGCATCCCCGCGTCGTTCTCGAAGTCGACGCGCTTGTACGCGCCCGCGGCCACCTGGACCATCCCGTGGAGGAAGGCGCTCTCGGCCGTGCCGCTGCCGTAGTTGTACCACTCGTCCTCGAAGCAGTCGTGGCTCTCGTGGTAGGCGCCGTCGTTGAAAAGCCGCACGCCGTGTTCGGTCGCGCGTCGGAGCGTCGCGTGTTCCCAGTACCCGCCGACCGCCTGTGCGTCTGGCAGCCCGTCCGCGTCGCCGGATGACGCGTCCGCGTCGCCGGACGACGCTTCCGCCTCTCCGGACGCCGCGCGCGACTCGTCGCCCGCGTGCCATCCGGTCGGGTTCCCGAGCGGCGGGGCGACGCCGGGGTCCCGAGTGTGGTCGTCCATGTGCGTGCCGTTCACGCGGCAGCGACCTAACCGTTTCGCGGCGCCGGCGGCGAAGCCGACCGGCCCGCGAACCGAACCCTTCTTTCCCCCGCTCGCGCTCGGGTCGACCGCATGGACGCCGGACTCCTCGCCGCGGTCGCCGCCGCCGTCGTCTGGGGCGCGTACCTCTTCGTCCTGAAGCGCGCCTTCGCCGGATACCCGCCCGCCGCGCTGACGGTGGCGATCAACGTCGCGGCGGTCTCGTGGTTCCTCGCCGGGACCGGGCTGACGGTCGGGTTCGGCGACGCCGCGGCGGGGGTGTCCGGGCTCGTCGCGCCGCGTCGGGCCGCGGTCGTCGCCGTCACGACCCTCGGGACGGCCGCCGCCTTCGTCCTCTTCTTGCGCGCCATCGACCAGGGGGCGGTGTCGTACGTCGCGCCGATCAACAAGATCGTCCCGATGTTCGTCCTCCCGCTGGAGGTCGGACTGCTCGGGCAGGTCCTCGCGCCGGTCCAGGTCGCCGGCGTCGTCGTCACCACCCTCGCGGTGTACGTCGCGAACTACGAGCCGGGGGGTTTCTTCGCGCCGTTCGCGCGGGCCGCGCGCTCCCGGCCGGCGCAGCTGGCGCTCGCGAGCGCGGCCTGCTACGCGGTCGCCGACGTGGGCAAGCGGGTCGCGCTCCAGGAGTTCTCGATCCCCGGCACGCTGTGGGTGCCGCTCCTGCTCGCCGGCGTCGCGGTCGTCCTCTTTCCGGCGGCGCTCCGGAGCCCGTTCGCGGTCACCCGGCGGGACCTCCCGAAGTTCCTCGCGGCCGGCGGGCTCGTCGCGCTCGGCGAGCACCTGACGACGGTCGCGTTCGCGGCGCTGCCCGCGAGCGTCGCCTCCCCCGTGATCAACACGCAGGCGATCGTCGCGGTGGTCCTCGGGGGCGTGCTGCTCGGCGAGCGGCACTTCCGGCTCCGGCTCGCCGCGGCGGTCCTCGCGGTCGCCGGCGTCGCGATGATCGCCGGCTGACGCGGTCGGCCGCTCGCCGCCACGCCTGCCGCTACCCGAGTAACACTTGTCTCTGGGGCCCGTACGGGCCGTATGGAAACTCCGCCGGAGTCGGTCCCGATCGATCACGCCGAGTCGATCGTGAATGCCCTCGGCGACGGCGCGTACGTCCTCGACGCCGACCGGAACCGCGTGTTCGTCAACGACCGCCTCCGCGAGGTGACTGGCTTCGACGAGGCGGTTCTCCACGCGAAACACCCCGAGCGACTCGTCGCGGAGGGGCGCTGGAGCGAGGAGGCGGGCGAGCGCTACCGCGCCGCGGTCGAGCGCGTCCTCGGGGGCGAAGCCGACGACGAGCGCGTCCAGCTCACGACGACGCTCGACGACGGGAGCGACGTGACGACGGAAACGCGGCTGACGCCGATCGAGCGCGGCGGCGCCGTCGTCGGCGCGGTGGGAGTCATCCGCGACGTCACGGCGCGGGTCGAGCGCGAGCGCGAACTGGAGCGCCTCAACGAGCGGCTCGAACGGCTCGCGGGGTTCATCTCGCACGACCTCCGGAACCCCCTGTCGGTCGCGCGGGGGTACATCGACCTCGCGCGCGAGACCGGCGACACCGAGCAGTTAGCCGCCGCCGAGAGCGCGTTCGGTCGGATCGAGTCGATGATCGACGAGGCACTCGTAATGGCCCGCGATCCGGACGCGATCGAGACGGAGGACGCCGCGGTCGACCTCGCCGACCTTGCGGCCGACTGCCTAGGGTCGGGCGACTTCGGAGAGATCCCCGCTGACGCCGACCTCGTCGTCGCGGACGCCGGCGCCGTCACCGGCGACCCGACCCTGCTCCGGCGCGCCGTCGGGAACCTCATCGGCAACGCCTTCGAGTACGGCGGGGACGCCCCCACGGTTCGAGTCGGCGTCGACGACCGCGGGCTGTACGTGGCCGACGACGGTCCTGGGCTCCCGGATGACGAGCGCGACCGGGTGGAACTGACCGACTTTGGCGTCTCTCCTGGGGGCGGGACCGGGATCGGGCTCGCTATCGTCGAGCACGTGGCGGCCGCGCACGGCTGGACGCTCGAAGTCGACGAGTCCCCAGAGGGGGGCTTCCGGGCGACGCTGGTCGGTGCGGAACCGACGGGATAAAGAGGAGGCCGATCCAACGCCAGTCCGCGTGCGAGGGTAGCCAAGCCCGGAAACGGCGGCGGATTCAAGCTCCGCTCCTGTAGAGGTCCGTGGGTTCAAATCCCTCCCCTCGCATCGCCGGGGTCCTCCCCCCGTGATGCGGGAAGACGCTCTCGGAGCGCTCTTCCCTCGCAAAATCCACTCGAACGCCGCGAGCGACTGCTCTGTCAAATCGGCTGCCAGAGGGACCTTCGGTCCCTCGCTGGAGTCAGTCGTCCGAAGCGAAGCGAGGACGACTGACGAGGCCGGGGAGGCGCGAGGTGCGGTTGCTGTGTGGGGCGGGACTCAAACGGGCGGTCGCGACGGCGAAGCACGACAAACAAACACCGCAGGGAGCGAGCGGAGTGAGCGACTGAGGACCACAGCGAGTCGCGCGAGTCCTCGCGACCGGGGCTTTGGCGGTGTTCGCCGATGATCCACGGTCACCGACTTCCGAACAAGCGGTCGACCTGACGGCCTCGATCACCTCGCCACCACACAGTTCTCCACGGTGATCCGACACGTCCCGAAACGACACGAACGTCCAGCGAACCGCGGGGTCCGAAACGGTTTTGCCCCGGCCTGCCGGACGGTCGATATGCCAGCAGATCCCGACACGGGGTACGACCCCTCGCTGGGTCGGAAGTTCGTGTTCGTCACGGGCGGAGTGATGTCCGGGCTGGGCAAGGGCATCACCGCCGCCAGCACCGGGCGCCTTCTCGCCAACGCGGGCTTCGACGTCACCGCCGTCAAGGTGGACCCGTACCTCAACGTCGACGCCGGGACGATGAACCCGTACGAGCACGGTGAGGTGTACGTCCTCAAGGACGGCGGCGAGGTCGACCTCGACCTCGGCAACTACGAGCGCTTCCTCGGGACCGACATGACGTTCGACCACAACGTTACCACGGGGAAGACGTACCAGCACGTCATCGAGCGCGAGCGCGCCGGCGACTACCTCGGCAAGACCGTCCAGATCATCCCGCACGTCACCGACGACATCAAGCGTCGCATCCGGGAGGCCGCCGAGGGGAGCGATGTCTGTCTCGTCGAGATCGGCGGGACGGTCGGAGATATCGAGTCGATGCCGTTCCTCGAAGCCCTCCGCCAGTTCGCCCACGAGGAGGACGACGATGACATCCTCTTCACGCACGTCACCCTCGTCCCGTACTCGAAGAACGGCGAGCAGAAGACGAAGCCCACCCAGCACTCCGTGAAAGAGCTGCGCTCGATCGGCCTCCAGCCCGACATCCTCGTCGGCCGCTCGGAGGACCGACTCGACCCGGAGACGAAAGAGAAGATCGCGCTCTTCTGTGACGTGCCCACGGACGCCGTCTTCTCGAACCCCGATGTCGAGGACATCTACCACGTCCCGCTGATGGTCGAAGACGAGGGATTAGACGAGTACGTGATGGAGCGGCTCGGCCTCGCCGACGAGGCGCTTCCGAAGGAAGAGCGGTCGACGGAGTGGCGCGAGCTGGTCACCCGCGACCGCGACGAGGAGATCGACGTGGCGCTCGTGGGCAAGTACGCGCTTGAAGACGCGTACATGTCGATCCACGAGGCGCTGAAACACGCCGGCATCCAGACCGGCACCGAGGTGAACGTGCTGTGGGTCGATGCCGACGAGACGCAGGCCGAACACGAGAAGCGGCTCGCCGAGGCCGACGCGGTCGTCGTCCCCGGCGGCTTCGGCTCCCGCGGGACCGACGGGAAGATCGAGGCGATCCGCTACGCCCGCGAGAACGGCGTGCCGTTCCTCGGGCTCTGCTTGGGCTTCCAGATGGCCGTCGTCGAACACGCGCGCAACATCCTCGGGCTCGACGGCGCCCACTCCGCGGAGATCGACCCCGACACGCCGCACCCCGTCATCGACCTGCTCCCCGAGCAGTACGAGACGGAGGACATGGGCGGGACGATGCGGCTCGGCGCCCACGAGACCGACATCGAGCCCGACACGCTCGCCGCCCGGGTGTACGACGCCGACGCCTGTACCGAGCGCCACCGCCACCGCTACGAGGTGAACCCTGAGTACATCGACGATCTGGAGGCCGACGGACTCGTCTTCTCGGGGCGCGCCGACAACCGGATGGAGATACTCGAACGCCCGGGCCACCCGTTCTTCTTCGGGACGCAGGCGCACCCCGAGTTCCGGTCGCGGCCCGACCGCGCGAGCCCGCCGTTCGTCTCCCTCGTCGAGGCGGCGCTGGGATCGACGGACACAACCGAGCGGAACGCGGACGTGAGGCTATAGATGGTCGAGACGGAGGAATTCATCGCGGAGGCGAAAGCGGAGATACGGGAGGCGATCGGCGACGCGAACGCCGTGATCGCCTTATCCGGCGGGGTCGACTCCTCGGTCGCGGCGACGCTCGCCTACGAGGCGGTCGGCGACCAGCTCACCCCCGTCTACGTCGACACGGGACTGATGCGGAAGGGGGAGACCGCGGAGATACGGGACACGTTCGACTTCATGGAGTCGCTGCGCGTCATCGAGGCGCAGGACCGGTTCTTCGACCGGCTCGAAGGTGTCACCGACCCCGAGGAGAAGCGCCACGTCATCGGCGAGGGGTTCATCGACGAGTTCGAGACGGTCGCGCGCGACGTGGACGCCGACTACCTCGTTCAGGGGACGATCTACCCCGACCGCATCGAGTCGGAGGGGAACATCAAGTCGCACCACAACGTCGGCGGGCTCCCCGAGGTCGTCGACTTCGAGGGGATCGTCGAGCCCGTCCGCGACCTCTACAAGGACGAGGTGCGCGAGGTCGCCCGGGAGCTCGGCCTCGAGGAGATCATCTCCGAGCGCATGCCGTTCCCCGGGCCCGGGCTCGCCGTCCGGATCGTCGGCGAGGTGACCCCCGAGAAGGCCGCGGTCGCCCGCGAGGCGACCCACGTCGTCGAGGAGGAGTTAGCGGAGTACGACCCGTGGCAGGCGTTCGCCGCGGTCCTCGGCAAGGCGACCGGCGTCAAGGGCGACAACCGCGTCCACGGCTGGGTAGTCGCCGTGCGCTCCGTCGAGAGCCGTGACGGGATGACCGCCCGCGCGCAGGAGCTCGACTGGAGTACGCTCCAGCGGATCCAGAGCCGGATCACCGGCGAGAACGAGAACGTGGCGCGGGTCGTCTACGACGTGACCCACAAGCCGCCCGCGACGATCGAGTACGAGTGATGACGGACCAACCACTCGCCGTCGTCGCCGGCCCCGACGAGCACGGGCTCGGCGAGGAGCTCGCCGCGTGCGGCGTCGCGATCAACCGTATCGAGGGGCTCGTCACCGCCGACGCGCTCGCCGAGGCCGGCATCGCCGACGCCGCGTACTTCGTCCTCACCGACGTGGAGGAAGCGACCGGTATCCCGGTCGCGAAGGAAAAGAATCCGGAGGTCCAGATCGTGACGTACGCGAGCCGGTCGCTGCCGGAGTTCGTCGCGACGGTCGCCGACCTCGCGGTCGGCCCCGAACTGCTGGACGCCGCGACGGTCGCCGAGGAGCTGACCGGCGACGCGGACGACCCCGCCGAACCGGCCGACGACGCGGACGGCTCCTCCGAGCCGTGACCGGGGACGAAGCCTCGGCCGACGAGGGCCCGACGACCGTCCCTGTCACCCTCTACACCCGCGAGAACTGCTCGTTGTGCGTCATCGCCCGCGAGACGATCGAGTCGGTCGCCGCCGACCTCGACCCCGTGACGGTCGATATCGACGAGATAGACGTCGATACCGACCCGGAACTGGCAGACGAGTACGGCGAGCGCGTCCCCTACGTGCTGGTCGACGGCCACCCGGCGTTCAAGTACGAGGTCGACGAGCGCGACCTGCGGCTGAAGCTTCTCGCGGCGACCTGATCCGGGTAAAAACGCGCGACGGACCGCCCGGCTCTACCGCCCGGTCTACTGCTCGACCGTCTCCGCCCCGGGAGCGTTGGCCTTCACGCCCGTCACGGCCTCGACGGCGCTCGACCGGGAGGCGTACCCCTCGCCTGAGTCCGCGAGGACGTTGCCGTTGCGGTGACGGAGCCGCCAGCGCCACTCGTCGGCGGCGTCCTCGTATATGTCGAACGCCGCCCCGCCGGCCGCCAGCGCGCTCGCGTCGGGGGCGTACTCGCCGACGCGCTTGACCGCGTCCGTCGCGTTCGACTCGGAGGCGTACCCCTGGCCGGAGTCGGCGATGATGTTCCCGTTGTCGTGGACGAGCCGCCAGCGCCACTTGCCGCCCCTGTCCTCGTAGGCTTCGAACGTCGCCTTGCTCTCGCCGTCGCCCGCCCGGCCCTCCGCCTCCTCGTCGTCCGGGAACTCGAGCCCCGCGCCGCCCGCGTTGGACCTGACGCTGTCGAGCCCCTGCTGTGCCTTCGACCGGGAGGCGTACCCCTGGCCGGAGTCGGCGATGACGTTCCCGTTCTGGTGGACGAGCCGCCAGCGGTACTCGCTGGCCGCGTCCTCGAACACCTCGAACGCGGCGGGGTCGATCCGGAGGTAGTCCGCGGCTGCGACGTGGTCGCGCAGCTTCGAGAGCGCGCGCTTCGCGTTCGACTTGGAGGCGTACCCCTCGCCGGAGTCGCCGACGATCTCGCCGTTGTCGTGGCGGAGCCGAAAGCGCCACTCGTCGGCGGCGTCGGCGTACAGCTCGAACGTCGCGTCGCTCTCCGGGCCCTCCGTCTCGTCCGGGATGGCCACGTCCGGGTCCGTCGCGTCGGTCGGCTCCGGGCCGTCGTCGTCGGCCACGGCCGCCGCCTCCTCGACCGGCGTCTCGATCCGGAGGAGGCCGGCGCCGAGCGCGTTCCGGCGCACGCTGTGGAGGCCCTGCTGGGCTTTCCCGCGGCTGCTGTACCCCTGTCCGGCGGTCGCGATGACGTTGCCGTTGCGGTGGCGGAGCCGCCAGCGCGGCTTCCCGCTCGCGTCCTCGAACAGCTCGAACCGGGCCTTGCTCTCGCGCAGCGACGCGACGACGGCCTCCGCGGCCGTCAGCTCGTCACGGGTCGCTTCGAGGTCGGCCTCTGTCTCCGAGAGATCTTCACGGGCCGCCTCCAGCTCGGACTCCGTCGACGCCAGCTCGCCACGGGTCGCCGCCAGCTCCTCACCCGCCTCCTCGGCCGTCGCGGTCGCCGCGGCGGCCTCGTCGCGCATGCGCTCGTAGTCCTCGTAGACGGGGTCCGAGAGCAGGGGGACGACCGTCCCCGCGACCCCGATCAGGAGGAGCCCGACCCCGTAGACGGTGATCACGGCCGGGTCGCCCGACGCGGTGAGCCACCCGTCCGGGAAGACGTTCACGAACCACACGACGCCGAGGACGCTCACCGCCGTGCCGAGGTAGCCGAGGTACGTCCCGGTCCGCTGGAGCGGGAACCGGATCACGGCCCCGAGCATCACGAACGGCGGGGCCAGCGCGGCCAGCGCGTACCCGACGCCGCGGGCGACGGTCGCCGACTCGGTGAGGAGAAACACCGCGACGCCGGCGAGGCCGAGCAGCACGCCGAAGCCGAACAGCCAGTAGCCGTTCACCTCGTCGGTCGTCGTCGGCGTGCCGATTCGCCGCCGGTACAGTCCGCCGCCGTCTTGTTTGTCATCTGTTGCCATATGACGGCTGACTCCGGCCAGCCGGTTATATGTAGTGGCGATTGACACGAGCGCGCGCTCGCCTCCCCGACTACCGCGACCCGAGCGTTTACGACCCTGACGCTCCCTCGTGGTGGCATGTACGTACTGCGAGGCGGTCGCGTGGCGGACGCCGAGGGGACCCGCGAGGCCGACGTGGCGGTCGCGGACGGCGATATCGTCGCGGTCGGCGAGCCGGCGGCGGTCGACGACGCGGTCGCGGAGCGCGACGCGGGGGAGGTCACGGAGGTCGACGCCGACGGGCGGGTCGTCTCGCCCGGACTGATCGACGCGCACGTCCACGCGATGATGGACGGGCGACCGGACGTCTCGACGGCGGTCTCCGACAGCGACTACGCGGCGAGCTACCGGGCCGCGAGCAACCTCGAGGCCGCGGTCGAAGCGGGCGTCACGACCGTCCGCGACCTCGGCAGCCGCGGGACGCTCGCGCTCGACGCCGGCGAGGCGATCGCGGCCGGCGACATCGACGGGCCGCGCGTGCTCGCCTGCGGCCGCAACGTGATCATGACCGGCGGCCACGGCAACTGGTTCGGTCGGGAGGCCGACGGCCCCGCGGAGGTGCGGAAGGCGGCCCGCGAGCAGCTGAAGGCGGGCGCGGACGTGCTCAAGTGTATGGCCACCGGCGGTGTGCTCACCGAGGGCGCGGTGACGGGTGCGCCCGAACTGACACCCGAGGAGCTCGCCGCGTTCACCGACGCCGCGGCGCCCACGGACACGCCGACCGCGGCCCACGCTCACGGCGAGGTCGGGATCAAGAACGCGGTGGAGGCCGGCATCTCCAGTATCGAACACGGGACGTTCATGGACCGCGAGGCCGCCGAAATGATGGCCGAGCGCGGCACCTACTGGGTGCCGACCGCGAGCGCCCTCCGCGGCATCGTCGACAACGGGATCGAGGCCGGGATCCCCGAAGACGCCGTCGCGAAGGCCGAGGACGCCGCCGAGCGCTTCGGCGACGCGTGGGACCACGCGCTCGACGCGGGCGTCCCGATCGCGATGGGGACCGACGCGGGCACGCCGTTCAACTTCTTCGAGGAGATCCCGCAGGAGATGGGGTACATGGTCGATTACGGGCTCTCGCCGGAGCGCGCGCTGGAGGCCGCCACCGTCAACGCCGCCGACCTGCTCGGACTCGACGACGTGGGGCTCGTCGCCGAGGGGTATCGGGCCGACCTCGTCGTCCTCGACGCCGACCCGACCGAGGACGTCGAGGCGTGGCGGGACCCGGACGCGGTGTTCGCCCGCGGCGAGCGCGTCGCCTGACGGCCGACCCGGACACCGTCCGACGGCCGCTCGCGAACCGGCCTTTTTACCGGGTCGCGCCCCGACGATCGACCGATGACGACCTCGTCGACCCGGCACGCGGACCCGGACGAGAACCCTTACGTCGAAGACCCGCCGACCGACTTCGACCCGGTCGCCGACCTCTCCGAGGACGAGGCCGCCGAACAGGCCGCCCTGCTCCGGGCGGCCGTCCGCGAACACGACCACCGGTACTACGTCGAGGCTGCCCCCCTCGTCACCGACGAGGAGTACGACCGGCTGTTCGCCCGACTGGCGGACCTCGAAGCGGCGTTCGACCTCCCGACCGAGGACTCGCCGACGCGCCGAGTCGGCGGCGAACCGCTCGACGAGCTGGAGAGCGTCGAGCACGTCGCGCCGATGCGCTCGATCGACAACGACACCGACGCCGACGCCGTCCGCGAGTTCGACGAGCGCGTCCGCGAGGGATTGGCGGACGCGGCCGACGCCGGCGACCTCCCCGGGTTCGACCCCGGCGACCTCGCGTACGTCTGCGAGCCGAAGTTCGACGGGCTCTCCGTCGAGGTGGTGTACGAAGGCGGCGCGTACGTCCGCGCGGCCACGCGCGGTGACGGGCGCGAGGGCGACGACGTGACCGAGCAGGTCCGGACGATCGGATCGGTCCCCGCGCGGCTCCGGGGCGACGACCACCCCGAGCGCCTCGCGGTCCGCGGGGAGGTGTACATGCCCCGCGACGCATTCGAGGCGTACAACGAGGCGCTCATGGAGCGCGGCGAGGAGCCCTTCGCGAACCCTCGGAACGCAGCGGCCGGGACGCTCCGCCAGCTCGACCCCGCGGTCGTCGCCGAGCGCCCCCTCGACGTCTTCTTTTTCGACGTGCTGGCGTGGGAGACGGGCGACGACGGCCCCGAGCGCCCCGCGCGCCACCGCGACGCGCTCGACGCGTTCGCGTCGCTCGGCCTCCGGCGGAACGACCGCGTGAAAGTCGTCGACGATGTCGAGGCCGCGATCGACTACCGCGACGAGATTCTCGCCGCCCGCGACGAGCTGAACTACGCGGTCGACGGCGTCGTGATCAAGGTCGACGCGCAAGCGCACCGCGAGGCGCTCGGGAGCACGTCGCGCGCGCCGCGGTGGGCGTTCGCGCATAAGTTCCCGCCGCGGACCGCGACGACAACGGTCGAGGGCGTCACGGTCCAGGTGGGCCGCACCGGACGGCTCACGCCCGTCGCCGAGCTCGACCCCGTCGCGGTCGGCGGGGTCACCGTCTCGCGCGCGACGCTCCACAACCCCGCGGAGATCGAGGCGCTCGGCGTGAACGTCGGCGACCGGGTCCGGATCTACCGCGCGGGCGACGTGATCCCCTACGTCCCGGAGGTCGTCGAGAAGCGGTCGGAGGGGACCTACGAGTTCCCCGACGCCTGCCCGGTCTGCGGCGCCGCGGTCGAGCGCGACGGCCCGCTCGCGTTCTGTACCGGCGGGCTCGGCTGCCCCGCGCAGCTGGAGCGGGCGGTCGAACACTGGGCGCGCCGCGACGCGCTCGACGTGGAGGGGCTCGGCCCGGAGCGCGTCGAACAGCTCCGCGAGGCCGGCCTCGTCGAGTCGCTGCCGGACCTGTACGACCTGACCGCCGCCGATCTCGCCGCACTGGAAGGGTGGGGCGAGACGAGCGCCGAGAACCTGATCGCCGAGCTCGACGCCACCCGCGACCCGCCGCTCGACGACTTCCTCGCCGGACTCGGGATCCCGGACGTCGGCGCGACGACGGCGCGGGCGCTCGCCGCGCACTTCGGGACGCTCGACGCCCTCCTCGACGCCGACGAGGCGGCCCTCCGCGAGGTCGACGACGTCGGCCCCGAAGTGGCCGGGTCGATCCGCTCGTTCTTCGCCCGCGAGGAGAACCGCGCCGCGATCGCGGGGCTCCGCGAGCGCGGCGTCGACCCCGAGCCGTTCGAGAGCGACGCGGGCGACGCTCCGGCCGACGCGCTCGACGGCCTCACCTTCGTGTTCACCGGGTCGCTCTCCGTCCCGCGGAGCGAGGCCCAGGCGCACGTCGAGGCGCACGGCGCGTCGGCGACGTCGAGCGTCTCCGGGAACACGGATTACCTCGTCGCCGGCGAGAACCCGGGCCGGTCGAAGCGCGACGACGCGGCCGCCGAGGACGTGCCGGTCGTCGACGAGGACGGGTTCGGCGACCTGCTCGCGGACCGCGGCGTCGACTGGCCGCCGACCGACGACTGAGGCGACGGGAACGGGGGCACCGTCGGCCGCGCTCCGCGGCGACCCGCAACCATTTATCAACTTACGACGGAACCGAATGATATGACCGCGATCGAACTGCGGGGCGTGACCAAGGAGTTCGGCGACGTCACGGCCGTCCGCGACCTCGATCTCACCGTCGAAGACGGCGAGGTGTACGGGTTCCTCGGCCCGAACGGCGCGGGCAAGTCGACGACGATCGACATGCTCTTGGACCTCGTCCGCCCGACGGCGGGGACGGTCCGCGTCCTCGGTGCCGACGTGGCGACCGACGGGGTCGATGTCCGGCGTCGGACCGGCGTGCTCCCCGACGGATTCTCTGTGTACGACCGCCTCTCCGGGCGGAAACACGTCGAGTTCGCCGTGGAGTCGAAAGAGGCCGCGGACGACCCAGACGCGCTGTTGGCGCGCGTCGGGCTCGCCGACGCCGCCGACCGGGCTGCCGGGGAGTACTCGAAGGGGATGCGCCAGCGGCTCGCCCTCGCGATGGCGCTCGTCGACGACCCCGACCTGCTGGTCCTCGACGAGCCCTCCTCCGGCCTCGACCCGGCCGGCGCGAAGGAGATGCGCGAGATCGTCCGCGCGGAGGCCGAGCGCGGTGCGACCGTCTTCTTCTCCTCGCACATCCTCGAACAGGTCGACGCCGTCTGCGACCGCGTGGGCATCCTCCGCGACGGCGAACTGGTGGCCGAAGACTCCGTCGAAGGGCTCCGCGAGGCCGTCGGCGGCGAGGAGACGCTCGACGTCGCGGCTGCCGGCGCCGACGACGAGGCGATGGCGGCGGTCCGCGCGCTCGACGGCGTCTCGGGCGTCACCCGCGACGGCGACGAACTGGTGGTGAACTGCGACAGCGACGCGAAGACCGAGGTCATCGCCGCCTTGGAGGACGCCGGCGTCGCGGTCGCCGACTTCCACACCCGCGAGGCGTCGCTGGAGGACCTCTTCCTCGCCTACACGGAGGGCGACGCGGCGACGCGCGACGCCGGCGCCGCCGCCTCCGCGCCGACCGAAGGCGAACCGACCGACGACGCGACGGACGACGATTCGGCGTCCGAGGAGGTGGACCGATGAGCCTCGTCGCCATCGCCCGGAAGGACTTCCAAGAGACGGTCCGGTCGCGGGGCATGATCGCTCTGGTGGTGCTGTTCTCGCTGCTCGTCGCGGCGTTCGCGTTCGCCGTGCGCCCCACGGCCGAGAGCGAGCAGTTCGCCACGGAGGTGCTGTTGAGCGTCTTCATTGGTCCGTTCCTCGTCACGACGCTCGTCCCGCTCGTCGGCGTCGTCGTCGGCTACAACGCGGTGAGCGGCGAGCGCGAGTCCGGCTCGCTGAAACTGCTCCTGTCGCTGCCGCACTCGCGGGCGGACGTGGTCTTCGGCAAGGTCGTCGGCCGCGGCGCGGCGCTCGCGCTCGCGGTGTTCGCCGGCTTCCTGCTCCCTGCGCTCGTGTTGATCGCCGCGCCCGTCGTGTTCAACGGCGGCGCGTTCCTCGGGTACACGGTGTTCGCGGCCGCGCTCGGCGTCGTGTTCGTCTCGATCGCGGTGGGCTTCTCCGCCGCGTCGTCGACCCAGCGCCGGGCGCTCATCGGCGGCGTCGCGATCTACGTCCTCTTCGTCCTGCTCTGGGGCGCGGTCACCGGGCGGCTCGTCGGGGCGGCCGGCCCCCTCGTCGACGCGCTCCCGGTGTCGGCGACGCAGCTCCGGGTGTTCCTCCGCGTCTCGAACCCCACGACCGCGGTGGAGGCGCTGTCGAACGCGTTCCTCGGCGAACAGCTGTTCAGCGGCGAGACGGCGAACCGGCAGCTCTCCGCGGCCGCGATGTTAGTCTTCTGGACGCTCGCGCCGCCGCTCGCCGGCCTGCTGAAGTTCGACGCCGACGACCTGTAAGCGGGGGCCGCGCCTGCGGCTCGCGGAGTCGCTCGCCGCAGGAAGTTGGATCGGGGGGATTCGAACCGCGCCCTCAGACACGCACGTCGCTGTCGCTCACGGTGTGTTCGCGACAGCGACAGTGGGCTCGGGCGGGTTCGAACCGAAATCGGACGTGCTCGCTCGCTCCGCTCGCTGCGCGCGACCGATAGGGTTCGACAGCCCTCGCAGACATCTCTGTGACTCACTTCGTTCGTCCCAGAAATGGGCTCGGGCGGGTTCGAACCGCCGATCTCAGCCTTGTAAAGGCCGCGTCATAACCAGCTAGACCACGAGCCCTCACCCGTCTGAACCCACCGGGAGCGGAAAACGGTTTCTTTCTCCGGCGCGACGATCGACCGTGAACCGCCGTCTCGCCGGGGTCGCGGCCGCGCTCGCGCTCGTCCTCCTCGCCGTCGCCGCCGTCGCCGCGACCAATCCCGCGTTCCTGATCACCGGCTACGACACGACCACGGTCGAGGCCGTCGACGGCGACACCGGGGAGTCGCTCGCGACGGTCGAGGCCCGCGTCGCCGACGGCTTCCTGAAGCAGTACGTCGGACTCTCCGCGACCGACGACCTCGACGCGGGCGAGGGGATGCTGTTCGTTCACGGCGACGCCGCCGAGCGCGCCTACGTGATGCGCGACATGGCGTTCCCAATCGATATCGTCTTCGTCGATACCGACGGGACCGTCACGACGATCCACGAGGCCGCGCCGGAGTCAGGCTCGCTCACGCGCTACGAGGGCACCGGGAAGTACGTCCTCGAAGTCCCCCGCGGGTGGAGCGAGCGCCACGGCGTCGACCCCGGCGACCGACTGGTGATCGACCGCGAGTGACGCCGCGGCGCCGCGGTCGCGCCCGGCGACGAAACCGCTTTCAGCCTCGCCGGCGTCGCCACGACCATGACCGGACTCCCCGCCCGGATCGCGTGGAACCTCCGCCACCGCTGGCGGCGGATGTTCGCGCTCTGCGTCGTCGGCGCCGGCGTCGCCGCGCCCCTCCTCACCGGCGTCTGGTGGTGGCTCCCGCTCGTGTGGTTCTTCGGCCTCTTCATCGCGCTCCCGATCCTCCACACGCTGGTGAAGCCGGTCCCGGACGACGGCTCCGACGAGGACGCGCACGCGACCGGCGACCCCGCGCTCGACGCCCTCCGCGAGCGCTACGCGAACGGCGACATCGACGAACGCGAGTTCGAACGCAAGCTGGACCGCCTCCTCGAAACCGAGGACGCCGAGACGGTCGACGCCCCCGGCGAGGACGTCGCGAACAGGGTCCGCGAGGGCGTCCGGCGCGAGGTAGAGCGGCTGCGGGAGTGAAAACGAGGCCACCTCCCGAAAGCGAATCCGGCGCGTTACTCGTCGATCTCGCGGTTGTGGACCGCTTCGCCGGAGGTTCCGTCGAAGAGGTGGATCGTCTCTTCGGGGATCTCGACGGTGATCTCGTCGCCGGCCGAGACCTGCTGGAGGCCGCCGACGGTGGCGATGAACGTCTCGCCCTCCGGGGCGTCCGCGAACCGGAGGTACACGGTGTTCTCGTCGCCCATCGGCTCGACGACCTCGACGACCGTCGAGAAGGTGTGGTCGCCGGCCGAGTCGCCGGCCAGCGAGATGTCCTCCGGACGGACCCCGAGGGTGAGGTCGGTCACGTCGCCCACGTCGTCGAGCGTCGACCCCGAGAGCGGGTAGTCGAACATGTCGCCGATGAGGGTCTCGCCGTCCCGCTCGACGGGGAAGAAGTTCATCGACGGGTCGCCGATGAACCCGGCGACGAACCGGTTCGCCGGCTCGTGGTAACACTCCAGCGGCGTCGCGACCTGCTGGAGCTCGCCGGCGTTGAGGATCGCGATCCGGTCGCCCATCGTCATCGCCTCGGTCTGGTCGTGCGTGACGTACATCGTCGTCACGTCGAGCTCGTCTTGGAGGCGCTGAAGCTCCGTCCGCATCTCCGACCGGAGCTTGGCGTCGAGGTTGCTGAGCGGCTCGTCCATGAGAAACACCTCCGGGTCGCGGACGATCGCCCGCCCGAGCGCCACCCGCTGCCGCTGGCCGCCGGAGAGGTCGGCTGGCTTCCGGTCCAGCAGCTCGGCGATGCCCATCGTCTCCGCGGCGTCGGCGACGCGCGTCTCGATCTCCCCGTCGGACAGATCCGTCGACTCCTCTAACCCGAACGCCATGTTCTCTTCCACGGTCATGTGGGGGTACAGGGCGTACGACTGGAACACCATCGCGATGTCCCGGTGCTGCGGTTTCACGTCGTTGACCCGCTGGCCCGCGAGGCGGATCTCCCCGCTGGAGATCGTTTCAAGGCCAGCGACCATCCGGAGCGTCGTCGACTTGCCACAGCCCGAGGGACCGACGACGACGAGGAACTCGCCGTCGCGCATCTCGATGTCGACGTCGTCGACGGCGACAATCTCGCCGTCGCCGTCGGGGAACACCTTCGTCACGCCGTCGAGTTCGAGCGTTCCCATCCTATCGCCCCCGCGAGTCGGCGCGGCGGTTTGAGAGCGATTCCTCCGGTCGGCTGCGTGAGTGCTGTCGAGTCATAGATTGCTGCTGGCGAGCGATGGCGGTCACGTCGCCACCCCCTCGGCGAACTCCTCGCCGAACGCGATGTACACCGCGAGCGTCGGGAGGGCGGCGATGAACGCGCCCGCCATGCGGAGCGCGAAGTCTTGGCCTTCGAGGGACGTTCCCAGTCCCGCGAGGATCAACACGATCGGCGCGGCCGCGCTGGACTCCGTTTGGACCAACACGAGGGTGAACAGGAGGTCGTTCCAGATCTGCGTGAACTGATAGATCAGGACCACCGCGAACATCGGTCCCGAGAGCGGGAGCACGATGCGGCGGTAGATCCGGCGAATCGACGCGCCGTCCAGCCGCGCCGCCTCGATCATCTCGTCGCTCATGTTCTTGTAGTACGACCTGAACAGAACAGTACAGATCGGCAGGCCGTACGCCACGTGCGTGATGATCAGTTCGATGACGCTGGCGTAGTCGTTGTTGATCCCGAGCGCCCACAGGAACCCTAACCACTCTTGGAGCGGGATCATCGACCAGAACTGCGAGAGCGGCACGAGAACGGCCTGATAGGGAATGAATACCCCGGCGACCAGCAGCGCGAGGACCGGCGCCTTGTACTTCTGCTTCCAATTCGACTGGGTGAGCCCGTAGGCGGTGAAACTCCCGAGGAGCGCCGAGATGACGGTCGCCGGGATCGCGTACAGCGCGCTGTTGATGAGTCCCCGGCCGAGCGCGTCGAACGCCGCCCGCCACTTCTCGAAAGTGAACGTACCGCCCGTGGGCGGCGCGAAGGGAAGGGACCCGCTCACGCCGCTGGCCGTCTTGAACGAGGTGACGAGCCCCGACTCGATCGGGATCAGGAAGAAGCTCAACATCCCGAGCAGCCCGAGGTACAGGAGGACCCGGTACGCGTCGAGGCCCGAGAGTAGTCCAGCGGACGCTCCGGGGTCCGCTTCCGTTACCGTACCACCGTCGGTTCGTGCGTCGTTGCTCATAGGTTCCCTCGGTTGTACTGGTAGTAGAGGTACGGACCGACGATGCCGAGCGTCATCACGAACAGGGTGATGGCGACCGCGGACGCGTACGCCCAGTTCAGGTTCGCGTACGCCTCGCGGACCATCTTTGTCGCGAGGATGTCGGCCCCGTTCGGTGGTCGGTACCCGCCGACGAGCGAGTAGAGGAAGTCGAACGCCTTCAGCGCGAACACCATCAGGACGACCGAGGCGCTGATCGTCGACCCCTTCAGCTGGGGGATGATCACGCGCCAGTACATCCTGACCGTGGAGGCCCCGTCGACCTTCGCCGCCTCGTAGTGTTCGTTCGGAATCGCCCGCAGGCCCGCGAGGAACACGACCATCGCGTACCCAGCGAACTGCCACATCAGCGCGAACATGACCGCCCAGAGGACGATGTCCGGGTTCCCGATCCAGTCGACTCGGCCGAGTCCGAGCGACGTGATCACGATGTTGATCACCCCGTTGTTGAAGTTGAACATCCACGCCCAGAACTGGGCGGTGACGACGAACGAGAGGCTCATCGGCAGCAGGTAGATCGTCCGGAAGGTGTTCTCGAACCGGATGTTCCGGTCGATGAGGATCGCCAGCCCGAGCCCGAGCGCAAGCGTCACGAGGGTGAACCCGACGAGCAGGATGAAGGTGTTGATCGCGGCGTCGACGAACCCGCTGTCCGCCAACGCGCGGCTGTACATCTGGAGGTCGAGGTCGCTGTAGTCCGGGGTCCCGAATCCGGTGAAGTCCGTCAGCGATATCAGGAGGTTCCAGATGATCGCTCCGTAGACGAACAGTCCCACCAACAGGAACGGCGGGAGCCAGAACTGCGACGACTCCACGAAGTCGCTGCCGAAGCGCTCGTTCAGCGCGGCGACCGGACTGAACCCGGAGCGCTGCCCGTCCTCGGCGACGCCGCCGTCCGTGACCGCGTCGCCACTGTCGTCGCCGGTGTCAGTATTTCGTGTCATATTGTTCTTCGTGCGCCGAAACCGCCGAAATCCGGTCGCATCGTGGACCGGAGTCAGTTAGAGACCGCGTCGACGAATCCTTGCGTGGCGGCGTCGACGTCGTACGGTCCGGAGAATTCGCTGGAGATCACGTCGTTCAGCGACGTCATGGTCTCCGAGGGGACGCCGAGACCGTGCTGGAGGTTCGGCGGTCGCTGGTCCGCGCTGGCGAAGTCCTCCTGCGTCTCCTGGAGGTACGGGCCGAACTGGCTCATGTCCACGTCGGTGCGCGTGGGGATCGAGCCCTTATACTGGTTGAACGCGACCTGTGCCGCCTCGCTGCCGGCGAAGGCCATGAACTGCTCCGTGGCCTCCGGACTCGGGTTGTCCGAGGGGTAGAGGAACGAGTCGAAGTGGAGCATGTACATGCCCTCCGAGCCGGGGTACGTCTTGAAGCCCCAGTCCTCGTCGTAATTGAAGTCCTCGGCGTTCCGGTAGGCGCCGGCCGCCCAGTTCCCCTGGTGGATGAACGCCGCGTTCCCCTCGATGATGTTCTGGTTGGACTCGGTGAGCCCGATCGAGGAGGCGTCCTCGTTGATGTAGTTCCCGAGGATCTCCGCGAGCGACTCGAAGGTCGCGCGGACAGCGGCCTCGTCCGGGCTCCCGTCAAGGAAGCTCATGTACGCGTCGTACCCCTCCTGTCCGAGCATCGTCGAGGCGAACAGCTGGGTCGTGGTCCAGGTGCCGCTCGCGCCGTGGGTCATCGGAATCGCGTCAGTCTCGCTCTGGACCGTCTCCAGCGCGTCGATCAGCGCCGAGACGCTCGTCAGCGAGTCGGGGTCGACGCCCGCTTCCTCGACGACCGACGTGTTGTAGAACAGGCAGTTCAGCCGGTGCGAACCGAGCGGAACGGCCCGGTACGCGCCGTTGTACTGGTGGAGGTCGACCGCCTCGTCGACCATCACGTCCTCGAAGCCTTCGGACTCCCAGACGCCGCCGACCTCGCCCAGCACGCCCTCGTACCGCTGGAGGTTCGGGCCGGGCCAGTTGGCGAAGGAACTCGGCGGGTCGCCGTTCTGGAGCCGGTTCGCGACGACCGCGTCGAGGTTCTGATTCCCGCCGCCGCCGATCGGGTTGAACTCGTGGTCGACGTCCGGATACTCCTCCTCGAAGGCCGCGACGAGTGCTTCGGCCGCGCGGGCGCCGTCGCCGCCGGTCCACGCGTGGAGCACTTCGAGCGTGTTATCGCTGCCGCCGTCGCTACCGTCGCCGCCGTCGCTACCGTCGCCGCCGTCGCTACCGTCGCCGCCGTCGCTACCGTCGCCGCCGTTGCCGCCGGAACAGCCAGCGAGGCCTGCGAGCGTCGCTGCCCCCGTCGCTCCGACGAAGTGTCGCCGCGACAACCGCTTGTCTTGATTTGTCATGGTACTCCACTATGTACAATGGATCTTTGGCATATATACTTACTCATTTTTTTAGAACTATTTTTGACGGATTTCTTTACGGACGGTTTCAGTCCCGAGCGACCCGGGACCGACGGGCATACCACGGTTCGGGCGATGAGCGTACTCATGCGCCCCTCGATCGCCGCCGTCACGTACCCGATCGCCGGCGACGCCGCCGAGCGACCGCTGCTTGCTGTCTGGCTGCTGTTCGCGCTGTCGGTCGTCGTCCCCGTGCTCCCGGCGGTGCCGGTCGTCGGCTACCTCGTCCGCGTGTTGGCCGCCAGCGAGCGCGGCGAGTCGATCCCGCCGTTCCTCTCCGAGCCGCGGACGCTCGTTCGTCGGTCGATCGGGGGAGCGGTCGTCTGTTTGGCGTACCTCGGCGTTCCGCTCGCTGCCCTCCTCGTGACGCTCTACGGGGTCGTCTCGCTGGAACCCGGCGCGAACGCGCCTGTCGGTCGGATCCTCGCCGGCTCGACGGCCGTCCTCTTCCTCGGCATCCTCGGCACGTATCTCGCGCCGATCGCGTTGACCGTGTACGGGCGCGAGGGGTCGCTCCGCGGAGCGTTCTCCCCGGACGCCGTCCGCCCGGTCGCCGGACACGCGGCGTATTTCTTCGGCTGGACGCTCGGCTTCACCGCGCTCGTGGTCACCGTTGGAGTCGGCGGCGCGCTGTTCACCCTGTCGCGTCTCGGCCCCCTCGCCGGGACCCTCGTCCTCGCGTACGGCCTCCTCGTGGCCGCGTACCTCCTGGGTCGCGCCGTCGAGCGCGCGAGGCGACGGTAGGCCGCGCTGTCGGCCGCCGAACGCACGCCGCTGGGGGCGCCGCGACCGACCGATTCTTGACCGGGCGGCCCGGAGGTGACGGTAATGCAGGGACCGCTGTGGATAGACACGCACGCGCCAGATCTCGACGAGATCCGGCAAAACGAGGCCCGCGACCGCCTGCGCCGGGCCGTCGACGAGCCGATGAACCTCGTCGTTCAGGGGCCGCCGGGGGTCGGGAAGACGGCGGCCGCGCGCGCGCTCGCCGACGCGTCGCACGCCGACCCGGACGCCGACCTGATCGAGATCAACGTCGCCGACTTCTTCGGCCGGACGAAAAAAGAGATCCGCACCGACCCGCGGTTCGAGGGTTTCCTCGCGGGGCGGAGCAGCATGGCGAAACGCGACATGATAAACCGCGTGCTGAAGGAGTCCGCGTCGTACGCGCCGATGTCCGGCGAGTACAAGACGGTCCTGTTGGACAACGCGGAGGCGATCCGCGAGGACTTCCAGCAGGCGCTGCGCCGCGTGATGGAGAAGCACCATCGGACCACGCAGTTCGTGATCGCGACCCGCCAGCCCTCGAAGCTCATCGCCCCGATCCGGTCGCGCTGCTTCCCGGTCCGCGTGCGCTCCCCGACGACCGACGAGACGATCGACGTCCTCGAGACGATCTGCGACTGCGAGGGCGTCGACTACGACGGTGACGGGCTGGAGTTCGTCGCCAGCGCGGCCGGCGGCGACCTCCGAGAGGCGATCCTCTCGGCGCAGGCGACCGCCGTGGAGGGCGACGAGCTCACCATGTCGACCGCCTACGAGACGCTCGGCGAGGTCGGCGACGACGACGCGCTCCGCGAGGCGCTCGCCGCCGCCCGCGACGGCGACCTGAAGGGCGCGCGCTCGACGCTCGACGACCTCCTCGACGAGGGGTACAGCGGGCAGGAGCTGCTCCGCGAGACGCTCCGTGTCGCCCGCGCCGGTTCCGAGTTCGGCGGCGACGACCTCGCGCGGCTCCACGCGCTCGCCGGCGAGGTCGACCTCGACATGACAGACGGGCTCGACGACACGACGCACCTCGTCCACCTGCTCGCGGCGTGGGCCGCGGGGCGGACCGAGCTCTCGCCCGAACTGCGGGACGCGGAGGTGCCCCCGTGAGCCGCGCGCCGCCGCTCTCGCGGCTCCTCCCGTTCCCGGTGGTCGACGCCGCGTGGGACTTGGCGCTCGTCCCGGCGCTCGCGGGCGCCGTCGCGCTGCCTGTCCTCTCGCCGGTCGGCGTCGCGCTCGTCGCGCTCGCGGTCGGGATCCTCTGGTTCCACCGCGACCCGGAACGCGATCCGCCCGACCCGGAGGAAGCGGTCGTCTCCCCCGCCGACGGCACGGTCTCCGTCGTGCGCGAGGAGGGTTCGCGGCTCCGCGTCGGCGTGTTCATGAACGTCACCGACGTCCACGTCAACCGCGCGCCGATCGCGGGCGAGGTCACGGAGGTCCGCCACCGCCCCGGCGCGAACCGCCCCGCGTTCGACAAGGAGTCGGACCGCAATGAGCAGGTCGCGATCGACTTCGGCGACTACGAACTGCTCGTCATCGCCGGCTGGTTCGCCCGCCGGATCCACCCCTCGGTCGAGGCGGGCGACCGGGTCGAGCGCGGCGACCGCGTCGGACACGTTTCGTTCGGCTCGCGCGCGGACGTCGTGTTGCCCGCGGACGTGACGCGCGACGACCTCCTCGTCAGGGAGGGCGACGGCGTGCGCGCGGGCGAGACGATCATCGCGGAGCGGCCGGACGATCCTTAGATCCATCACGCGACGCGGTCGAACGGTTCCGGACCTCTCGCGCGGCGCTGTTGCGCACGGCGTCGAATCGGGCGTCGCCTCGGACCGCACGACCGACATCCGAGTTCGGGCATACGCTTTTGTTTCGCGGCAGTGACCGTTATCGCGTATGCCAGATGATACCATCCACGAGTCGAAGCGGTCGCGGACCCGACAGGGGCTGGCCACGTACCTCCGCCGGATCGCTCGGGCGCTGGGACGCGGCGAGCCGGTGCCGGTCGACGAGGCCGGCACGGTGACCGTCGACGCGGCCGCCACCGGCGACGTCGAGGTCGAACTCGAACGCGACGACGAGACGGTCCACCTCGAGGTCGAGATGGAGTGGCCCGATGAGGAGGCCGCGGTCGACTCCGACGCGGCCGCGAGCAAGGCCACGTTCGAGCTGTACGCCGACAGCGCCGACCAGTACCGCTGGCGGCTCCGACACGACAACGGGAACATCATCGCCGACGGCGGCGAGGGGTACGCCGACAAGCGCGACGCCCGCTCGGGGATCGAGAGCGTCCAGCGGAACGCCCCGGGTGCGCACGTCGTCGACGTCTCGCGCGACGAGGAGGCGCCAGACGAGGGGGGCAGCGACGCCGTCTTCGAGCTGTTCCGCGACAAGGCGGACAAGTACCGCTGGCGGCTCCGGCACGGCAACGGCAATGTCATCGCCGACGGGGGACAGGGGTACGCCTCCAAACAGAAGGCGAAACAGGGGCTGCGCAGCGTCAAGTCGAACGCGCCGGGCGCGGCCGTCGAGGAGCCCGGAGACGCCGAGGGATCCGAGGAGTAGCACCGCCCGCCCCGTCTGGGGCTTCGACCCGCCCGGTCCGATCCCGCTCGACCGACCGCGGACCGCACCGCTTATTCGCCGGCCCTCACTACCTCGGGCCGACATGGACGCGCTCGACGCCAAGTACCCGTTCTTCGCGAGCGCCCGCGAGGCGGTCGCGTCCGCCGGGGTGTCGCTGCCCGACCTCGTCGCGGCCGACGCCCCGGCCGTCGAGCGCGCCCGCGAGCGCGTCGAGCGCGCACTCCTCGAAGGAACGGTCGCCTCGGAGAGCGGCGCGTTTCCCGGCGAGTCGGCGTACGACGTACAGGCCGAACTCCTCTCGTACCCCATCGCCCGGATCCTCGTGTCGCTGCTCGACTCCGACCCCGCCATCGAGAAGTACGCTGCCGCTGAGGCGGCGACTGCTATGGACCGGGTTCGTCGCGACCTCGAGACCGACGACGAGTTGCGGTCGGTGTCGACCGCGACGGTTGCGCTCGACGACCTGCTCGCCGAGTTCGACCTCGCGGACGCGGTGCGCCCCGGCCGTAGCGCCCCCGCCGGCGTCAGCGGCGGTTCGAGGGGCGGCGCGGCCGGGGGACCGACCGGGAACGCCGCGGGCCGCGACCCCGACCACTACCGGATCGACGTCGGATCCTACCTCCGGCTCACCTCGCCCGAGTGGGGGGACTCGTGGCGGCTCGTCAACCGCGCGCTCGCCGACGGCGCGGTGCGCGTCACGCGCGACGAGCTACTGGCGGCGCTGGAGGCCGCCGTCGAGGAGCGCGTCGCCGAGGGACTCCCGTTCGAGGACCTCGGGGAATCACTCGCCGAGGCGCTGGAGTCCCGTGTGGCCGACCTCCGGGGCCTGCTCTCCGAGCGGACGTACGCCGAACCGCCGGATGTCGTCGACCGCGAACTGTTCCCGCCGTGTATGACCAACCTGATCGAGAAGGCCGCGGACGACACTAAGCTCTCGTCGGCCGAGTCGTTCGCGCTGATGGCGTTCCTCGTCGGCATCGGGATGACGCCCGACGAGGTCGTCGCCTTCTGTGCCGACACGAGCCTCGACGCCGAGGGGATCCGCTACCAGACCAAGTTCCTGACCGACGACCGGGGCACCCAGTACCCTCCGCCGACCTGCGAGACGCTCGCGAACTACGGGATCTGCCACAACGAGGACGACCACATGCAGGTCGCGATCGGCCCGCTCTCGTACTACGAGAAACGCGTGGCGGCCGCCGACAAGGTGACGGACTGGCGGGCCGAGCGACGACCGGACGAGACGACCGGGGCGTGAACGCGACGCCCCGGACGCGGAGAAAGAGTCGGCGAGGTCGGACCGGCTACGGCTCGTCTTTCGCGCGCATCAGGTACGTCCCGATGCCGGCCATCAGCAGGACGAATCCGGCCAGCAGCCCGATGAGCGCGATCGCCCCTGCCTCGGGGAGGACCGTCGACCCGCCGAAGGTGACCCCGATCCCGACTAACCCGACGGTGAACACCGCGGCCGCCGCCAGCGAGACGGTGATCTGCCGACGGAGTTCCGCGTCGATTTCCATGGCTGCGGCTTCCCGTCGCCACTAAAAAAGGACTTCGATGGGCGTCCCGCCTGGCGACTCACCGCGCGAGATGGGTGATGTCCCGCCGCAGGCTGTACCCCCGCGGCACACCGACGACCTCCAGGCAGTCGGCGCACAGCACCCGCTCGTAGTCGCGGTTCGTGTCCTTCTCCAACAGAGAGACGTCTTCGAGCGGGAACACCGACTCGCACCGGTCGCACTCCGCCTTGTCGCCGTCGACGATCTTCATCGCCTCTCGGTACCCGGGATCCGTACATAAAATCGCGGCCGGCGTTATCACTCCGGATATCGGCGGTCGGAAAAATCGCGTTCGAGCGTCGGTCGATGCGGTCGGGGGTCGGTGGGCTCCGGCGTTAGCCGAAGAGCTCGCCGAGGCCCTCGCCGCCGTCGCCGTCCTCTTCGTCGTCGTCGGCCTCGTCGGCCTCCTCGGCCTCGTCGGCCTCTTCCTCCTCGTCGTCATCCGCCTCGTCGGCGGCGTCGGCGTCGGCGGCGCCACCGGCGGACGCGCCGGCGGCCGGGGCCGCGGCGGCCGTCTCGATGGCCTCCTCGATGTCGACGTCCTCCAGCGCGGCGACGAGCGCCTTGACGCGGGACTCCTCGACGTCGACGCCGGCGGCTTCCAGCACGCCGGTGACGTTGTCTTCGTTGATCTCTTCGCCAGTCTCGTTCAGGATGAGCGCAGCGTAAACGTATTCCATTGGTGTGTACCTCGTGTTATCCGAACATCGCGCCGAGACCGTCGCCGCCGTCGTCGCCGTCGTCCTCGTCGGCGTCGTCGGCGTCGGCCTCCTCGGCGTCTTCCGTGTTGTCGTCCGCCTGTTCCTCCTCGTCGTCGGCGTCGTCCGTCGCCGGCTCCGCCGCCGGCGCGGCCTCGACGCCCTGGAGCTCCTCGGGGAGCGCCTCGTCGTCGTCGATCTGCGCCGCAAGCGCGCGCAGCTGGGCGTCGGCCTTCCCGATCAGGTCGGGCACGACGTCCGGGCTCTCGATCTCCGCGAACAGCCCGACGGACTTCGCCTCGCCGGACGCCTTCGCGAGAAGGGTGCCGGCGGTGGCGGCCGTCGGGTATGCGGCGTTGACCGAGAGGTTTCGCGCGGCGGCCGCGGCGGACCGGATGTCCGCCTCGTACTCGTCGACGTCGAGTTCGAGTTCTTCTGGCTCGAACAGGACGCCCTCGGAGTAGACGGCGCGCAGGTCGAGACCGACCTCCTTGGGCTCGATGCCGAGCTCGACGAGGACGTTCGCGAGGTCGTCGTCGACGACCTCGCCCTCCTCCAGCACGGTCGAGTCCTCGGTTACCTTGATCGAGCCGTCCATGATTCGGGCGGACGCGCCGACCGTCTGGAGCTCGCCGACGAACGGTCCCGGGTCGACGCCGGTGTCGCCCTCGGGGATCACGATGTCGTTGGGGGCCACCTCGCCCGCGTTGATCGGGGCGGGGGTCTTCGAGGCTTCGAGCTGCTTGAAGAGGCCGAACGGGTTGTCGTTGGTGCCGATGAGCGCCACCTGGCCGCTGACGTACTCCGTCAGCGCCTCGACGCTGTCGCCGACCTCCTCGAGCGCTCGGGTCGTGAGCGTGTTGCGGCTCATGCGGACGGCGGCCGAGCCGTGGAGCTCCCGGCGCATGGCCTGGAGCTGCCGGCTCGGGATGCCGGCCACGCCGACGATCCCGACGGACTGGTAGGAGTCGATGAACTCGACGAGCTCGTCGACTTCCTCCCGTTTCCACTCGGGGATCGTCTCGGTCTTGCGGACCGAGCTCATACGGGCACCTCCTTCGCGGGACCCATCGTGGTCTTCACGTAGATCCCGTCGATGTTGAGCGGGCCCTTCTCGAGGTCTGCTTCGAGTCGCCGGATGATGACGTCGATGTTGTCCGAGATCGCGTCGGCGCCCATGTCTTCGGCGCCCACGCGGGTGTGGAACGTGCGCCGGTCGCGCGACCGGAGCTGTACCGTGTTCTTCATCCGGTTGACTGTGTCGACGACGTCGTCGTCCGGCTGCAGTGGGGTAGGCATCTTCCCGCGCGGACCGAGGACGGTACCGAGGTACCGACCGATGTCCTGCATCAGGTTGGCCTCCGCGACGAAGAAGTCGGTCTCGCCGGCGAGGTCCTTTGCGCGGTCGTCGTCGTCTCCTAAGTCTTCGAGGTCGTCGCTGTCCAGCACTTCGTCAGCGACCTCCTCTGCGCGGACGGCGGTTTCGCCCTCCGCGAAGACGACGATCTGTGTCTCCTGCCCCGTTCCAGCCGGCAGCACGACGGACTCGTCGATACGGTTCGACGGATCGTTGAGGTCGAGGTCTCGCAGGTTGATCGCGATGTCCACGGTCTCGCGGAAGTTCCGCTCGGGCGCATCGTCGAGTGCGAGGGTTACGGCCTCTTGTATTGTGTCTGCCATTTTCACCTCCGTAGTACGCAGGTCGCTCCTACGGGTCAGTGAAACAGGCGAAGCCTGTCTCATCGGAGAGTGGTTCATCGGAGGTTTAAAAGCGTCGAACCGCCGGTCGCCGTGTGAACCGGAGGCAGGGCCGCTCGCTGGCGGTCACGCGGTCGCGCCCGCTTCGCCGGGCCGCAGGACTCGGATTCGACGGGCGTCGAACGCCAAAACGTCGGATAGGGGAACCCTTTTGACGGCGCTCTTCGACCCATGAAGTAATGACGCAGGGTGGTCCGCCGTGACGATGGACGACCGCATCGACGACCTCCGGAAGCGCCGCGAGCGGGCGGCCAAGGGCGGCGGCGAAGACCGGATCCAGTCGCAACACGACAAGGGGAAGATGACCGCTCGCGAGCGGATCGACTACTTCCTCGATGACGGCACGTTCCACGAGTTCGACCGGTTCCGCACCCACCGCAACCACACCTTCGGGATGGAGGAGAAGCAGATCCCGGGCGACGGCGTGGTGACCGGCTACGGCGAGGTGAACGGCCGGAAGACGTTCGTCTTCGCGCACGACTTCACCGTCTTCGGCGGGTCCCTCGGCGAGGTGTTCGCCGAGAAGGTGTGTAAGGTGATGGACAAGGCGATGGACGTGGGCGCGCCGGTCGTCGGCCTCAACGACTCCGCGGGCGCCCGCATTCAGGAGGGGGTCGCCTCGCTCGGCGGCTTCGCCGAGATCTTCCGGCGCAACACGGAGGCCTCGGGCGTGATCCCTCAGATCTCGGCGATCATGGGGCCGTGCGCCGGCGGTGCGGTGTACTCTCCGGCGATCACAGACTTCACCTTCATGGTGAAAGACACGTCGCACATGTTCATCACCGGGCCGGACGTCATCGAGACGGTCACCGGCGAGGAGGTGAGCTTCGAGGAGCTGGGCGGCGCAGTGACCCACTCGTCGACATCCGGCGTGGCGCACTTCGCCGAGGAGAGTGAAGAGGAGGCGCTGGACAACATCGCGCGGCTGCTGTCGTACCTCCCGGCGAACAACGTGGAGGACCCGCCGCGCGTCGAGCCGTGGGACGACCCGGAGCGCGCGGACGACGCGCTCGCCGAGATCGTCCCCGACGCCCCCCGGAAGCCGTACGACATGAAAGACGTGATCGAGAGCGTCACCGACGAGGGCTCCTTCTTCGAGGTCCACGAGAACTTCGCGAAGAACGTCGTCGTCGGCTTCGCCCGGCTCGACGGTCACTCCGTCGGCGTCGTCGCGAACAACCCCCGCGTGAACGCCGGCACCCTCGACATCGAGTCGAGCCAGAAGGGCGCGCGGTTCGTCCGCTTCTGCGACGCGTTCAACATCCCCATCGTCACCTTCGAGGACGTGCCCGGGTTCATGCCCGGCACGGATCAGGAACACAACGGGATCATCCGCCACGGCGCGAAGCTGCTGTACGCCTTCTCCGAGGCGACCGTCCCGCTGCTCACCGTCATCACCCGGAAGGCGTACGGCGGGGCCTACTGCGTGATGTCGTCGAAGCACATCGGCGGCGACGTCAACTACGCGTGGCCCACCGCCGAGATCGCGGTGATGGGGCCGAAGGGCGCGGTCAACGTCCTCTACCGCGAGGAGCTGGCCGAGGCCGACGACCCCGACGCGCGCAGACAGGAGCTCATCGACGAGTACCGCGAGGAGTTCGCGAACCCCTACACCGCCGCCGACCGCGGCTTCGTCGACGACGTGATCGAACCGACCGAGACGCGCGCCCGCCTGATTGAGGACCTGAAGATGCTGAAGGGGAAGCGCTCGGACCAGCCCGCAAAGAAGCACGGCAACATCCCGATCTGATGGCGACCGACCACGAACCGGGCCGCGAGGGGTCGGCGAGCGAGGGTGCGACCGACGAGGCTCCGACGACAGATCCGGCGCCCGCGCTCGCCGGCCTCTCGATCCCCGACGACGCTCGCGACGACGAGGCGGCCGCGATCGCCGCCGCGGTCGCCGCGCACCTCCGGGACGGCGAACTCGCCGCGGCGGCCGCCGCGAGCGACGCGGACGACGACCGCGACGAGGACCGCTGGGGCTTCGCCGCCCGGATCGACCGGCTCCACCGCCGCCGGGTGCGCGTCCCCGTCGACGCGCCGACCGACCCGTGGACCGCGGCCGGTCGGAGCGACCGGTTCTGATCCTCTCGGCGGAGGCGACCGATCCCGACTTCTCGCCAGACCCACTTCCCTTCGCTCTGTGACGGTCGAGTTCAGACGGTCGCTCGCGCCGTCGCTGGTCGGACACTCGACACGTCGAATAGCGTCGCCGGACGCGGTGGCGTCCGGCCGCGTACATTCCCCCGACGGCGCGCCGTCGACCCGTCACGCCGTCGACCCGGCCCTGACTCAGGGCGCGTTCGTAGATCGGTCCACTGACATATATACCTGTGGTAGTCTCTCTCGCGGTCGGTCACTCCTCTCCGAGCTCGTCGCCGCCGGAGGTCGGCGCCCCACCCCGGTCTCCGAACAGCCGGTTGAGGACCATCGGAACGACGACCACCAAGGCGAGGAGCGCGCCGACTCGGACCAACAGCGACGCGTCGGTCGCTACCGTGAGTCCGAGGTAGACGGCGGCGCCGACGAGGACCGACGGCAGCATGTATGGGTTCCCGGCGTCAAGCATACCTCACCGTGGCGCCCGCCGCCCCCTTAACCGCCTCGGCACGGACCGACAGAGTTTGGTAGCAGTTCGTGGAAGAACCGACAGGAATGTTCGATAAGGTTCTCGTGGCGAACCGCGGCGAGATCGCGGTCCGCGTGATGCGCGCCTGTGAAGAGCTCGGCGTCGACACCGTCGCCGTCTACAGCGACGCCGACAAGCACGGCGGCCACGTCCGGTACGCGGACGAGGCGTACAACGTCGGGCCCGCCCGCGCGGCCGACTCGTACCTCGACGGCGAGGCGGTCGTCGACGCGGCGCGGTCCGCCAGCGCCGACGCGATCCACCCCGGATACGGCTTCCTCGCTGAGAACGCCGAGTTCGCCGCCCGCGTCGAGGCCGCCGACGGGATCACGTGGATCGGTCCCGCGAGCGACGCGATGGAGCGGCTCGGCGAGAAGACGCACGCGCGCCGCGTGATGGACGACGCGGACGTGCCGATCGTCCCCGGGACGACGGAGCCAGTCACCGACGTGGAGGCCGTCACGGCGTTCGGCGACGAGTACGGCTACCCCGTCGCGATCAAAGCGGAGGGCGGCGGCGGCGGCCGCGGGATGAAGGTCGTCGAGAGCGCCGACGAGGCCGAGGAGGCGCTCGAATCCGCCAAACGCGAGGGCGAGGCGTACTTCTCGAACGACTCGGTGTACCTCGAACGCTACCTCCAGACCCCCCGCCACGTCGAGGTCCAGATCGTCGCCGACGAGGGCGACGACGGCGAGGGCCCCGCCGACACGTCCGACGTGGTCCACCTCGGCGAGCGCGACTGCTCGCTCCAGCGCCGCCACCAGAAGGTGATCGAGGAGGGGCCCTCCCCCGCGCTCTCCGACGAGCTGCGCGAGAAGATCGGCGAGGCCGCCCGCCGGGGCGTCGCCGCCGCCGACTACACCAACGCCGGCACCGTCGAGTTCCTCGTCGAGGAGGACCCCGACCGCGACCCGTCGGAGCCGCTCGGGCCCGACACCCCATTCTACTTCCTCGAGGTCAACACTCGGATTCAGGTCGAACACACCGTCACCGAGGAGCTGACCGGGATCGACATCGTCAAAGAGCAGCTCCGGGTCGCCAGCGGCGAGGGGCTCTCCGTCTCGCAGGACGACGTCGAGCTGGAGGGCCACGCGATCGAGTTCCGGATCAACGCCGAGAACGCCGCGGACGACTTCCAGCCCGCCAACGAGGGGTCGCTGGACACGTACGACCCGCCGGGCGGGATCGGCGTCCGCGTCGACGACGCGCTCCGGCAGGGCGACGAGCTCGTCACGGACTACGACTCGATGATCGCGAAGCTGATCGTACGGGCCGGCGACCGCGAGACCTGTCTCACCCGCTCGAAGCGCGCGCTCGCGGAGTACGACATCGACGGCGTCGTCACCATCGTCCCGTTCCACCGGCTCATGCTCGACGACGAGCGCTTCGTCGACGGGACGCACACGACGAAGTACCTCGACGAGGATCTCGACCGGGAGCTGGTCGCCGAGGCGCAGGAGCGCTGGGGCTCCGAGACGGTCGGCGCCGCGGACGACGACGAGGAGGTGACCGAACGCGAATTCACCGTCGAGGTGAACGGCAAGCGCTTCGACGTCGAGTTAGAGGAGCGCGGCGCGCCCGCGATCCCGGTCCCGGAGGGCGGTGGGAGCGGTGGGAGCGGCCAGCAACGCCCGCCGCAAGCGAAATCCGACGACGGCGGCGACGAGGGCGACGTCGACGTCGCGGAGGGCGGCGAGGCGATCGACGCGGAGATGCAGGGGACGATCCTCTCGGTCGACGTCGCGGAGGGCGACGAGGTCGCCGCCGGCGACGTGGTCTGCGTCCTCGAGGCGATGAAGATGGAGAACGACGTGGTCGCCGAGCGCGGCGGCACCGTCGCGGGGGTCCACGTCGCGGAGGGCGACAGCGTCGACATGGGCGACGTGCTGATCGTGTTGGAGTAGTCGGACTCCCGTCCCCGCGAGTCGCTTCGCGCGTTTCCTCGGTGACGAACCCGTCTCTCACGGCACTCTTGGTGGCTCTATCACTGGAAATAATCGGCGGGAATGATTGATACGACCGCGTCGCCGAGAGTCCGTAATGGAACACCCGAGCGACGAACACCCGGAGCGGATTCACGTGCTGTACGTGAACGGCGACGCCGACTTCGCCGAACTCGCCCGGGCGAAACTCGAACGGATCGCCCCGCGAGTCACGGTGACGACCGTCGGCGACGCGCGGGCCGCCCTCGATCGGGCGATCGAGGGCTCCGCCGACTGCCTCGTCACCTCGTACTCGCTGCCGGAGGGGACCGGGATCGACCTCGTCTCGCGAGTCGAGACCGAGCGCCCCGACCTGCCGACGGTCCTCTTCACCGGGAGGGGCAGCGAACGGATCGCCAGCGAGGCGACCCAGGCCGGCGTGTCGGACTACATCCCGATCCACGGGACCCAGGACAGCTTCGAACTGCTCGCCGGGCGGATCCGGACGCTCGTCGACGCGGCGCGCAAGCAGGCGGCCGCCGAGCGGTTGTCGGACCGCTTCCAGCGGACGCTCGAACGCGCCACCGACGCGATCTACGCGGTCGACGACGACTGGCGGGTGGAGTACATGAACGACACGATGGCCGAGCGGGTCGACCGCGACCCGGAGCGCATCGTCGGGAACACGATCTGGGAGGCGTTCCCGTCGATAGTGGGGACGGAGCTCGAAGAGCGGTATCGCACGGCGATGGCCACCGGCGAACCGGCGTCGTTCGAGCAGCGGCTCGGCGAGCCGTTCGACTACTGGGTCGAGGTGCGGGCGTTCCCGGACGAGGATGGGCTCACCGTCTTCTCGCGGGAGATCACTGACGACCGGGAACGCGAACTGGAGCTGGAGCGTAGCGAAGCGGTACTGGAGAACGTCCACGACGCGGTGACGGTCGTCGACGAGGACCGGTCCGTCGTCTTCGCGAACGCGGCCGCGGGCCGACTGCTGTCGGACGATCGGTCGGCGGACCTCACGGGGGAGCGGCTCTCCGACCTCGTCGGCGACCGCGTCGGCGAGTCGGACGCTCGCGCGTTCTCCGAGACCGTCGACCTGACGCTCGACGAGATGGAGAGCGACGGCGGGACCTCCGGGTTCTACGACGCAGACCTCCAGATGGACGTCGCCGTCGGAGGCGGCCAGCGGACGTTCGACATTCGACTGACGCCGTTCCAGCGCCGATCGACCAACCAGGTGCTCGTCGTCGCCCGCGACGTGACCGAACAGAGCGGGGCGAAACGCCAGCTGGAACGGGAGCGAGACGCGCTCCGAGAGCTCCAGACCGTCATGGGGAAAAACGACATCTCGGCCACGGCTCGCCTCCGGGACCTCCTCCGTGTCGGCTGCCGGACGCTCGGGCTCGAGATCGGCATCGTCTCGCGGATCCGCGACGACGACTACACGGTCGAAGCGGTTCACGCGCCGGACGCCGACCTCGAGGCCGGCGATCGGTTCGACCTCGAAACGACGTACTGCGCGGAAGTCGTCGAGACCGACTCCGTCTGCTCGTTCGCCGACGCGGTCAGCGACGGGAAGGAGACGCATCCCGCGTACCGCGACCTCGAACTCGAGTCGTACATCGGCGTGCCGCTCGTCGTCGACGACGCCCGCTACGGGACGGTCAACTTCTCGAGCCCGACGACGCGGGTTGCCCCGTTCGGGGCGCTCGAACGGACGTTCGTCGAGCTGTTGGCCGAGCTCGTGAGCGCCGAGCTCTCCCGGGCGCGAGACCGCGCCGAACTGGAGCGACAGGAGTTCCTCTTCGACCGCGTTCAGGACATCGCGGACATCGGCGTCTGGGAGTACTTCCCGTCGCGAGAGGAGCTCACGTGGTCGGACGGGACGCGCCGGATCCACGGCGTCGACGCGGGGTACGAGCCGTCGATCGACAACGCGGTCGAGTTCTACCACCCGGACGACCGCGCGACGATCACCGACGCGGTCGAGGCCGCGGTCGAGGACGGGGAGGGGTACGACCTCGACCTCCGGATCGAGCGGGCGGACGGCGAGGTGCGCGACGTCCGAGCGTGGGGGGAGTACGTCGAGGACGCGCGGCGGGGCGACGCGGCGCTTCGCGGCGTGTTCCAAGACGTGACGGAGCGGGAGGCGAAGCGGCGCGAACACCAAGCACTCGCGGAGGAGTACGCGGCGCTGCTGGAGACGTCCGGCGACGCGATATTCCTGCTTGACGTCGACGCCGCCGGCGACGAGCCGTCGTTCGAGTTCGCCCGACTCAGCCCCGGCTACGAGTCGCAGACCGGGCTCACGACCGCGGACGTCCGGGGCGAGACGCCGCGGGCGGTGTTCGGGGAGGAGCAGGGGGCCGAACTCGCGGCCAACTACGCCCGCTGCGTCGCGGAGGGCGAGCCGATATCGTACAGCGAGGAGCTCGAGACCGTCGCCGACGGCCGCTTCTGGGAGACCAGCCTCGCACCAGTGATCGTCGACGGCGAGACGGTCCGGCTCGTGGGTATCGCCCGGAACGTGACCGAGCGGGTCGAACGGGAGCGGGAGCTCGAGGCGACGAACCAGCGACTGGAGTCGCTCATCGAGGCGACCCCGCTCACCGTCATGGAAGTCGACGCCGACGGGAGCGTCGTCCGCTGGAACGAGGAGGCCGAGACCATGTTCGGCTGGTCCCACGAGGAGGTGCGCGGCGAGGAGAACCCGCTCGTCTCGGCGGAGCGGTGGGACGAGTTCGCCGCGCACCGGCGGCGGGCGCTCCGCGGCGAGCGGGTCCGCGCCGAGGAGGTACGGCTAGAGACGAGGGCCGGGGCGGAGCTGGATCTCCTCCTGTCTATCGCCCCGATAACGGATCCCGACGCCGAGGTCACGGGCACGCTCGCCGTCGTCGAGGACATCTCCGACCAGAAGCAGCTGGAGGGCCGGCTCCGGGCGCTCCAGGAGACCGCTCAGCGGCTCAGCAGCGCCGAGTCCGCCGGGGGGATCGGCTCCGTCGCCGTCGGCGCCGCGGCCGACGTCCTCGGCCTCGACATCACCGCGGCGTGGGAGCACGACGAGCGGGCGGACGCGCTCGTCCCGATCAGCGAAACGCCGGCGACGACGGACCTGTTCGGAGCGGCGCCTCGGTTAGACCGCGGCGAGGGGCTCGCGTGGGACGCGTTCGAGTCGGGGGAGACGCGGGTGTACGACGACCTCGACGACGCGGACCGCCGATACGACCCCGACACGCCGATCCAGAGCGTGGTCATCGTCCCGCTGGGCGAGTACGGCGTCATGATCACCGGGTCGACGTCGCCCCGCGAGTTCTCCGAGACCGACGTCGACCTGTTCCGGATCCTCGGCGCGACCGTCGAGGCGGCCTTCGCGCGGGCGAGCCGTGAGGCGGAGCTCCAGCGACAGAACGAGCGGCTCGACGAGTTCGCGAGCGTCGTCGCCCACGACCTCAGGAACCCGATCACCGTCGCGCAGGGGTTCCTCGAAATCGCGGCGGAGACGGGCGACCCGGACCACTTCGACCGGGTACAGTCGGCGCACGACCGGACCGAGCGGCTCATCGAGGACCTGCTCGCGCTGGCTCGCGGCGAGGCCGCGGTCGAGGACGCCGAGACTGTGGACCTCGGGACCGTGACGATGGAGGCGTGGGGGTACGTCGACACGGACGAGGCGGCGCTCGCGGTCGCGGACGCCGTCCCGACGGTCACCGGCGATCCGGGGCGCCTGACGCAGCTCTTCGAGAACCTCTTTCGGAACGCGGTCGAACACGGCGGGTCGACCGTCTCGGTGACCGTCGGGCGGCTGGACGGTGACGGGGGCTTCTACGTGGAGGACGACGGGAGCGGGATCCCGCCGGATCGACGCGACGAGGTGCTCCGTCACGGCGTCACGTCCAGCGACGGAGGGACCGGCTTCGGGCTCTCGATCGTGGCCGACATCGCGGAGGCGCACGGCTGGACGGTCGCCGTGACGGAGGGGAGCGACGGCGGCGCGCGGTTCGAGTTCGACGCGGCCGCGTAGGGCCGCACCCGAGTCGGAGCGGGGGACCGCGACGTCGGTCGGGCCGATCTGACCGACGCTGTTTAACCGAACGCCCGAGAACGAGGGGGTATGGAACCGGTCGACGACTGGCGGTCGGCGATCGCCGAGGCCGGCGAGCTGACCGGCCCGATCGCCGCGGCCCTCGTCGAGGCCCACGGCGACCGCGGCCAGCGCGCGATCGAGGCCGTCGGCGAGGGGCGCGTGAAGCGGTACCGCGATTTCACCGTCGTCGTCGGCCACGAGGACGAGTACGTGGTCGAAGACGGGGAGTGTACCTGCGCGGACGCGACGTACAACCTCGACGCCGACGACCCCGACGAGCGCTGCTGGCACGCCATCGCGGTCGACGTCGCGGACGCGCTTGACGCCGTCGACCACCACGACATGTGGTACTCCGAGGTCCGCGAGTTTCTCTGAGGCCGCCGCCCGCGCCGCTAAGCGTCGCTGCCGCCGCCGCTCTGGGTCGTCGGACCCCACCAAAACAGCCGCCGCTCGCCCGCGTGAGGCGACGTTTTTCGCGAACTTCGGTCTGAGAGTCGAAAACGTTTACAACAGCGGCCGGTCTCCCCTACGGTATGGCGGACTGTCCACTCGCCGACGACTGCCCCAGCTTCGACGAACGGATCCAGGGGATGGGGTGTCAACACTACGGCAACAAAGGCGGCGCGGAGTGGTGTAACCACTACGACATGCCGATCTACGAGCTGAAACAGCAGCCGGTCCAGCCCGGCGAGGCGGTCGTCGTCGAGGTCGACGACATCCACGAGAGCGGTGCTGGCGTCGGCCGCACCGACGACGGGTTCATCGTCCTCGTTGACGGGCTCCTCCCCCCGGCGCGCGCCGAGGTCAAGATCCACCGCGTGAAGTCCAGCCACGCGACGGCGCAGGAAGTCGTCGAGCGCCTCCCCGACGACCCGGACGCCGAGGAGTCCGACGACGACGCGGACGCCGAGGGGAATGACGAGGAGGAGAGCGAGGACGACGAGGGTCGCAGTCGCCGCGACCGCCCGGACCGCGAACGGCTCGGCAGCCGCGAGAACTTCTGGGGCAAGTGACGGCGTCTCGGGGGAGCCCCGCCCCACGGACAGTCCGGACGCCGTCGATCCGTCGCGCGATTCTCCGCCGCCCGACTCCCGCGACGCCCGTCGTCTGAAACCGCCGTTTTTTGAGCGACCGGCCCGTCGATGACCACATGGTGGCAGACGACGAGCAGCCGGAGCCGGTCGATGTCGACGCCGACTCGATCCTGGAGGGGGCTGGGTTCGACGCCGACGAGAGCGTGCTCACGCGCCGGCAGGCGGAGGTGTTAGCGCTCCGCGAGCGCGGGCTCCGACAGTCGGACATCGCCGGCCGACTCGGCACCTCTCGCGCGAACGTCTCCAGCGTCGAGGCCAGCGCCCGCGACAACGTCGAGCGCGCCCGCGAGACGGTCGCGTTCGCGGAGGCGCTGTCCTCGCCGGTCCGCGTCGAGATCGAGGCGGGAACCGACCTCTACGACGCGCCGAAGCGGGTGTACGACGCCTGCGACGAGGCGGGCGTCAAGGTGAACCAGACCGCCCCGGAGCTGATGAAGGCGATCGGCGACCGCGCGGGAGACGCGGTCCACGGCCGCGAGGTCCGCAACCGGCTGTTCGTCACGGTCGCCGCCGACGGGCAGATCCGCGTCCGGCGGCCGTAGCCTCGCGCCGCAGTCGGTTTCCGCTCTCTCACTCCACGTCGATCCGCTCCGCGACGCCGACGAGCGTCGCGCCCGCGGTGACCGTTGCCTCGCGGGCGACCGAGTACGCGATCCCGTCGCGGTCGGCGCGCGCGACCTGATGCGTCTCGAACGTCGTCGGGTCGAACACCTCGCCGACGCGGTCGCCCTCGGTCACCCGGTCCCCGACGGCGAGGTCTGGCTCGGGGACGAACAGCCCGGAGTCGCCGGCGGTCACCCGCCCGAGGTGGTTGCGCGCGACGACGCCGTCCCACGGCTCGGGCTCGCCGTCGAGCAGCCCCTCGTGTCGCAGCGCGCCGATCATCCCGGCCACGCCGGTCTCGACCGCCGCCGGGACGACCTCCCGGCTGTGGGCGAGCTCGGGCGTGATCGTCGGGATCCCCTCGCGGGTGGCCGCGACCCGGAGCTTCCCGGCGAACCCGCGCTCGTCCCACTCCGTGTCCGCGTCGTCTCCGGCCGCCTCCGCGAGCAGCAGGTCGGTGCCGAACGCCTCCGCGAGCCCGCGGCAGGCGTCGTCGCCGCGCATGTACACCGCGTGGGTCGCCATCGACGGCGACCCGGTGTGGAGGTCGACGATCGCGTCCGCCTCGCCCGCGAACGCCCAGAGCCGGGCGGCCATCCGGTCGTGGAGCGACCCCTCCGGGTCGCCGGGCCAGCATCGGTTCATGTTCGGCTGGCGCGAGTCGAGCGACTCCGGCGTCGTGTACGAGACCCGGTCGAAGGTGAGCGGGTCGGCGACGGGGACCGTCACGAGCGTGCCGGTGAGACCGGCGGCCGTGGGCTCGGCTCCGTCCCCGGTTTCGGCTCCGGACGCGCCCTCGGCGCCGTCGCCGACGAGCCGGTCGTGGAGCCGCCGGAGCACCGCGGTCCCGTTCACCTCCCGGCCGTGTTGGGCCGCTTGCGTGTACACCACGGGCGCGTCCTCGGGCGCGTCGAGTTCGGGGCTGTCGTCGCCGTCGACGAGTTCGCCCTCGCCGTACGCGTGGACGGTCGTCCGGATCGGCACGCCCGAGGGGAGCCGCGCGAGCGTCAGTTCTCGGCTGGTGTGCATGGTCCGGATCGGGGCGGATCGGGGTTATACCTCGGGGGTTCGGTCGCCGTGCGCTTCGGCCGCCGTGCGGTTCGGTCGCCGTGCGCTTCGGCCGCCGTGCGGTTCGGCCGCCGTGCGGTCGCTCCCGCCCCGACTTCTGCCGCGCCCCGACCGCGGACGCTAAGGCCGTGGCCCGCCGAGAGCGTCCCATGCGGGTCACCCTCCTCGGGACGGGCGACACGACGGGGACGCCGACCGTCGGCTGCGACTGCGACACCTGCGAACGGGCCCGCGAGCGCGGGGTGTCGCGGTCGCGCTTCTCCGTCCACATCGCCAACGAGCGCACCGGCGAGTCGCTGCTCGTCGACTTCAGTCCCGACTTCAGACAGCAGTTCCTCGCGGCCGACGTCCCCCTCCCTGACGCCGGGCTCGTGACGCACATCCACTTCGACCACCTCGACGGGCTCGGCAACGTCTACCGGCTCGTCGACGGGCTCCCGGTCCACGCGCCGAACGAGACCGACCCCGCGACGGATCAGAGCGTCGCCGAGACGATCCGCGACAAGTACGACTACCTCGAGGACCGGATTGGCGTCCACGCCCGCGAGCCGTTCGAGCCGTTCGAGACCTGCGGGTTCGAGGTCCGGTTCGTCCCGGTCGACCACCCGCCGCTCGTTTGTTACGGCGTCGTGATCGAGGATCCGGAGACAGGCGCGACGCTCTCGCTCACCGGCGACACCAGCTACGACGTCCCCGAGGCCTCCCGCGAGGCGCTCGCCGGCGCGGACCTGCTGCTCGCCGACGCCATCGTCCCCGCCTCGCTCTGTGAACACCACCCGATCGGCGGGCGCCACGAGGGGCCGGACGGCGTCCCGCGGACGTTCGGCACGAAGCACATGACCCGGGAGGGCGCGCTCGCGCTCGCGGACGACCTCGACGCCGACCGGACGCGGCTCGTCCACCTCGCGCACTTCTACCCCGCCGACGAGGCGTTCGAGGAGCCGCTGGCGGTCGACGGCGAAGTGTACGAGCTGTAGCTGGCGCGGCGACCGTCCGCGGGCTGTACCCTTTTGACCCGCTAGCACGTATCACGCGTAGATGGCCGCGAGGGACCGACTCCGGACCGCGCTCGACCGCCTGGAGCCGCCGCCGCGCGCGGTCGACTGGTCGCTGTTCGCGTTCGTCGTCGCCGAGGCGGTCACCGGGCTGGTCTCGTTCACCGTCGGCGTCCCCGAGGGGTGGCCCCTCTTCTGGCTCCACCGCGCGCTCGGCGTCGGCATCGTCGCGCTGCTCGCGTGGAAGCTCGCGCGGGTCCGCCGCCGGCTCACTGACCCGACCCTCTGGCAACGGTCGACCGCGCTCTCCGTCCTGACGCTCGTCGCCGCGGTCGGTGCCATCGGGACCGGCGTCGCGTGGGTGTTCGGCCTCGACGTGCGTCTCTCCTACTGGACCCTCCTGTCCGTTCACGTCGGGTTCGGGCTCGCGCTCGTCCCGCTCGTGGCCGCGCACGCCTCCACCCGGTTCCGCCCGCCTCGGCGCGTCGACTTCGAGCGGCGGCGGACCGCGGTCCGCTACTTCGCGCTGCTCGCGGCCGGCGGCACGACCTACCGCCTCCAGCAGGGGATCAACGACGCGCTCGACACGGCCGGAGCAGACCGGCGGTTCACCGGCTCGCAGCCCCGCGAGGGCGACGGAAACGGCGCCTTCCCGATCACCTCGTGGGTCGCCGACGACCCCGACCCGATCGACCGGGACGCGTACCGGCTGGCGGTCGACGGCCTCGTGAGCGACCCCGTCGAACTGACGGCCGCGGACCTCGCCGCGGGCCACGAGACCGAGGCCCTGCTCGACTGTACGAGCGGGTGGTACACGGTCCAGGAGTGGGGCGGGATCCGCGTCGGCGACCTGCTCGACGCGGCCGGAGATATCGACGGCGACGCGGCCCACGTCCGGTTTACGTCCGTGACGGGCTACCGCTGGAGTCTCCCCCTCGACGAGGCCGAGGACGCGCTGCTCGCGACGCACGTGGGCGGAGAGCGGCTGAGCCACGGCCACGGCGCGCCCGCCCGACTGGTCGCGCCCGACCGCCGGGGTTTCCAGTGGGTGAAATGGGTGACGCGCGTGGAGGTCCGGTCGGAGTACGACCTCGGGCAGTGGGTGGTGACGCTGGTGAGCGGGTTCGACTAACTCCGCGGCCGGTCCGGCCTCACTCGTACTCGGTCCCGACGACCTCGCGGATGCGCTCCGCGGTCACCGGGCCGACGCCGTCGACGTCCAGTAAGTCGTCTTCGGGCGCGGTCATCACGGCCTCGACGGTGCCGAAGTGTTCCAGCAGCGTCCGCGCCGTCACGGGCCCGATGTCGGCGATCGAGGAGACGACGTACTCCTGCTGTTCCGCGCGGGTCTTCGTCGTCTTCTCGCCGTGGACGCTCACCTCGCGGTCGCGCGTCTCCTGCTCCCGCTTGGCGATCGTCGCGAGCAGCTCGGTGGTGTCCTCCTCGCCCTCGGTGCGGAGGACGCTCACGTCGAAGTCGACCGCGAGCGACGCGAGCGCGCCGCGGATCGCGTTCGGGTCGATATCGCGCTGGCCGTAGAGGTTCGTCCCTTCGACGACCATGACGGGGCGAGCGTACGCCCGCGAGAGCTCGCCCACCTGCTCGAACATCGACCGGTCGGAATCGAGCATCGAGTCGACGAAGTCGGCCGCCGACTTGCGCTCGACCGCGACGCGGTCCGAGAGGACGTAGTCGCCGACCGCGAGCGTCTCCAGCCGGGTGACGAGGCCGTCGCGCGTCGAGAGGTCCTTCGCGATCGAGGAGTCGAGCTCGCGCTGGTCGACGACAACCTCGACGCCCTCGTCGACGCCGGCGGTGGCGACGACGCCGTCGTCGCCTGCGTCCGTCTCTCCCTCGACCTCCGTCTCTCCGCCAGCCTCGGCCTCCACGTCGTCCACGTCGTCTTCTCCCTCCCGCGCTTCCGCAGCGAAGTCGGTGAGACCGGCGTCGCCCTCGTCGTCACCGCCGATCTCGCCTTCATCGTCACCATCGACTTCGCCCTCAGCCTCACCCTGGTCATCGCCCGAGCCGCCTTCGCCAGAGTCGCCCTCGCTCGCGGACCCGCCGGCGAACGCGTCGAGGCCGGCCTGTCCCTCGTCGCCGACTGACTCCTCGATGTCGTCGGTGGCCTCCTTCAGCTCGGCGAGCTGGCTGGCCATCTTCTTTTCTCGGCGCCGTGAGATCCAGAAGAACGCCTCGTCGCGGGTGTCCTCGGCCATCAGGACGACGACCTTTCCCTCGGCCTGCCGGCCCGTCCGCCCCTTGCGCTGGATCGAGCGGATCGCAGTGGGGACGGGCTCGTAGAAGCAGACGAGGTCGACCTCGGGCACGTCGAGGCCCTCCTCCGCGACCGAGGTGGAGACGAGCACCTCGAACTTGCCCGTCTTGAATTCGTCGAGCGTCTCTTGTTGCTGTTTCTGGCTCATCCCGTCGGAGCCGTCCTTGTCGCCCTGTCCGACGAACTTGCGCACGTCGAAGCTGGCGGAGAGGAACTCCACGAGCGCCTCGGCGGTGTCGCGGGACTCGGTGAACAGGATGGCGCGCTCGCCCTCGTTGATCCCGAGCGTCTCCGCCAGCAGGATGCGGGCCTTCGAGAACTTCGGGTGGAGCCCGTCGAACGACTCCGCCTTCCGCATCGCTTCTCTCACTTTGGGGTCCGCGACCATGCGCTGGCTGGCCTTCGACGCGCCCGACGACCGGGCGGCCTCGCGCTGGCGCTCGAAGTAGCGACGCACGGACTCGACGGACTGCGTCTCGACAAGCTCGGTCGCGCGCCGGAGCTTCATCACCTCGGCGTGGGTGGACATCCCCTTGTACCCCTCCGACTGGTCGTTGTCCATCATCTGTTTCAGCTGCCCCCGCATCTTGTTGAGGTCCTTCTGCGAGAGGTCGGGGTTCGTCGTGTTCGTCACGCCGAGCTGTTTCAGCTTCTCCAGCCGGTCCGTGATCACCTCGTTGAGCGCGTCCCGGATCGCGAGCACCTCGTCCGGCAAGGTGACTTGCTCCCACCCGACATCGGTGTCGTGAGTGTACTCGTCGACGTCGGCGTCCTCCTCGGTCATCACCTCGACGTTGACGAGCCCGAGGTTCTCGCAGACCGTCTCGATCTCCTCGGTGTCGCCGCCCGGCGAGGCCGACATCCCGGTGACGAGGGGGTCGGCTGCGTCGGCGTGGTACCGCTCCGCGATGTAGACGTACGCGTAGTCGCCGGTCGCGCGGTGGCACTCGTCGAAGGTGAGGTGGGTCACGTCGCGCAGCGAGATCCGGTTACCGACGAGGTCGTTCTCGACGACCTGCGGCGTCGCGATCGCGATGCGCGCGTCGTCCCAGAGCGCGGCGCGGTCGTCGGGCTTCACGTCGCCGGTGAACACGACGATCTCGTCGTCCGGAATCTCAAGCGCCTCGCGGTAGAAGTCCGCGTGCTGCTGGACGAGGGGCTTCGTGGGGGCCAAGAAGAGCGCCTTCCCGCCCGCCTCGTGGAGGCGCTCGACGGTGACGAGCAGGCTGACCGTCGTCTTGCCGAGGCCGGTCGGGAGACAGACCAGCGTGTGTTTGTCGGCGGCGGCGTCCGCCAACTGGAGCTGGTAGCGGCGCCGCTGGAGGAAGTCGTCGACGAGCAGGGGTCTGTCGATCCCGGCGGCCTCGGTCGCCATCGGCGGTGCTTCGCCGCCGTCGGCCTAAAGCCTTCGCGAAGCGGGGTGAAAGTTATCCGTCGACGGAACGCTCCTCTCGGAGCTCCTCCGGAACGTCCTCGTCGACCAGCTGCGCCCACTCCGCGAGCCGGTCGTCGGATCTGTTCTGCGTGCTCATTACGCGACGGATCTCCGTGGTGCGTATTAACAGTTACCCCGATTCCACACGATCTATTATATGCTCGGCGGATCGCCGCTCCGCGATCGCCCGCGACCGGAGCCGGTTCCGCTCGAGGCGACACGCACACCTTTTACCGCTCACGCGCCTCCGGGCGGCATGAGCAACCTCGACGAGTTCCTCGCGGGCGAGCGGCTCGACGACGTGGTCTTCTACCTGAGCGACGCGTACCTCGACGACGACTCCCGGCTGCGCGAGGTCGGCACCGAGACCGCCGGCGGCGTGCGGCTGATCCTCGACGGCGAGACCGGGCGGTCGGCGTTCCAGGCCGGCACGGGCATGGGCGCGATGGAGTTCGCGAAGACGGCGATGGCCGCGGAGGGCGAGATCGCGCGCTCGCTCGACGACGGCGCGTGTCCGTTCGCGGACGGCCCGGACGCGGACGACGCGAGCGAGGATCCCGAAGCCGACCACGACATCCAGTTCATCTTCGCGTTCGCCGAGGCGCAAAACGAGGAGGTCGGCGGCCTCTACGCCGAGGGCGACGTGGTCCACGCGTACGCTCACTGTACCTGCGGCGAGAGCTACTCGCACAAGTGGGTCGTCGGCGACCGCGACGACTGAAAGCCCGCCGAGCGACCGGCTACCCGCTCGGCTCGACTACTCCTGCTCGGGCGCGTCGTCTTCCGGGACGGCCCCCTCGACGAGCGACTGGTCGCCGTACTGCTCCCGGAGGTCCTTCTTCGAGAACTTCCCGGTGGCGGTCTTGGGAACCTCGTCGATGAACTCCACCGCGTCCGGGACCCACCACTTGGGGTACTCCTCGCGGAGCCCGGTCTCGATCCGCTCGACGAGCTCGTCGCGGTCGACGCCCTCGGCCACGACGATGAACGCCACGGGGCGCTCCTGCCAGCGCTCGTGGGGCACGCCGACGACGGCCGCCTCGCTGACGCCGTCGTAGGCCATGATCGCGTTCTCCAACTCGACGCTGGAGATCCACTCGCCGCCGGACTTGATCACGTCCTTCGTCCGGTCGACGAGCTGCATGTAGCCGTCCTCGTCGACGGTGACCACGTCGCCGGTCTTCAGCCAGCCGTCGACGAACTCCTCCTCGTTCGCCTCGGGGCGCTTGAAGTACTCCTTCGTGACCCACGGGCCGCGGATCCGGAGCTCACCGAACGCCTCGCCGTCCCACGGGATCTCCTCGCCGTCCTCGTCGATGACCTCGAACTCCAGGCCGGGAGCGACGAGCCCCTGCTTCGAGCGCTTGTTCACCTGCGTCTCGTACTCGGCGTCGCGAAGGTCATCTTTGAGATGCGAGACGGTGCCGATCGGCGACAGCTCCGTCATCCCCCACGCGTGGAGCACCTCCACGTCGCGCTCGTCGTACCACTCGACCAGTGCCTTCGGCGCGGCCGCGCCGCCGATGATCACGGTGTCGAGCGTCGAGAGGTCTACCTCGTTACCCCCCTCGATGTACTCGCGGAGGCCGAGCCACACCGTCGGCACGCCCGCGGAGATGGTCACGCCCTCCTCTTCGATCAGCGCCGCGAGGTCCGCGGGGTCCGGCGAGGGACCGGGGTAGACGTGCTTCGCGCCCGCGGCGGCGGCGGTGAACGGCATCCCCCACGCGTTGACGTGGAACATGGGAACGACAGGCATCACCACGTCGGAGTCCTCCATCGGGATCCCCTGCGGGGTCTGGGAGGCCATCGTGTGGCTCCATAGCATCGAGTGGGTGTACTCGACCCCCTTCGGCTTCCCCGTCGTGCCGGAGGTGTAACAGAGGCCGGCGGGCTGGTCGCCGTCGAGGTCCGGCCAGTCGTACTCGGTCGAGTGGTCCGCGATGAACTCCTCGTAGGCGGGCGCGTCGAGCGCGTCGATGCCCTCCGAGCCCATCGCGACGAAGTCGACGCCGTCGAACTCTTCCGCCCCCTCCGCGGCGCCCGCGATCTTCTCGGCGAGCGACGGGTCGACGAAGATGATCTCGTCTTGGGCGTCGTCGACGATGTACCGGATGTGCTCGTCGGGCAGCAGCGGGTTGATCGTGTGGAGCTGCGCGCCCGTGTTCGGGACGCCGAAGTACGTCTCGAAGTGCCGCGTGTGGTTCCAACAGAACGTCGCGACGCGGTCGCCGCGCTCGATCCCGTGGTCGTCTAAGGCGTTCGCGAGCCGGGCCGTCCGGTCGGCGTACTCGGCATACGTGTGCCGCGTCCGCCCCTCGTGCGTCCGCGAGACGATCTCGGTGTCGGGGTACAGTCGCTCGGCGCGCCACATGAACGGTCGCAGGGTCTGCGCGTGTCCGCCTGGCATACCTCTCACCTCACGCGGTCTGGAACTATGAACGTTATCATGATTGATCGTGACTCTTCACCCCCGAAACAGGCTCGCGTGGACCGGCGCGTGGTTAGAGTCTGGCCGCGGGTCGTCGCCGTCGTCGCCGTCCTCGTCGGAGACGGCGCGGCCGTCGACGCCGTCGGCGAGGAAGTCTCGGACCGGCGGGCCGACGTGTTCCGGCTCGACGAGGAACGCGTCGTGGCCGTGGTCGGAGTCGACCACGTGGTGGGCGACCGGCACCCCGGCCTCGCGGAACGCGTCGCCCAACGACGCCGACTGCTCGACGGTGAAGTGCCAGTCGGCGGTGAAGCTCATCAGCAGCGTCTCGCCCTCGAACGCGGCGAGGGCGTCGGCGTCGGTCCCGTGGCCGGCGGCGAGGTCGTACTCGTCCATCGCGCGCGTCAGATAGAGGTAGCTGTTCGCGTCGAAGCGGTCGCCGAACCCCTCCGCCTGGTAGTCGAGGTACGACTCGACCTCGCGGTACGGGAAGAACCCGGCTGTCGGCTCCGGCGGCAGCCCGAGGTCCCCGTCCTCGCGCGTCAGGGAGTCGCGGCCGGCCGACCGGCGCCCGAACTTCCGCTCCATCGACGCCTTCGAGAGGTACATGATGTGGCCGATCTGGCGGGCGATCGCGAGTCCCTCGGTCGGGGCCGGCCGGTCGTCGCCGTAGTAGTCGCCCCCGTTCCAGTCCGCGTCCGCGCGGATCGCCCGGCGCGCCACCGCGTCGAGCGCGAGACACTGCGCGTCGAGGCGTCCGGCCGTCGCGATCGCGACCACGCGGTCGACGTCGTCCGGGTACCGCTTCGCCCACTCCAAGGCGTTCATCCCGCCGACGCTGCCGCCGACGACCGCCCGAAGCCGCCCCACGCCGAGGTGGTCGAGCAGCCGGCGCTGCGCGCGCGCCCAGTCCTCAACTTGGACCGGCGGGAACGCGGTCCCCCACCGGCCGTGGTCGGGCTCCTCGCGGAGGTCGAGGTCCGCGGGTCGCTCGCTGGCGGGGCCGGTCGTCCCGTAACAGGAGCCCGGAACGTTCGCGCAGACGACGTAGTACTCGGTCGTGTCGATCGCCTTCCCCGGGCCGACGACGTCGTCCCACCACGCCCGGGCCTGCCCGGCCTGCCCGGCCCCGGTGGTCTCCGCGTCCCGCTCCGGCTCGGGGGAGCGCGCGACGTTCTGGCTCCCGGTGAGCGCGTGGCAGACGAGCACGACGTTGTCGCCGTCGAACTCGCCGTGCGTCTCGTAGGCGACCTCGAAGTCGGGGACCGACTGCCCGCACTCGAAGGTGAACTCGCCGAGCGAGGCGACGCCGTGGTCGGTCGGGACGGCGCTCATCGGTCCGCCCCCTCGTCCGCGGCCCGCTCCTCCTCGGTCCGGCCCGCCGCGACGTGCTCGCCCGCGGCCAGTCCCGCGTCGAGGTCGGCGATCACGTCGTCGGGGTCCTCGATCCCCACCGAGAGCCGGAGCATCTCGGGGTAGACGCCCGCGAGCCGCTGCTCGTCCTCGTCCATCTGCGCGTGGGTGGTCGAGGCGGGGTGGATGACGAGCGTCTTCGCGTCACCGATGTTCGCGAGGAAACTCGTCAGGTCGACCGACTCGCAGAAGGTCTTTGCGGCCTCGTATCCGCCGTCGACGCCGAAGGTGACCATCCCACCGAAGCCGTCGAGGTACTCCGCGGCGTTGCCGTGGCTCTCGTGGTCCTCGAAGCCGGGGTACGTCACCCAGTCGACGCGGTCGTCGCCGCGGAGGAACTCGGCCACCCGCCGCGCGTTCTCGCAGTGGCGATCCATTCGCAAGGGGAGCGTGTTCAGCCCCTGGATCGTCTGCCACGCGTCGAAGGGCGACTGCTGGCCGCCGGTCGGCCGCACGCCGCGCTGGCGGGCGACGTTCGCGAACGCGGCGTCGCCGAACTGCTCGACGAAGTCGATCGGGTACGCGGGCGATTCGCCGTCGAGCTCGGCGTAGTCGGCGTCGGGGTGGTCCCACGGGAACTGCCCGCCGTCGATCACGACGCCGCCGACGGTGGTGCCGTTGCCCGTGATCCACTTCGTCGTCGACTCCCAGACGATGTCGGCGCCGTGCTCGAACGGCCGACAGCAGTACGGCGTCGCGAACGTGTTGTCGACGACGAGCGGCACCGCGTTCTCGTGGGCGATCTCGGCGAGCCGCTCGAAGTCGGGCGTGACGAGCGAGGGGTTCGCGAGCGTCTCGACGTGGACGAACGCGGTGTCGTTGTCGATTGCGTCGGCGTACGCGTCGTAGTCGAGGGTCTCCACGAGCCGCGTCTCGATCCCGCGGCGGTCCGCGACGCTGGTGAGGTACGCGGCCGTCCCGCCGTACATCTCGGAGCTGGCGACGACGTTGTCGCCCGCGCTCGCGAGGACGGTGGTTATCGCGTCGAACGCGGCCATCCCCGAGCCCGTCGCGACCGCGTCCGACCCGCCGGCGAGGTCGGCGAGCCGCTCTTCTAAGACGTTCACCGTCGGGTTTGAGAGCCGGGAGTAGACGTGGCCCTCCGCCCGGAGCGCGTACAGCTCCGCCGCCGTGTCCGCGTCGTCGAAAACGTACGAGGTCGTCTGGTGGATCGGCGTGGCGCGGGCGCCGGTCGCCGCGTCGGGCTCGGCGCCGGCGTGGAGACTCCGGGTGGAAAACCCACGTGTCATGTACGTAGTGTATATCTCTGGACACTGCTATAACCGTCAGTTACGGCAAGTGATGCCTCGGCCTGTCCCGCGGCGGACACCGAACGGCGCGCCGCGGCTCGAGACCGAACCCGTCGCTACTGCGACGCCGCTTGGAGAACGCCCCCCGAAACGGTTTCCGGCAGTCTCACGAGGATTCGGGTATGACTGAAACACCCACACCTGCCGACCTCGTCGCCGACCTCACGCTGACGGAGAAGGTCCGACTCGTCCACGGGGCCGTCGACCCTGAGGGTCGGGCGACGGGCTACGTCCCGGGCGTCGAGCGCCTCAACATCCCCCCGCTCCGGCTGGTCGACGGGCCGCTCGGTGTCCGGGTCCCCGGCGAGTCGGCGACCGCGTTCCCCGCGCCGGTGGCGCTCGCCGCGACCTTTGACTCGGCTCTCGCGCGCGAGCACGGCGCGGCGCTCGGCCGGGAGACGCGCGGCGCGGGACAGGACGCCCTGCTCGCGCCCGGCGTCAACCTGATCCGCGTCCCGCACAACGGCCGGAACTTCGAGTACCTCTCCGAGGACCCGGTCCTCTCCGCGACGATGGGCGCGCGGGTGGTCGCGGGGATCCAGTCGGCGGACGTCATTGCCACCCCCAAACACTACGTCGCGAACAGTCAGGAGACGCATCGCGCGTCGGTCAGTGCCGAGATCGGCGAGCGCGCGCTCCGGGAGTGTTATCTCCCCTCGTTCCGCGACGCCGTCGAGGCGGGCGCGGGATCGGTGATGACCGCCTACAACGGCGTCGACGGCGTCCGGATGAGTGACCACCGCGAGCTCGTAACCGGGGTGCTGAAAGGCAAGTGGGGGTTCGACGGGTTCATTGTCTCCGATTGGTACGGAACGGAGGGCGCGGCGGCCACGGCCAACGCGGGCCTCGACGTGGAGATGCCGGGCACCTCGCCCGAGGCGCTCCACGACGGGACGGAAGATAAGGGCGACGAGTCCGACGGCGGCGGCTTCGACGACCTCCCCGAATCGATCGCTCGCGGCATGCCCGATCCGCGGACCTGCGAGGGGTTCGCCGAGACGCTCGCCAACGCGGTGCGAGACGGCGACGTCCCCGAGTCACGCCTCAACGACATGGTCGTCCGGGTCCTCCGCGCAATGGACGGCGTCGGGCTCTTACGTGACGTAGACGAGCGCGCCGACGGCGCCGTCGACACGCCGGCCCACCGCGAGCACGCCCGCGAGGTCGCCGCGCGAGGGACCGTCCTGCTGAAGAACGACGGCGGGGCGCTCCCTCTCGACGACGATGCCGATGTCGCCGTGATCGGCCCGAACGTCGACGAGGCGGTCCTCGGCGGCGGCGGCTCCTCGGAGACGACGCCGGTCGTCTCCACGGCGCCGGTCGAGGGGTTCGAGTCCCGCGCCGCGGGCGACGTGACCGTTCGCTACGGGCTCCCGCGAGTCGAGGGCGTCTCGATGTTCGACCTCCTCGCGGGCGACGACGGGACCGACGGGGACGCGCGCGATCCCGACGTCGACGGCGCGGTCGACGCCGCGGGCGACGCCGACGCCGCGGTGGTCTTCGTGCGCGACGCCGCCACCGAGGCGATGGACCGCGAATCGCTCCGGCTCCCCGGTCGACAGGACGAACTCGTCGAGCGGACCGCGGCCGCCGCGACCCGGACCGTCGTCGTCGTCAACGCCAGCGGTCCGGTCGAGCTGCCCTGGCGCGACGCCGTCGACGCGGTCCTGGTGAACTGGTACCCGGGACAGGCGCACGGCGACGCCGTCGCGAGCGTCTGCTACGGCGACGCCGACCCCGGCGGACGGTTACCGGTGACGTTCGCCCCTGAGGGGGCATACCCGACCGCGGTCGACGAGCGCCGCTTCCCCGGCGTCGATGGCGAAGTGAGCCATGACGAGGGGGTGTTCGTCGGCTACCGCTGGTTCGACGCGGACGACGACCGCGCCGCGGGCGCAGGCGACGCCGAACCGACCTACCCGTTCGGCCACGGCCATTCGTACGCGACCTTCGAGTACCGCGACGCGAGCGTCGAGGCGGCGCCGGCGGCCGACGCCGAGCGTCGGGCGACCGTCACCGTCGCGAACGTCTCCGACCGCGACGGCCGCGAGGTCGTCCAGGCGTACGTTCGCCCGCCGGCCGTGGACGGGGTCGACCGCCCGGTCCGGGAGCTCGCGGGGTTCGCGAGCGTCGCTGTCCCGGCGGGTGAGGTACGTACCGTCGAAATCGTGCTCGACGAGCGCGCGTTCGCGCGGTACGGGGAGTCAGGGTGGCGGGTCGACCCCGGCGAATACGCCGTCGAGATCGGCCGTTCGAGCCGGGACGCGCGGGTTGAGCGCGTCGTCGACCGCCGCGACGAAGCGTGAGTTTATCCACGGTCGCGAGCCAACAAGAGGTAATGGCAGTCGCCGCCCCCGTTCCCGACCTCGCCGACCGCGCGACCGACTGCGCCGACCGCCTGCGCGAGGCCGACAGGGTGCTGCTCGCGTCCCACATCGACGCCGACGGGATCACGAGCGCCGCGGTCGCGTCCACCGGGCTCGCCCGGGCGGGGATCGACCACGAGGTCGTCTTCGAGAAGCAGCTCGACGCCGACTCGATCGCCGGGATCGCCGCCCGCGAGTTCGACGTGGTGCTGTTCACCGACTTCGGCTCCGGCCAGCTCGACGCCATCGCCGACCACGAGGACCGCGGCGACTTCGTCCCCGTCATCGCTGACCACCACCAGCCCGCCGACCGCGACACGCGGTACCACCTCAACCCCCTCTTGGAGGGGATCGACGGCGCGAGCGAGCTGTCGGGTGCCGGCGCGAGCTACCTTCTCGCCCGCGCGCTGGAGGGGCCCGACGGCGACAACCGCGACCTCGCCGGGCTCGCCGTCGTCGGCGCGGTCGGCGACATGCAGGACTCGGCGGACGGGCTCGTCGGCGCCAACGAGTCGATCGTCGCTGACGGCGTCGACGCCGGCGTCCTCAACGCGCAGACCGACCTCGACCTGTACGGCAGACAGACCCGCCCGCTCCCGAAGCTGCTGGAGTACGCCTCCGACGTGGACATCCCGGGGATCTCGAACGACGAGGCGGGGGCCATCTCCTTCCTCACCGACCTCGACGTCGACGTGAAACGCGACGGGGAGTGGCGCCGCTGGGTAGACCTCGACGCGGAAGAGCGCCAGCGGCTCGCCTCCGCGCTGATGCGCCGCGCGGTCGTCTCGGGCGTCCCGTCCGAGCGGATCGAGGCGCTCGTCGGGACCTCCTACACGCTGGTCGACGAGGAGCCCGGAACGGAGCTGCGAGATGTCAGTGAGTTCTCGACGCTGCTCAACGCGACCGCCCGCTACGAGCGCGGCGACGTCGGCCTCGCGGTGTGTCTCGGCGACCGCGGCGACGCGCTCGCGGAGGCGCGCCGGCTGCTGCGCACGCACCGGCGGAACCTCTCTGAGGGCCTCCAGTGGGTCAAAACCGAGGGCGTCACCCACGAGGACCACCTCCAGTGGTTCGACGCCGGCTCCCGCATCCGCGAGACGATCGTCGGTATCGTCGCCGGGATGGCGGTCGGCTCCCCCGCGGTCGACCGGTCGAAGCCGGTGATCGCCTTCGCCGAGGAGAGCGCCGAGGAACTGAAGGTCTCCTCGCGCGGCTCGCACGCGCTCGTCCGGCGGGGGCTCGACCTCTCGACGGTGATGCGCGAGGCGAGCCGATCGGTCGGCGGCGACGGCGGCGGCCACGACGTGGCCGCGGGCGCGACCATCCCGATCGGCGAGCGCGACGCGTTCCTCGCCGAGGCGGACCGGATCGTCGGTGAACAGCTCTCGTGAACGCCGTCGGCTCCCCGCCCGCCCACTCGCCGACCGTTCACTCGCCGACCGTCCGGCGGACCCAGCCCGACGCGCCGCTCGGGACCGGGCCGGACGCCTCGCTGGTCTGGCGCGTCCCCTCGCCGTCGACCGCGCGGACGACGACCTCGTGTTCCCCGGCGGGCTCGAAGGCGTGGCGCCACTGCCGCCAGACGTCCGCGTCGGGCAGCGCGTCGGAGAGCTCGGCGTCGGTCCACGAGTCGCCACCGTCGGTCGACACCTCGACGCGCTTGACGCCGGGCGTCCCGGCGTAGGCGTGGCCGGCCAGTTCGATCCGGCCGTCGCCGAGTTCCGTGATCCCCTCGTCCCAGAGCTTGGCCACGGTGGTCACCTCGCCGGTCCCCTCCCAGCCGCGCTCTTCCCAGTAGCCGTCGTCCTCGACGTTCAGCAGTTCGATTTCCGAGAGCCATTTCACGTTCGTTTCGCCCCAGTGGCCCGGGATCAGCGTCCGGACCGGGTGGCCGTGGTTCGTCGGGAGCTCCTTGCCGTTCATCCCCCACGCGAGGAACCCCTCGGCGAGTATGTCCACTGGGAACTGAACGTAGTACCCGTCCTCGCCGCGCAGCATGGCGCAGTTACAGTCGCCCTGGGGGTCCACGGATTCGAGCAGCGGCCGGATCGGCGTCCCCGTCCAGACGGCGGTGCCGATTCGGCGCCCGTTCAGGTCCTCCCCGACGCACCGCAGCGTCACCGCGCGGTTCTCGGCGGGGCGCTCGATCAGCTCGTCGAAGTCGACCGTCTGCCCGGAGCCGGTCTCGCCGGTGAACGTCAGCGACCACTCCTCGGCGGTGACCTCCGGGTCGAACTCCGCGATGTCAACGTTGTAGAACTCGCCGATCGGCGTCACCATCTCCTGGAGCCCGTCGCTTTCGACCGTCAGCGACGCCGAGTCGAGTTCTCGGAGCCGCGCGGCTGTGCCCTCCGACCGCGGGGCGTTGGGGAGGGGATCGTCGGCCGACGCGATCGCCCGCCGGCCGACGACGGTCGCGGCGACGAACCCGAGCGCGCCGGCGACGACCCCGAGCGTCCGGCGGCGCACCGCGTCGACGACCGCCGGCGAGCCCCTCACTGTGCCGGTGTCACCTCCGGACGGGGTCGCGGACGACGGCAACCACCCGATCCCGACGACGACCGCCGCGGGGAGTGCCGCGCCCAGCGCACCCGTCGAGACGCCCGTCAAGCCGGCGGCAAGCAGCCAGGATCCCCCACCCGCGATCGCGGCGCCGACTGCTCGCCGATCGGTGCGCACGGCGAGCCGAAGGCCCGCGAACGCGACCGTCCCGAACAGTCCGACGGCGATCGCGAGCGCCAGCGCGATGTGGATCAGGTGGCCCGCCTCGCCGAGCGTTTCGATCGTCGCCGTCACGATCGGTCCAGGAGTCAGGTTGACGACGGTTTGGTCGATCGGCCTGACGACGAACGACGGCGTCCACCCCGCGACGAGGTACGAGCCGGCGATCGCGGCCGCGCCGGCCGCCGCGGCGAGAAGCGTTTCCCGTCGCTCGGTAACGTTGGTCACGGTCAGGGTTAGGGCCGCAGTAACTTGAACTGCGGCCTCGGCCGAAACCGCTACAGTACCGTCGGCGTCGCCGGAGTACGCACAGCCGTGACGGCGAGAAAAGCGATCGGAACGAGCGCCGCGAGCGATCGCAGCGAGGGAGCGGCGTCGCGTTAGGCCTCGCCGAGGTCGCGGAACATCGCGCGGTAGTCGTCGGTCGACAGCGACTCGCCGAGGTCGTCGATGTCGGCGTCTAAGTCCTCCAACCGGTCGACCAGTTCGGCGTACGCCTCGTTCTCCTCGCGCTGTGCGGCCGGTTTCTGTGAGCTGAGAACCGCGCGTTTGCTGGCGAGCGCGGCGGCCTCCTGGACGAGGTCGTCGTACTCGCTGCGCGTCAGTAGCGTGTCGATGGCTGCGAGCAGCTTCGAGCGGCTCACCGGCTTGGTGAGGTAGAGGTCGAACCCCATGTCGATGATGTCGAAGTCGGGTTCGACCGCGGTGACCATCGCCACGCGACAGTCGTACCCCTCCTCGCGGATGTGTCCCAAGACGTCGTCGCCGCTCCCGTCGGGGAGGCGGCGGTCGAGGAGCACCACGTCGACGGCGGCGTCGACGCGGTCGATCGCCTCGGCGGCGGTCTCCGCCACGTCGACGGCGTACTGCTCCTCTAAGAAGCCGGCGTACAGCGCCGCGATGTCTGGCTCGTCCTCCACGACGAGCACCGACGGATCGCTCACCGCCGATCACCGCCCAGGGCGACCGGACACGCTTCACCGGGCATACACGAATGGGCGGCGTGTCGAGAGATAAAACTGTCGCCGTTCGCTCGCCCGATGTGCTCAACCGTCTTTTATATACCCTGGCCGTCAAAGAGGAGACGAATGTCAGAACTCGTCTCCACCGGGGTCGAGGGGCTCGACTCCATTCTCACCGGCGGCATCACCGAGCGGTCGACGGTCCTCGTCTCCGGCAACCCGGGCACCGGCAAGAGCATCTTCGGCATCCAGTACCTCCATCACGGCGTCTCCGAACACGGCGAGCGCGGCGTCTACGTCTCCTTCGAGGAGGACGAGGCCGACATCCGCGGCGCGGCCGCGTCCGTCGGCTTCGAGGGGTTCGACGAGATGGTCGACGACGGCGACATCGTCATCCTCGACAAGCGGGAGATGTTACGCGAGACCGACTTCTCGACCGCGGTCGACCGCCTGCTCGACACGGTCGAGGACGGCGATTTCGACCGGCTCGTTCTCGACTCGCTGTCGATGTTCCAGTTGTTCTTCGACGCCGAACAGGAGAAGCGCACCTACCTGCTGAAGTTCTCGGACATCCTCAAGGCGAACGGGCTCACCTCCCTGCTCATCAACGAGCAGGGCGCCGTCTTCCCCGACACGGAGGTCAGCTTGGAGAACTTCCTCACGGACGGGAACATCTACTTTATCCAGACGCCGACCGACTCCGGGGTCAACCGCTACGTCTGGGTGGCGAAGATGCGGAAACAGGACATTGACACCGACATCTTCCCGATGGAGATTGGGCAGGGTGGGATCACGGTCCATGAGCGCGCCGGCGGGTTCTCGATGATGGGCGGCTCCGACGACCAGCCCTCGTTCTAACCCTCGCAGCGCGGCTGCGTCGATCGCGACCCGGTGACGCTCTTTCGATCGCGGCACGATCGACGGTCTTCCGACCGCCGCCGCCGCCCAACGCTGATCACTTTCGCGATGAGAGGTCGCGCCAGACGTCGTCGAGGCGGTTCTTCACCGCCGACCGCTCCTCCACCTCGACGGTGAGTCCGTCGCGGAAGTCGACCTCGACCCCGTCGACCCTCCGACGGTACACCTTCACGCGCCGGTGTTCGTCCGAGAGCGGGCGGTCGTGTAACTCCAGTAGATCGGCCTCCTCCAACTCGTTGATCCGTCGGTAACACGTCGCGATCGGGACGTCCAGCTGGTCGCTGAGATCCTGCGCCGACTTCGCGTCGCCCGTCGCCGTCAGGATGTCCGTGTTGTATTTGTTACCGAGTACGGTGATCAGATTGTCCCCCACCATTCACGTTATCGGGATTGATTTTTATCTCTTATAACGGTACCGGTGAGTGCCCCGGGCGGCAACCCTCGCGATCCGGCGTGCGGTACGGGACCACGGGCGGTTCGGCGACTCGAATCGGTTTGCCGTGTTATCGCCGCTGATACCCGCTCCCGTGGGTTTATAATCCGCATTCGAGCAGGTGAGGTATGGAGCTCATTGAGGGGTTGTACCTGATGACGACCACCGTGCTGGCCGGCGCGAGCGCGACGCTGGTTGCGTTCGCCGTCGCGGCGTATCGGTCGTCCGGCCGCACGGCGATGGCGTACCTGGCGGTCGGCTTCGGACTCGTCGTCGTCGCGGCGGTCGCGACGCCCGCGGCCGCCTTCCGGACCGAATTCGCCGACCCCGAGGCCCTCCTCCTCGTCAACACCGGGCTGCTGGCGGCGTCGATGGCGCTCGTCGCCGGGAGCCTCGCGGTGTACGAGCCGGGAACGCGCGAGTTCGTGATCCCCGAGTCGGAGCTGTCGCGTCTGCGCGATCGGTGACAGTCGGGTCCGAGCCCTAACCCCCCGCGTCGCCGCCGAATCGATCCTAAGCGAACGCCGCGAAACCGGAAGCGTACCCCGCCCCCCGACGCCCTTTTGCGTTCTCGGTTCGTAGCGATCTCGATGACAGATCGCTGTCGAAACGGCGGCGCGACCCCGAGCCCGCGACCGGCTCCGCGGCGGCGCCGACCCGGTGAATCGCCCCGAGGCTCGGGGCGTCGACGATGACGGCTGCCGACGCCCGCGGGGGTCGCTCGCCGGTCGCGCGCCTCTCGGATCTCGCCGCGCGCGCCGGCGTCGGCGCCGGGGTCACGGTGCTCGTGAGCGTCCTGCCCGTCGTCGGGCTGGTCGCGCCTGCGGTCGGCGCCGGCGTGGCGAGTTGGACCGACGACGCGGAGCGCCCCCGCGGCCCGAAGATCGGGGCCGCCACGGGCGCGCTGGTCGCGCTGTTGTCGCTGCCGCTGACGTTCTTTGCGGTGTGGGTCGCCGCCGCGGTGTCGCCCGCGGCGACCGTCGGCGTCCTCGCGCTCACGCTGTTCGGCGCGGCGTACGTCGTCGGCAGCGGCGCGCTCGGCGGCTACCTGGCGGACCGGATCGCCGCCGAGCGCGATATCTCGCCGGCGGACGCCGACCGCGAGGCGCCCGCGACGCCGATCGAGCGCCTCAAACACCGCTACGTCGAGGGCGAGATCTCCGACGCGGAGTTCGAGCGCCGCCTCGACCGACTGGTCTCCGCCGACCGCGACCGCACCGACTCGGCGTCTCGGCGCGAGCCGCCCGAGACGACTGCCCCCGAGCACGAGCGCTGAAACGGCCTTTGGGGGATCGCTTTTTCGAACGGCGTCGTTGACACTCGGTATTCTCTCCTTCTCGCTTGTCACGTCTCGCCCGACGCGGTCGCCGCTCGTTCGCACATCGGATTGGTGATAGAGACCAGTCGGTACCGCCGCTGCGCCGCAGATCCAGATCTGATACTCTCTCGCCGAAGTCGTTGATATATTCTGTAACTAAACTACTCAAAATAACCCGAAAATCGCACGACGTGACGTGTTTATCAACTCGGATAACCGGGAACGTGATCTTAAGTAGGAAATCCGCTTCGCTATCGATAACGCCCGCCGGGCAGGCCGGGGGCCGACGCAACACAACCAATGTTCGAAACCATACTGGACGAGGAAGAGCGCGGTCAAGTGGGGATCGGGACCCTCATCGTGTTCATCGCGATGGTGCTGGTGGCGGCGATCGCCGCTGGCGTCCTGATCAACACGGCCGGGTTCCTCCAGACGCAGGCGGAGGCAACGGGGCAGGAAAGTACACAGCAGGTGAGTGACCGGCTTCAAGTCGTGAGTCAGTCCGGAACGTTCGACGATAATCAAGGAGACGGACAGATCGTCGAACTGGACTTCGTGCTCGCTCAGTCGCCAGGCGCGTCCAATGTCGACCTGAGTGAGACCTCAGTCGAACTCATCGGTGAAAGTGGACAGGAGTCATTCACACTCAGCACCGCTTCTGATGGGACCGGAATTGACATGTTCAAAGGAGAAAATAATGTTGTCTTCACCGATAGCAGTGACCGCGCGCAAGTGACAATTGGGCTTGACGCGGGCAGCAACTTTGTTGATAACAACGCTGGTGAGAGCGCCTACGTTCTCGAAGAAGGCGACTCGTTAACGGTAACGTTCACGACGCCGTCGGGTGCAACGACGACGAGTGAAATCCGCGTGCCCAGCACCGTCGTTAGCGATTCAGTGAGGCTATAACAATGTTCGAATTCATTACCAACCCCGAGGAGCGCGGTCAGGTGGGGATCGGGACCCTCATCGTGTTCATCGCGATGGTGCTGGTGGCGGCGATCGCCGCCGGTGTCTTGATCAACACGGCCGGGTTCCTCCAGACCCAGGCAGAAGCAACGGGCCAAGAGAGTACTGACCTCGTTTCTGAGCGGATTGACGTGACGAGTGAGGTCGGAATCGTCGGTGACCCGGCTACCGGTGTGTTAAACGAAGTTCGGTTGGGCGTCTCCGGTGCTCCCGGCGCCGACCAGATCGACTTAACACAGACGACTATCCAAGCAGTCGGCCCCGGCGGACAACAGAACCTCGTGTTCACGAGCACCCCGTCCGGTGGGAGCGAAGTGACGCAACTATCCGTGCCGTCAATTTCCTCCGGTTCGGGTACTATCAACGTAGGCGTTAGTTACACTAATATTCCTGCGTTCGATTCTGGTAACTCTAGCCAGAAGCTGGTCGTCGAGTACGATGCCGGTGGTGACGGCAGTATCCAGGAAACGACGCAAGTGACAGGTGGCAACCTCGACAGTAGCTCGATCGAGTTTGGCGCTGCTTCCTCTGGTGATGGTAAAATCACGGCATCCCCCAGCAAAGGCGACAAAGTCACCTTCGACCTTGTTAATGACGACAACGGCGACAGTAGCGTTCTTCAAGAAACGGTTACCCAAACAGTCGAGAGGACTGCGCTCACAGTTGGTCCTGTTTCGAATGGGGCAACCGAATTTACTGTGGATATTAATTACGACAACATCGAATCAATCGACGACTCGGATGACACCCAAAAGGTGAAGATTACCTACGATCCGGGGGGTGCGGGTACCACGACGACAGCAACGGCTGATGACATCACTAGTGGCTCGGTGACAATCACTGCGATTGATGGCACCGCTAGCGGTAATACGGAAATCGACGCCTCCGGCGGCACCACCGCTGGCGAGTTCGATAGCGAAGACATTGATATCGAACTGACTGATGGCAGTAACACCATTGGAACTGTTACTACGCTCACTGTTGGTAGCGGTAGCGGAATAGAAATCAGCCCAACGAGTGATCTCAAGGCGACGGCAGTCCTCAGCAACAAGGTTACCGACCTCGGATCGAACGAGTTCGCCGTCGGTTCGGACGGCAACTTCCGGTCCTCGGCGGTACTCAACGAAGGGAAAGACTACACAATCCTGATCAACCCTGAAGTGGGAGCCTTACGAGACACGGACGACTCCGAGGCGTTCGGTGAGAGTGACTCCGCCACGCTCGATATTGTCTCGCCCTCCGGCGCGACGACGAGCGTCGAACTCCGTGCACCTGACCTCTTCAACAAGAACGGCGAAGCTGTCCGGCTCTAACGACTCTCGAATTACAAGTTAACCGCCTCGGCGGAGCCGATCCGCCCGCAACACCTATTTTACGGCGCGCGATACCATGACGCATGAGTGACCACGACGCGCCCGCGGCCGACCCGGACGCGCCGCCCGCCGACCCCGACGAGCTCGACTTCACCGATGACGAGAATGTCGTTGAGATCGAGGAGGGTCGGTACGTCGTCGGGACGAACGGCCGCCCCAACGTCGGGCGCTCGCAGGACGACCGCCGGCCGCCGCCGAACGACGCCGCTCCTCCCGCCGACTCGAGCGAGTTCACCGCCGTGGAACCCGCAAACCCCGACGACCGCCGCCCGGCCGGCAACGACCCGCGGGCGAGCGCCGCCGGGCCCGGCGTCGAGGACCGCGACCAGCGACAGGCCGATGAGCGGGGTCGATCGGGGGGACGGCAGCGTGGCGGCGAGCAAGGACAGCCCGGGAGGCAGGACCGCGCAAGCGGCGAAAGCGGTGTCGGGCGTCAGGGTCGCGCGCGGTCGCGTTCGGGCGGTCAGCGGTCTCCGTCCGACGCGAACGCGGTCGACCGGCAGACGGTGAGCCGGTGGCTGGCGACCTCCTTCGACGGCGACGGCTTCGACTACGGTATCGATGCGACGCTCCACGCGAACGGCGACACCACCCGCCAGCGGACCGTGTCGAACGACGTGACGGCGACATTCGACACGCTGATCTCGTGGTTCGCCTCCAATGCGGGGCCGAACTCGCCGACGCCGGAGGCGATCGGGTTGCTGCTCGCCGCTTCCGAAACGACAGTCAACCTGCCGCCGGTGGTGATCAAGCGGTTCGCCGCAAACCAGGGGCTCACGGCGAGCGATAGTATCGGCGACCTCGTGCGCGCCGCCGAAGAGGAAGGCGGCTTCCAGATTGAGTGAGCCCTGTTGAGGTCGATTCTCAGGACAGGTTCACACCACCACTTCAACGCGAGCGTTGATTAACTACAGAGCGCAGATACTGTTGTAGAAGGCTTACAACGCCCGAATCACCTCGGTTTTTGAACGGGCCGCATCCACTGGTTGAGGTCGCTGACGGTTTCTTGACTCACATGGACCCACGTCTGGCCATTCCAGGTCTCTTCGACACGCTGCCAGTGGTCATTCGACTGTGGAATGAACCGCACTCGATGGCGGGTTCCTGCGTGGTCAGTAAACTCGAGAACTTGTTCACACCGAGTTGACGACGTCATTGGCTGTGTTGGAGTCGCAGTACTTTGTGGAGCTGTACATTCAGTTTGTGAAGCGCTGTCGACCGTTGCTGTGTTGCTGTCTGACATTTGTTCACCGGAGGGAATCTCTCAATCATACCCTCCACCCCGCTCGGGGGGTACAAACTACTTTTGTACAGGCGGCCGAGGCGACTGCCCCGGGGCTTGACCCCGGGGTTGAAGCCGACAGCATTATTATGCTTAAGACAGTATAATTCAGTATTGGACAGATGGAATGCTATCCAAAACTGCGACAACGGGGTGTTGTCACGATCCCAGAAGAAGTCCGAGACGGTCTTGATCTGGAAGAAGGCGACCAACTGAAACTCATCGTCGAAAAACTCGACTAACCAACCGTGAAACACACGCTTCGTTTTCGCGCGTACCTGCCTGACGACGTGGAGAGCGAAGCGTGGCACCACATCGACATCCTCCGGCAGATCCGCAACCACGCTGTCCGAGACTACTACAACTCCGACTACAACGACCGACCATCAGACTACGACCAACACAACAAACTCACCGCTTGGGCAGACCGCTGGCCGACCTTCGCGGAACCCTCCAGACACGCCGCACAACAAGCAATCACTCAGATCCACAGCGATCTGGAAACACTACAAGAACGTCGAGAAAACGGCTACAACGTCGGAAGGTTACAGTGGCAAGGCAACGGCGAATTTCGCTCAGTGTCGTACAATCAACCCCGTCGCTGGAACGTGGATCACAACACGGGCGACGACCGATTCGTGCGACTCCGACTCGAAAAGATCGGCTGGTTCAATATCCGAGCAGACCGCAACGTGCCATCCAAAGATGAGATTGACGAGGTCATCCTCAAAAAAGAATCGACGGGTGAGTGGTACGTCTCGCTCGTCACCACCGTGGAAGACACGCCAGAGAAACCGTCACTGAGTGAGGTTAAACCCGAAGACTGTGTGGGTGCTGACCTCGGCATCACCAACTACATCCACACCTCGAAAAATCTGTCCGTGGCTACGCTTGACCTGTCGGACGAGTACGACCGGTACGCACGCGAGCAGCGGAAACTCGCTCGGAAAGAACACGGCTCTAACAATTGGGAGAAACAACGCCAACAGGTGGCGCGAGCCAAACGCAAAATCAAGCGGAAGGTCGAAGATTTCCAGCACAAGCTGACAACGTGGCTCGTGAAAAAGTACGATGTGGTGGCCGTGGAGGATTTGGACGTGAAACCGATGCTGGAAACCAGTCAAAATGCGAAAAGCAAACAGGATGCGGCGTGGTCGCAGTTCATCGAACTGTTAGAGTACAAAGGTGAATTACACGGCACACACGTTGAAACGGTTGAACCTCGTGGGACGACAAAAGAGTGTTCGGTTTGTGGCGTCGAGACGGCCAAGCCGATCTGGGTGCGGGAGCATTCGTGCCCTGCGTGCGGACACAAGGAAGATCGTGATTTGAACGCGGCGAAGAATATTCTCACTCGTGGATTGCGGCAGTTAGGGCTGGGACAGTCCGAATCAACGCCTGTGCAGACTGCGCTCCCTACGTTCACGCCTCACCGAGAGGCCGTGGATGCAAAGCGCGTCGTTGAAGCAGGAAGCCCCGGGGCTTGACCCCGGGGTGCGTTCACCAACTACTAGACGGGATCAGATCTCGATGGCTGAGCCCACAGGCGTTCACTTGACGTACCGCAATCCAAATTCTCATTCGGCTCTGCTGAAATCCTATTATTCAGATATATTATCGGCTGAAACAGCCGGTCGACAAAGAGTGCGTATCGAGCATCAATGGTCTGTGTGAGACGGTAGGTCTCCCGAAGCGTTTTGCGTCTCGGTGAAGTACCGGCAGGTATGGCACGAGCTGACTCTGGGAATTCGGACCCTCCTGAACGGGAAATCCGCTTAGTGAAGAACCCAGATGGTCAGTGGACGGCTCGTGATCTCCGTGTCGGCGTGACTGCTCAAGGTAAAAGCCGGGACGTAGCACTTGACAATCTTGATGCCGTCATTGAGGCGGTAGAAGGTGATGGCGGGCGGCCTCCAACCGATGAGGAGATACGTGACCTCGGTGTTGATCCTGAAGTCGCTCAATCACAGAGCGATGAGATCCCCGATGTTTTACAGTAGCAATGGTGACGCGGGATTTTTCCGGTGAAGACGTGTACAAAGTGCTGACGAACGTTGGTGGATTTCAGCACGTCCGTACCACAGGGGATCACCTGATTCTTCGATGGGACCCACCAGAAAGCCATGAGAACACGGATACGCGTACCGTGATTGTTCCGGCCCACGACTCAATCAGCATCGGAACGCTCCATGATATTGCTGACGACGCCGGTGCGGAGAATTTCGAAGCGTTCTGCGAGTGGATCGACGAGAATCGGTGACGACCGATATAGGTTTCTGAGTCACCTGTATTGACCGGAACCGGAGTAGAACGTATCACTTTCTGAGGATTTCAACGGAGCCCCTCATTCAAATTTAAATAGAATAATTCACAAAAATACGGTAGCGTTGCCATCACACCCGATTACCGACACGATTATACTTAGACCGCTTAGCTGAAGTTCTAAATTACGGACAATAAGCAGTATAATCGCAAGACGTAGCGGGGTTACTCTGTTAGGAAACCGACTGATAATAAAAATAAAAAAGAGCTACCCAGAGGATCCGACAGAGCGTGTGAATAACATAGGGCGGTGCCATCCACCGGGGCCCAAGCGACCACTGACCGGGGCGGACACCCGATCCAATACACTACACAGATCGGCAAGCGACCAGAGCACCGAGACTTGGGAAACCACTCGACGCGGCCTCAACATCGGCAGCCACACCGAGGACGAACCCACGTGGATGGATCCGGTCTGATCTGCTCAGCAGCAACCCACCCCTTGTCGTCAGCCCACCAAGGCCACGCACACTGGAAGCCCCAGGCCGATAGTGATGCGGCTCGCCACAGTCTGGTGAGACGGCTGTAATATCGTTATATCATACACGCCTTTCAGGAGACCTCCGATTCGGTAGCAGCCAACAGACGATACCAGGGCGGGAAGCAGGGCGATTGCCTGGGAGTAGACGGACAGTCCCGAGTAGCAACTGGTGGTCTGTCGCGAAGACATGAGACTCCTTCATTGAGCAGGCGGGTCTCCTACGGGAGGAAAAACGGAGCAAGCGGGTCTCCTACGGGAGGAAAAACGGAGCAGGCGGGTCTCCTACGGGAGGCAATGACGGGGTCTGTGTTGGAAAACGAGACGTTGTTCTTTCAGGAACGGGATGTCCTGCGGTAGGAAACAGGATGTTTTGCGTTGGGGGATCGTTTGTCCTGCGGTAGGAAACAGGATGTTTTGCGTTGGGAGATCGTTTGTCCTGCGTTGGGGGATCGTTTGTCCTGCGTTGGGGGATCGTTTGTCCTGCGTTGGGGGATCGTTTGTCCTGCGTTGGGGGATCGTTTGTCCTACGGTAGGAAACAGGGTGTCTTGCGTTGGGGGATCGTTTGTCCTGCGTTGGGGGACGGGGGGTCTTGCGGTGGGAACCAATGAGTTCTGCGGTGGGAACCAATGAGTTCTGCGGTGGGAACCAATGAGTCCTGTGGCGGAAAACGCTGAGTCCTGCGATGGAGAACGATGAGTCTTGTATTGGGAAACGGTGAGTCCTGCGGTGGGAAACTGCTGATCCTACAGTCGGGAACAACTGATCTTCCATCAGGATACGGTTGGTCCTACGGTAGGGAACGGGGGGCAATCTGTCGCCAGCGGCTGGTCCTGCGGTTGAGAACGGACGGGGGTGCGCACGGACAAACGGAGCCGTGCGTCCGGACACGGCGGCGTCTGTCTCACACACTGGACACGTCTGCGTCCGGAAGCGGCTACTCACAAGAACTGGATTGGCGAGGCCTGTCCAAGCTATCACCCGGTCAACTGTAGGCCAGCAAGCACTCGAACGGGGGGTAGCGCTGACAGGAACCCAACTTGAGAGTCCGCCACAGGGCATGCGATGTATGCCGCCTGTCACTGCGCCGGACTTGTCAGGAGCCGCTGTCAGGCGGCGCTGCTGGTGCTACATGGTGAACGCAACCGAGACACCACCGGTGAATGTCGTGTCCAACTGGCGCCCACAGATACGGGTCACGCGGACGGCGCGAGCAGGGACTGGGGGTGTGTTCACTGCGCGAGTGTCGGGTGCTTGCGGGTCGCGACATGTGGTATCGGTAGCATCGCCGGTGGGCAGCCACGAGTTAGCCGTCCCGAGTGACGGTGCGAGCCGGTGGGTACGACTGGATCGAGGGTGGGTAAGACGGGTATGCGGTGCGTGGCGTCGTGTCGGGAGCCTCCCTAAACGACGGCGTCGTCGTCGTGGCTGCGGTGTGTCGCGATCGTCGTTGGCGTCGGGAACGAGGGGGTCCCTACTGGGGCGCGCACGCAGTGACAACGCGGTGGTCGGGTGGGTCATGATCTGGTCACACGGATCACGCGGGGAGTCCGCAGGGATTTCTCCAGTCGGCGGCATGGATCGACGCGACAGCTAACCGGGTGGTGAACCAGGACACAGTGTTGAGCGAGTGCGTCATGGATGGCTGGCGTCCCGTCTCCTAACGGGGGATGGACTGTGGTCCCGTTCAGGGAGCGATGGCTGCTGGCGAGTCGTGCGTCTCGGTGCGTCGCAGTGGTCACGGCGGTGTCTCAGTGTGGTGTGTGCGGTTTTTCGGTCGTCCGAGCACGGCGTGGCGACCAGTGGCGTTGTGCTGAGCGTGATGTCGACGTGGGGAACGACGGCGTCTTGGGTTGTGATTGTGGTGGGGAACGACGGCGTCTTGGGTTGTGATTGTGGTGGGGAACGACGGCGTCTTGCGTTGTGATCGTGGTGGGGAACGACGGCGTCTTGCGTTGTGATCGTGGTGGGGAACGACGGCGTCTTGCGTTGTGATTGTGGTGGGGAACACCACGGTCGTGAGGGAACTGCGCGGCGTGGGACAGTCGGTGTTGCTGTAGTGGTGACGGATCGATCGCACGGTGCTGTGGCGGTGTACGAAGCGTCCCGACGACGTCGACAGCGACGCCGCCCGGAAGGGCGCCATGCCAAGAGCGGAGGCGACGTCGTGGTGCGTGTGGTGGGAGGCTGGTCTCACGTCCCGGATCGGCCTGGGGACACTTGGGGCCACGGTGGGTTCAGACGAGAATTACTCTGGGCTCTCGGTGGGTTCACATTAGAATTACTCTGGGCTCTCGGTGGGTTCAGACAAAAAGTACTCTGGGGCCACGGTGGGTTCATATCGAACGCTCACCTTGATCTACGGGAACCACCACGGTTTCTGCAAAGCGCGTCGTGGAAGCAGGAAGCCCTACCCTCAACGAACGAGCCGCGTCAGCGGCGAGTGAGTAGGGTAGGGTAGGGTAGTTCACACAACGTCGCTGCCGACCATCTCTTGCGGATCGCGAATGCGCCACGTATCGAAGAGTACCTGCTCAACGTGCTGAAGCACGGAGAGAATACAGGTGAAGCCGAGTATGAGGCAACGGACAGCGATGTCGAATGCTGGATTCACGCCGACGTCTCCTACCAGAGTTACGCCTTCGGTGTCGGAGACAGCGTGTTCGAGTTCTCCGGCGTACCGATCAAAAGCGAAATCGCGTCGACTGTCACGCAACTTCAGTCGTAGGCTGTGGACTCTCGTTCAGGGATCGAAGTGGTAGATGTAGGGGTACTCAGCCTTCCCAGCGGGCATGATTTCTTCGAGTAGCTCGCGAACCTCGGATTCGGAGGGAGCACTGGTGATGATTCGATCGTCGTAGATTGCTACATAGGCTTTGTTGAGTCCCAACTCGCGCAGTTCGCGACCCAAGCTGCGGGCTCGAGCCTTCCCCATCTCCTGATGGTAAATCTGCTCCAGTTCGTCGGTTTTCTCCCGCAACTGCTCGATCTCCGACGCGTATCGCTCTCGGTTGCGCTTGTTCTTCATGTAGAAGCGCAACTCCTCGGCGTCCGTCTTTTCGGCTTCCTCGGGAACTGGAAACGAGTCGATGATGCCGAAGCGATGTTTGGCCTCTTCGTACCCGTCGTCGATGTCAGTGCTGAGCGAGCCCCCGAATATGATGTTCTTAACCCCGATCCACCCATCGTAGACGATCTGATCCTCAAATGGCAACAGGACGACACTCGAAACCGGGACTGGAAGTGCAGATTCATCCCACACTTCGACGAACGGCAGCCGAGCCGGGCGGACTGCATATGCCTTCGGCGGTTCTGTCCAATCGAGGAAGATCGCGTCGTCTTCGCGATAGCGGACGACGACAAACTCTCCGGTGATGAAGTCAGTCCATGCTGCGACCTGCTCGAGATCAGCCTCCGACAGGTCAGCAGGGTTCTGGTCAACGAAGTCCTCTATCAGGTCCGTCGTTGACTCGTTGTACAGCGTGTTTCGGAGCGGGAGAAGCTCGTCAGTGTAGTGCTGTTCGAGGTCAGCGACCGTTTCGATCTCTTCGATGACATCGAATCGATCGTTGACATACATCAAGAGGTGGGCGTACAGATCAAGAAACCGTTGTTCGCTCTCTTCGGACAGCCGTCTGTCGGCTTCACTCATTGTTGACATTCTCTCCGCCCTGAAGGGTGAAGATTCCCACGGCCCCGCACCGCTGGGTTGGGGTGTTTACGGTTTGTAGCTGTCCCGATGACGGCTACTGGCTGTGCCAATCAGCCGTTACTCCTATCCCGGCATGGGATTCAGAGGTACTTCGTACTGTACCCGAACACTACAACAGAAAGGGGTACTTTCTGTGTGTGTGGTCGGGAATCCCAATATTGTCCGATTAAGTGGGCGGGTGGACCGCCTCGGATGATTATTAATACGACGACCACTCAGTTAAAACACCCAGCCAGAAGTTCGTGGCTGCTGTAGAGAATTGTCGGATTCATCCCCGCGCTGAAGCGCGAGGCTTTCTCCTTGATTCTCCGTAAAAGACGTGTTCATGGTCACAGTGAACTACCCCACCCTACTCGCTCACGGCTGACGCCGTTCGCTCCTTGAGGGTGGGGCTTCCTGCTTCCACGACGCGCTTTGCAGACACGGATGTATCCGCAGGGAGCGCAGTCTCCACAGGCGTTGATTCGGAGTGAACCACTCCTACTTCTTCAAGACCACGAGAAAGAATATTCCACGCCGCATTCGCGTCCCGATCCGCTTCAAACCCGCAGGAAGGACAAGAGTGTTCACGAACCCACAGCGGTTTCTCGGTTTTCACGCCACAGGACGCACACTCTTGGGTCGTGTCTTTCGGGTCGACCTCTACAAAGTGCGTGCCTTCACGGTCGCATTTGTATTCGAGCATCCGCTTGAACGTCCCCCACGCCGCCGACGCCCGGTTTCGAGAGTTGCCCGGTAGTTCAACCAACCCTTTCGCGTCCAAGCTCTCGACGGCCACCAAGTCGTACTCGGTGGCGTAGTAGTTCGACAGCTTGTGCAAGAAATCACGTCGCTTCCGTTTTAGATCGGCATGGCGTTGGGCAACGACTTTCCGTTGTTTCTCCCAGTTGTTCGACCCATGTTCTTTCCGTGAGAGGTCGCGCTGGGCGCGTTCCAACTGTTCGCGTTCGTCGGACAAGTCAAGTGACCCGACAGCAGTGCCATCGGTATCGTGGGCGTATTTGAGTATCCCAACGTCGATCCCAACACATCGCTCGGGGCCGGTTGGTTTCTCCGGTGTCTGTTTGCCGTCGACAGCGAATGAGGCGAACCACTCACCTGTCGGCTCTTTCTTGATCGTGACTTCTTTGATCGTCACGTCGTCGGGGATCACTCGGTGGTTCACGATTGGAATATCCGCGAGTTTCGACAGTGACAGTACAGGCTGGCCGTTCTTACTATCGAACTCGAAACCAGACTGTACGTAAGTGAAACTACGGAAGTCCTGTGGGGCTTTCCAGTTGAGACTACCGACGTTGTAGCCCCGCTCTTTCAGTTCGGAGAGAGCTTTGATGCTGTCCTCAATTCGCATGACAGCCGCCTGTGCGACTGTCGAGTACAGATCGTTCAGTTCCTCCCACCACTCTTTGAGGTCGGTGAGTTGATCCCGAACCTGCCGCACTCGTTGGTTGAGTGTCCCCGCCGAGTCTGGGATTTGCTCAAATTTGTTGAGTGCGTGGTTGTAGAGTTGCCTACAGGTGTCACGGTGGTAATCCAGTTGCTCACGCTGTTCGGGCGTGGGATTGAGTCGGAACCTATAGGCGTAGTACATTGGGAGTAGCTATTCGTCGGGATCAGACGTTCGGACGATTTTCACGTCTGCGCCACGCCACTGTTTCGGAACGAGAACGTGTGCGCCGTTTCCGGTGGCTTTCACCTCGCCTTCGATGACTTCGTGGCCTTCGATTTCGTGTCTATCCATCACCTGTATTTATACATTGTTTCAACGTAAGTGTGTCGGTACGTGGGGCATGGAGTAGTGATACAGAGCAGTGTATGTGAGGCGATGACGGCGGTGTATCCCCTCCCTACTGCGCTACTCGGCCTCCGGCCTGCGTTGCTCCTTGAGGAAGGGGCTTACCGCCTGTATTCAGCTAACTGGAGATATGGGTGGTCATCAACACCGTGCTCGAGCTCCTCGCGAACAACTGGGACCGTACAGATTCCAGAGAGGTTAGCAACTACCCACAGCTGGTCGATGTAGGCGAAATTCGAGAGGTCAGTCGTGTTCAGGACGCTCGGGTTCGCTGGAATATCGTCGCTTGTCATTTAGTAGGTGAATACTCATCAGACGAGTCATCCTCATCAAATTCGAGTTCACTTGCTGTCTCTACCTCGTAGGCCGCGTCGTCTTCGTCAATGAGCCCGAGGCGGAGTTCAACGCCGTGCTCACGGAGGATGTCACGCATCGTCCAGCGGTCGACAGCAGCAAGTCTCGCTGCATCACCGAGCGTGATCCGCTCACGTTCGTAGAGGGCCACCGCAGCTGCAATACGTTCGTTCTCGTGGTCCTCGAAGTATTCACGCACGAACTCTCGCAATGCATCGCTCTTGCCACCAAACACACCAGCCTCAACAGCACCCTCGATGAGGAGGTCAAGGTCGTCTGGATAGGAGCCGGTGATTCGTGCCATCGTTCTATGCCAGACTACGTCTTCATACTATTTATGAACTGCGTCAGAATCCCATATGTATTGAGAAGGCTAGTCTCAACTTCTGTTATCGTGGGGCTCCGTCCTGAATCCCTCTCTCACCAGCCCCCCTAATTCTACACTACTTATTCTTATTATCAGTCGGATTGTGGTCAGCATAACTCGGCGCCTGCTGTCGATTTGGACTACTAATAACCGTCACCTTGACATCCTCCCCGCGCTGAAGCGCGAGGATTCCCACGGCACCGCTGGGTTGGGATATTGTGGTTTACGACGTTACCTGTTCTTGAGGTGTAAACGCACCAGTTTCCTTGTCAAACAAGAACGTCGATGGCTGTGCCAACCAGCCGTTACTCCTATCACCGCCATCCGTGGCGGGACTTGGAGATACTTTCTGCCGAATGTTCTCAGCACCGTTCACGTCCGCGTTCGCCACAGTCCCGCACTCATCGCAGACATACAGTCCGCGTTCAACACGGTTTGCGTCACGCTTGCGACCACAGCACGAACACGACTTCGACGTGTCCTCCTCGGAGACTTCCTCGACGGTGATACCTTCCATTTCGGCTTTGTATTCGAGAAGGTCTGTGAACCGGTCGAACGCCCACGAGTGTAAGTCGAGGTTGCCGTGTTTGCCCCAGTTTTTCGACTCGTCAGAGTCATCCTCTTCGCGGATTCCCGAGAGATCTCCCACTACGATCGTTCCAACGCCTTGCTCAACACACCGTTCAACAATGTGTTTCGAGAGCGTATGGAAATAGTGGGTACGACGAGCTGATTTCTTCTGGTTCAGCAGGGTGGCCTGCTCAGAGTTCGAGTCGTCACACCGGGCAATCCGCTTGCTGAAGTAGTAGTCGTCCTGCTTCAGACAGTTCAGCGGATACAGTTCGCTGTGGCCGTCTTCATAGGCAAGCGCGGCAAAGTTGTTGATCCCGAGATCAACGCCCACCGCCTTCTCACCGGGGGCTTCAGCCACCTCTACTTCAACCTTACAGACGAAGTGTAGTTCCCATTTCTCACCTGTCCAAACTGCCCGAACCTGTTGGACGTTCTCGACGGTCGAAAGATCAACGTCGGGGCGAGTCTGGTACTCACAGAGGATGAAGTCCGACCAATACTCCTTGAGGTTCGATCCTTTTGAGAGTCGAACGCGGTTGTACTGGGTGTCGAGTTTGAAGCCAGCGGATTTGAACGTGACTGTGGAACGCGGGTGTTCGTCACCGTGTTTACGGTAACCGGGCGGGTTCGCTCTCGTGTCTCCGTTACGTCGTTTGCCGTACCAGCCGTTGAACGCTTCAGCGAGTTCTTGAAGGACTCGCTGACTTGACTGCGAATGCAGGTCAGCATAGCGTTCGTGGGTTTTGAGGTACGTGGTGAGTTCGGTGTGGTTCGGGATGTGATCGATTTCGTCCCAGATCCGGCTACATGTCCACCGTCCGACGTTCCAGAGTTTCGAGGCGGCGAACCCGAGCGAATCAAGGTCGTCTTGCACCCGCGACTGGTTCCGTATGGAAGCAGTATAGGTGCGGGTAACGACCTGTTTCGCCATATGTAACCCATGTAGATATACTTACTTGAAGGTGTGTATTTGCTCAGCGTGGAATATCCAGCCGTACCATCGAACGGTGGAGTGTGAAGTGTAGTGTCGGATTCATCCCCGCGCTAAAGCGCGAGGCTTTCTCCTCGATTCTCCGTAATTGGGTCTCTATCACCGACACACCAACCCAGAGTTGCCTGGGTATTATCACAATCAATATTCTCAACCGGCCGTTTATACTGTGGTATTGAAGATCGCCTGATTACACGATATGTTGCGACGACGACGAGTTGTGGTGCCGGTGTGGTGCCGGTGGGCGGCCGGATCCACGCTCGGGAGCGAGCGGGTACCCGTTCCTGTCGACGAGCAGTACCGTCGGGCTCGCTACCAGCCGCCGGACGGATCCCGACTGTCACAGGTGTGCCCTCAGGCGTCCGTTCGACGCGACGGTGTACAGGAGACGCCGCCAGCCCGAACGACAACGAGAGCGAGCCAGAGAGCGCGGTCACCTGCGGCGTGGCGACACGCTGGCTGTCGCACCCTGATACGGCAAGTGGCTCGACGGCGGCGCACCGGGTCACCGCCGTGGGGGGCCTGGACACGTCCCGAACGCGCTCGTCGATCGCGTCGACGACGTCCGGGCGACGCTCGGGAGCGACAGGCGTCGCGACGCCGGTGGCCACCAGGACAGCCCCGAGCGAGTTCCGGCACCCGACAGGTCCCGTGGCCAGCAGCGACCAGGCAGCGCGCTCAGTTGGCGACAGGTGACCAGTGCTGAGCGTATCACAGACACCTGCCGAGACCGACGCCCAGTGGGTCCGACTGATTCCGCCCGGCGTCACCGATCCAGCTGCGCGGATTGCCGATTCGATGGGGGGCATGTTGGCACAGGCAATCGGGACGATCGTCAGCGCTGCCCCGCCGAATCTTCGGGCTATCGATATCCTGTGTTACCGGGGAATCGCTCACGAGGAGTATCTCCTGCGGGCGTGTCCAGCTCCAGACAGCCGTCGCGGGTCGGCACTCCCGATTCCCTCGGACCCAGAGATTGAGACGACTTCTGCCAGCGTTCAGGATGTCGATACGCTTACCGTGCGGTTTGGGGCGTGGCTCGCAGACCAACTCATTGATCGGATCGGTGTCGAAATCGTCACCTGCGATCCGACGCCGCTCGGCCGGACGCAGACACTCACGACCCGGTTGGTGACCGATTCGGAGACACCGATCGCAGTCGACCGAGCCGGGTCACAGAGTCATCTGGCGACGTATCTTGACGAGCTCATCGAACAGTCGGTCCCCCACGTTGCGCGCACGATTGTTGCGCCGGCTGGGTCGGGCACCTACCACGTCGAACAACAGGTTGGCCATGTCACCCCGCAGGCACGCACGCTCCAGCGGCGCGACCTCGCACGCCACAGTACGCAAAACACTGGGCCGTCGCTTGCCGCGCAGTACGACGCCGACGCGATCACGTCGACGTGGGAGCTGTTGACCGAGGCTAAGTGGGAACCCAGCACGCCACGCAGCCACTCACCGTGTCAGCCGACGCTTCACCGCCAGCCTAGGACTGGTGCGGCTGCGGGCACGTTGGTTGATCTTTGTACCCAACAGCTGGAGTATCAGCGATTGCTCGGGACGCTTGGGGATCCACAGTCGCTTGCCCAACAGTACGACACCCTCGCGTATTCACCGACACTCGAAGTTGAAGCTGCGTCACTGACGAGCATGCTGGGGCTCGTCTGGGGGTATGACACACCGGCGTGGGAGACCCAACACGACTTCGATCGCCGGCCCCCGATCCTTGAGTCGCTCGCGCTGCTTCGATCGGCTCCTGGGACCGATGAAACGGCTGGGCATAACCCACGGGTTCCGGCTGGTGATCAGTCGTCGTCCAACTTTTGGACCCCGGCGTCGGCGACGGTCGCTGACTGGCCGCTGCCGTCGCCGGGATCCGGAGCGGTGGGGCCGGCAGCGTCAGCCGTGACACGGCGGGCGATCAAGTGTCTTCGTGAGTACGGCGACTCACTGTCGATGACTGCGACGTCTGGTGTTGATACGCCGTGGGCCACCGCTGTGCGGCGCCCGCCAGACGGCGACGCGAGTATTCTTGTGGTTGATGACGATGGGTCTGTCCCGCCGGGCGAACTTATTGCGTCCGCCTCGCATGGTGTCGCAACGCATGCGATAACGGTCGTCACCGAGACGCAGGCCGCCGCCGAACGGGCGGCCGCAATCTTGCGAGAACCGTTCGTTGGGACAGCCGACACGGAAACGATCCTGTACCCACGGACGGCCCGTCATTGGATCACGTCGGGACACGTTGCTGTTGTGCCTCGCGAGATGCCGCTTCAGTGGACGATTGATCCAGATGGAACGGTTCGGTTGTACGCTGCCGATGCGTGTCTCGCCAGTGGAACTGTCTGGGGGGAGCCGCTCCGACCGACAGTGCCGTCCGATGATCCCTCCACCCCGCTGCGATGGGTCGCCCCAGAGTCGCCGCCGGTTGTGCGGACGACCGATGGCGTGGCTCGCGATCAGTACGACACGCCAGCTGCGCTCGCTGACGAGTACCGGTCGATCCAGCTCCCGGCGGTCCCCGCCCGGCGCTGGTGGAGTCCACGCGCGACGTGTCTCTCAGTTGGCCCAGCTGGCCCGTCAGTGGTCGATCCACGCCGGCGGTTCGGGAGACACGAAGAGTCACTCGAAACGGCTCTCGAAGCGTTCGTCACCACGTACACGTGTCAGGCCGAAACAACGCTGACAGCGTCGACGATCGCCACTGCGTGCCGCCGCTTGTTGTGCCCACAGTCGGTCACCGTGGTGTCACACATGGAGCTGAAACGGTTGGTGACAGACCTCTCACGCCGGACGACAGGGCCGACTCACACCGAATCAGCGCTCATGGAGCCCGAGACGGTGACGCTCACCCAACGTGGGTGGATCTACCCGGACACGACAGCGGACCGGCCGGCCGCCCCGTTTGCTGACGCGACGGCGGCCGGGACGCCGACAGCATCGCTTGCAGAGAGCCTTGCGGTTGCCCCTGACTACAAATGACAGACCCAACTGACACGGACGATGTAAAGATTTACTCACAGTGGCCCCGCGTCGGCTGTCTCCGGTTGCGGCCACCGGAACGCGACGATGGGACGCCACCGGCGCAGAGTCATCCCCTTGCGTCGGTGATCCGATCGGCGTTTTCAAACACCAAACTCCGGCGGCTTGAGTTGTTGTCATGGCCGGCAGCACCGCATCAAGAATGGGTGCTTCACCCGATTGATTCGACGGTCCAAGCCCAACCAGACGAAGACGATGATCTTGATGACCCCAATCAGACGCAGGTTGGCCAATTTGGCACTCCAACATCGGTGACTCACGACGAAGCGAGCGCGGCGACTGGGGCGCTTGAATCGGCGTGTAAAGAGCAGCTTGTCAAGCCGTATGGGTACGGCTACGACCGGTGTGCTGTCGATCTGTCACCGCTTGAAGGAACCATTCGGCCGACGTGTCGGCTTGCGGTTCGGGAAAGTCCCGATCTGCTCCCGCTAGCACAGCGGAATCCACACGGTGTCGTTGAGCTCATCAGCGATCTCAACGACCAAGATGTTCCTTATCTGCTACAGACAATTATTTCGCGGGGCGGAAAACAATCTGATTTCGAACTCTCACAGCGGCTTGCCGTTTATCGGCCCAACTACGGACTTGCCACCGAACACGATTTCGCCAAACATCTCGATACTGGTGAGCGAGTCGATCTTAGCACGTACTATGACGACCAAACGAATCGGATTCGCTCAAACTTTGATCTCGACGCAACACGGTATTTCGATATCGACACCTCCGGCGATCGCTACGAGGCCGTCTCACGGCACAAACATGATGTCGAAATCATCCGTGCAGCACGACGTGTGCTTGCCGGGCGCAAAGATTGTCACGACCTGTACGCCGGGTATCACGACACCGACAAAGAACTCGAGAACCTCTATCAGTATGCCAACTACTACACGAAGATCCCAGTTGATAAGCGAACAGTGCGAGCGTTCGTTGCGCTCGTGTCTGACTCGATCGAGTACTCTCCGTGGGAGAACGTCGGCTACATCGATCCACCCAAGCTGATCACGAATCCCGTCGTCGTACCAACAACTGCGGGCGAGACAGCGGATCCGGAGGGCGCTTCGCCCGAAAACGTCACCCAGTACGACGACGAGCAGTCGGTCAGACTGGCCACTCGTGGGTCAGCGGAACATCAGCTCAACGAGGACTGGGTTATGGACTACTTTGCGGACGCTGGCTGGACGGTCAAGCAACTCGATACTGAGGCAACCGAGTCTGTGCCTGATATCTGGATACAAAAAGACGAGATCGAGTACTTCGTTGAAGTCGAAGAAAAAAACACCGATCAACCAGCAAATGTATTGACAAACGCAGCACGCGCCGCGCATTATGATATGGAGGTCATTTTTGTTGCCAAAAATAAATCCAAAGCGCAATCGATCGCCAAAATGCTTCGAGAGCCCGTCACCGACACCGACGTTCATAATGGCGCGCAGCTGTACACGATGTCGGACGAGCTGACGCTTACTGACGGGAGTAAACCGGTGTTGCCACCGGATGTCGAGTCATCCCAGTGGTATCTAAGGTATCAGGAGCCACCGGAAGCCGAAGACGAGGACGATACTGATATCAAAGCACGTTCGCCATCACAGATCGAGCCGGAACTCCGGCTTGAGACACCGGATGGGGAGGTGCTTGCCGCTGGGTCCGTTGACGAGAGCGTCGCAACATGGGAGTTTGAAGATCTCCTCTGCGAATCGGATCCGAGTGCTGCCGACCGGAGCAATGTTCATGGACCGTTTGTCCCAACGCAACTTGCGTACTTAGCCCGGAGTAGCCTTCGGTATCGTAACGGCGACCAACTCGAGCGGCTTGATCCAAATGAGTACCCTGCTAATTGGAATCAAAGCGACGCGGCTGGCAAACGTGAACGGTACAAGAATGCCTACGAAACATTTGTTGACCGATACACTGTCGCTGTCGACTACAGCGAGATTGAAAAGCCCGACTTTATCAAGCCGATGAACGAGCGGATCTACAAACCGCAGACGTCACGCAAAGCCCCCGGTATGCGTGAGTCTGGCCGGGCGCTCTGGCAGTTCGCTGAGCGTAAATCTCGTGACAACAATGCCCTTGATCTGATCAAAAACCGGACGTGGCGGTGGCCCCACGATGTGACCTCGCCGGATATGCCATTTGTTGGTCACTCAACTGTGTTGTCCGAACTCGGCCTTGAGGAGTGACTGGCTGCTACCGGGGAGGCGTGTAGTTCGAGGGATTCTAGCATTATTATTGCGCTAGGTGGTATCGTATATAGCGCTTAGGGCATAAAATACGAATGCTTGCTTAGTGAGATCCCTTTCAAATGGATATCTTTGACTTCGGGAGTGTACTGTGTCTGGTATTTGTTGGCGCTCGTCCCGATACACATAATCGTACAGTCGGTTGCGCCGAACGGGTGCGTGTCGTGCGCTAAAATGACAGCCGGGCGGTCTGCGTGTGCGTCCGTCGGATCGCGAACCCAACAGACTGTTCCAGATGGGTGCCTACTCATGTTGGAGGTCTGCTTCGAGCTCGTCGAGTTCGGCCTCCAAGTCTGCGTCGTCCGGCTCTTCTGCCGGTGTCATCGCTTCGGGGTCGGGGTCGTCCGTGTCTCGGTGGTGCCCAAACAGTCGATTCACCTGATCCAGATTTCTGACGTACCGGTGGAGGTCATCACGCTCGGGAAGCGCATGGTAATACCCATCTTCGGTTTTACCCACGTATTCCTCGTCATAGAGCCGAGCAAGCGTTGTTGTGGCTGTCCCTCGCGGAATGCCGAGGTCCTCATCGAGATCTTTCGGAGAGAATCCCCATTCGGGGTTTCGGTACAGGTGTGCGACGATGTTTGACTTCGTGGTGCCCGGTCGAAGATCGAGTTCTGGGTCGTGGTTTTCGAGGTAGACGGGCATACTGTACCAGCCTGTAGTAGCGTGTAGTATATAGTAGTTTCTCAACTTGTGTCCTATGTGCGACTCTTCGGTTTCGAGTTCCGTTAGTTGACAGAAAGCATTTATTATGCCCCTCGAGTCAAGTTAGCATGAACGCTCGAGCGTTGGTCGGAAAGCCACGCACTTGGTGAGACGGTCCGTGCGACCGCCCTTCCAGGGCCGTAGCGGGCTGTTCGCCGGTGTGTGTCTTTCCATGAACGACGCCGAACTCCTCCGTCGAGAACTGCGCGGTGCTCGCGAAGAACTGGTCCGCAAACGCGCACGACAGTCAGACGACCTGCCAACATCGGAGAGTCAACTTCCGTTGATGCCAGAGCGGGACGCGGCGTTCCTTCGTCTCGCCCTGATGAGCGTCGACGACCTCGAAACGCACATCGATCGACTCGAACGCGATCTCGCTGATCTCGAAGACGGTATCGATCGCCCGGATACGGAGCGCGAATAGACGCCTCGAACGCACATGAACCTCACCGACGGGTAGCCCGAGTACCGAGGAGGTACACTGTCAGTTCTCCACGAGTGAACTACCCTCCTAGTCGCTCACGGGTGAGGCCGTTCGTTCCTTGAGGGAAGGAGTTCCTAATTCGACAACGCGCTTTGTGAACCGCCTCGTCATCCTCGAGGCCCATCGTACTGTAGCGTGGGTGCTAGTCGTCTCGGCCATTGGTGTGGGTCAGGGACTTGAGCCGCTCAGACACCGTCTTCGCGAAATCGCTTCACGGTCACGTCCACGTCGTCGAAATCGTCGTCAGCACCTGTGTAGGCTGTCGCCTCTTCCATCGCTGCTGTGGCTAGCGTAAAGGCGTCTCCGAGTGCGACGTTGTAGTCGCGCTTGTAATCGGCGGCTGATTCCCAGACGTCTTCGGCGGTAACGATATCGCACCAGTTTCGAATCCGAGTTACGTATGCTTGCGCTGTCTGTGGGTCGTCTCGTCCGCAGACGTACCGCACTTCGGTACACGTCACCGTGTTCACTGACCCCTTCAGCTGGCCGCCTTCCACGCGGTCAATAATCGCTTCGACGGCATCACTCCCAGGCTCGTCCCAGTAGTAGGCAATCAGCGGTTCCGCGTCGAATACGACGTGATCCATTAATTGTCTCGCTCGAGGCGTTGACTTCGCTCCTTGTCGGCCTTCCGCTCCTCACGAAGGATGGCCGTTCCGCACTCTGCCGTGGTTGCGGCTCCACGGAAGTCTTGGAGGCTGGGGAGGGGTTCAACGACAATCTCTCCTTGCTCGTTTTCGTGAATGCGAACCCTGCTTCCCGGTTCGATTCCATGCTTCTCCCGGAGCTCTTTGGGAATCGTCGCTTGGCCTTTCTGACTCAGGTTCACGATTCGGCCTTCGTCAGTTGTACTCATTATAGTATTACTATTCGATGTACTACCTTGAAGCTTTTCCCAGTCGCTCTGATAGAGATACGAGCGCATACCCCCGCCTTGCCGTGAGTGACGAGTGTTCCGACACTCTGTCGGAACCGAGGAACGAACAGGCGGGGGTCGAGCGGACATCATAGTGTGACAACCCACTGTTCTATTGTAGTGCCGGATTTCCCACGGATTCACTTCCACTCCGGATGGCTGGGATATATATCTGCCACAACCAAAATCTTCGTACGGTGACGATGGGCGAACTCACGAAAACCCTCGAACTGAAGCTTGTGGACCCGAACCTCCATAAGCGACAGAAACTTCGTGAGACACGCGATGCCTATCAACGGGCGCTTCAGGCCGCCTTTGACACTGGTTGTGACACGCAGTCAGCAACCAACGATGTGGTTGTCGAGTACGACCTGAGCGGCTACGCGAAAAATGCCCTCAAGAAGTACGTCCCACAACTCTGTGGGAACAGTTACGACGCCAACGAGATCCACGACGACCACCCAGTGCGGTTCACAAACGAGGGCCTACAACTCGACCACCAGCCACAGAACGCTATCGAGTGGTACGCCAAAGTCCCGCACCACGAGGATTACCACCTCTGGATACCAGCACGCGCCAATCCCGACCAGCGGGATTGGCTTGAAGCGCTAAACGCAGACGACGCCGAGATGGGTGAAAGTCGGCTGTTCGAGCGGGATGGAACGTGGTACCTCCACATCACCGCTACCCGCGACGTGGAGGACGAATCTGAGGCGTCCGCCGATAAGCGGACACCGGTTGGTGTGGACATCGGAGAAGCGAGCCTCGTCACGGTGTGTCACCGCGACGGCTCCGGTTCTCCGGTTCGCCCCCGCCTGTGGGCCGCCGACGGCAAAGCCGTTCGTCGGCTCCGAAAAACCCACTTCACCGCCACAAGACGGCTTCAGAAGCGTGGTAGTGAGCGAATCGCAGACTCGTTCGGTGACGCACTGTGGGACCAGATTGACGACGTTTTTCACCGTGTGACCAGCGAGGTCGTGGACTACGCCGAGTCCGTCGACAACCCAGTGTTAGTGCTGGAAGACCTGAGGTACATCCGCGAGAACATGGACTATGGCGAGTACATGAATCGGCGGTTGCACGGGTGGGGCTTTGCCAAGCTCCACGCACAGATTCGCTACAAAGCTACCGAGAAGGGGATTCCCGTCGAGACGGTGAATCCCCGGAACACGTCGAAGGCATGTCACGCCTGCGGTGAACACGGTTACCGGCCACGACAGGCGACGTTTAGATGCTCGAACGGCGGCTGTTGGGTCGGTGAGTATCAAGCCGACGTGAACGGGGCGATAAACATTGCAGACCGCTACCGTAGTGGAGAGAGTCACCGCCAAAGCGACTGGGCTTCCCGGCAGAAGGCTGGTGCCGATGACTCGGCTACGGATGGGGCCTCTTTGACCGGGCCACAAGACAGCCAAGCCGATGCTGAAACCCAGCAGACGACGCTTGGAACGTATGCGTCTTGAAACCAACAGGCCGCTTCGCTCGGCCTGAAATCCCGTGGTGGGATTCCCGCGTCTTCAGGCGCGGGAGGAGGTCAAGACATAAAACGCAGGTGGGACCTCCGCAGTCTTGTGCGGGTGAGATCCCCCCAGCGCTCGTTTCTAGCCGAACTCGTAGTCAGTGTCGCGAGCGTCGACATACTCGCCGTTGCCCGTCCGATCGGGCACATAACACGGCCCGTGATTCGGCCCGTTAAACACCGGCGCCTCAATATCCAGCCCGCTTCGACGGTGGACTAACAGTGGCAACCGGTCACGCATCTCTTGGATGCGCGGTTCCCGCTGTGCGTGGAGCGTGCCACCCGGCGGCCGGCGTTCGGTGAGCGGCGGGAGCCGGTCCTTGAAGAGATCCTGTTCGGTCAGAATCCGCACGTCGAGGCGCTGTGCCAACTGCCATGCGCTCGCCGTGACGCGGCGGGCGACGGCGAGTACGGGCAGTGCTCGCGCGAGAGCGGCCCGGAGCGCGACGGCTTCGACAGCGTCCCGCTGGACCGGCACTTGATGCCAGTCTTTACATTCGACGACGAGGAAGTCGGTCGGCTCCCCACGCAGTCTGTCCCGGCGGGCGATCACGTCGGTTTCGAGCCCAAAACAGTACTCGTTGCGGGCAGTTCTGTACCCCCACCGATCGAGTGCGTCAGCGACCTGGGTTTCGAGCCACCGGCCGTTGGTTGGATCGTGATCTGGGTCTTCGCTGTCGGGCGTGCCGACCGTGTCGATGTCCGCCGTGAGATCGAGGGTGTTGTTACTCATTGGTTGGATCCTCAAGGGTGTCTGCGGCGGCTGCGCGCTCGGCTGCTTGTTCGAGTGCGGTCGCGACTGTTTGGGCTTCGCTCGGCGTGAGCACGGCGTAGGTGACTTCGTGATCATCACCGAAGCCGAGGAGGACACGCGAGCCCTCGGTGACTTCGGTGCGGTCGGTGCTAACTTGGATGGACCCATCTGTCGCTGTCGGGCGGTTGTATCTGATGACGGTCTCCAGATCGAGTGATTGGTCACTCATTGGTTGGTCCTCGTGAGCGAGCGCTGTGGCTGTTGGTGTGACGTTGCGACTGCTGTCGTCGGGTAGGCTGTGGCTGCCATTGTCTCGTTGGCGGGGGTGTCTCGGCTGTCTGGTGGGTACTTGTCGGTTCGGTGCGACTGCGGGCATTCGTGGCGCAGATTCATCGGATACGTGGTGTGTGGGGTGGCCCCGTTCGGGGTGGTGATACGCAGCGTGGGTTGGGGGTGGTGGCGTCCCCGCTTGGTCTCGATCGGGTGCTGTTGCCCGGTTGGTCGAAGCGGGTCGCGATGCGTCACCAGCGGTATTGTCGTACCCCTGTTTGGTGGGAGCCACGCCGTCACGGGTGGCGTTCGCGACGTGAGTGTGGCTGTGGTCGTCCACCGGCGATGGCCATCTATCTGGACGGGACGAACGCGATCGAGTTCGCGAACGTCACTCAGTCGGCGATCATAGCTGCTCGCGGAGATGTCTGCGCGGTCGAGGAGCTCGCTGCGGCCGAGCGGCGTGTCGGCCCGCAGTAGGGCGGCGTACAGCTTCGTCGCCGTCGGCGTGAGATCCGGCCGGAAGCGCTCGGGTGGGAGCGTGGCCGCCGCGCGTTCGACGTCGGCAGGGGTTGGGTTGGGTGACTCGTTCAGCGCTCGCTGAAGGCTCACCACGACATCGTACGGACACGCTCCGTGGGTGTCCGCCGGGCCAAACGAGCGGAGACAGAGCCGCACGAGCCGCTGGCGCTCGCGGGGTGTCCACTGTACATCGTGGGTCATCGCAACGTCGTCGATTACCCGCCGGATGGCGGGGTAGGTCGTGCCGTCTCTGACGGGAATCGTGAGGGTGGGTGCGTCTTCAGTTCCGTCGGCGATCGCCTCGCGGACCGTCGTGAGTTCCGCACGGAGCGCTGCGGCAATGTCGTCGTGGAGTGCGGTGATTGTCGGCCCGGTAAGCACCCACGACATCGTGAGATCGAGTTCGGCGTTGGGCTCCACGTCGTAGGGAAGCCGCCGGCACAGCTTTGCGGGGCGCTCTTCGAACAGCATCCGATACCCTGAATGGATCCCGTAGACAGACTGTTTGGGAACAGTCTTGCTGAGAAACTCACAGAGATTCTCGAGTCGGGTGGGTTTCCGCGCAACTGCGTCGGTATCCGGGAGTCTGATCGTAGCGGTGAGATCGATACCCGCCGCGTGGTACAGGTGGGTCGCCGACGCGACGAGCCCGTGGAGGGCTTCGAAGAGCTCGCTCCGAGCGGCCGTGTCGTCGCTGTCCGTAAGCGCCGCGAGTCGGGCAAGCTGCGTGTCGCGAACCGTTTCGACGCGCTGACGCCACGCCGTGTAGGTCGTTTCGTCCTCGCTGAACCACCCGACTTGATGGCCGCGACGAAGCGTTTGCCCCGGATCGCGGTCGGTGACGCCGTCGTGGATCGCGGTGAAGTCGCGACCGACTCGCGATGGGGTGAGGATCTTACTCAGCGCTTTGTCGCTGAGTAAGGCAGCCGCGAGACGTCCCAACGTGACCAGGGGGCCACCCCACTGGCTGACAACGAGCGCCGTCTCGGCGTGGTGGCTCAGATAGGTGACCCGACCGTCGTCGAACGGGGCTGGCTGATCGTCGACGAGCGTGATGCCCGTCTCGTGGGCTGGAACGGTGAAGCGCCGGTGAACCGACTGCGTCTCGGGGGATTCCTCGGGGCCGGTCAGCCACTGGACGTAGTCGGCGTCGCCATCCGGATCACCCGTCGTTGCGATCCATTCATCGATCCCGGTCGGGGTGGTTCCCGGCTGGCCCTCCCGGCGGGAAGACACTGTACTTGTAGCGTCGTGAGGGGTGTCAGTAAGACGGGTATCCAGCTGGCGCTGGTTCGGATGGATGAGTTCGTCGTTGGCGTCGAGACACTGGGTAACCGCCGTGTCGCCACGTTCGGAGAGCGAGACTGTGTTGTGCTGGCCGCGACGGTCGACCGTGACGAGGCCACGATCTTCGAGATCGAGCACGTACCGGCTGACGGTTCCCGTCTCGATATCGATCGCGTGATCCTGTTCGAGATCGCGGTAGCTCCGCTCTCGATCGGTGTCGAGATTCCCGAGGAGACGCCGTTTCCCCGGTGTGCTGGCGAGCCCACCGAGTGCCGCCCACGCGGGGTGGATGTCGTCCGTGGGCGCTGGTTGGCTTGGAGTGCGGCGGTGATTTCGGTGGGACCGATCCCGGTCGCCAGTAAGACCGAGGTGGGTCTCACTCCACGCTGGGTACCGACGGGTCAGTTCACGCTGGAGCGCCGGCGACGCGACGACGCGCACGTCGAACCCATCGGCCAGGACGGCGATCGCCGCAAGCGCTCGGACGCCAGTCCGTCGGTCCGTCAGGTCCGTCCACGTCTCTCCGTCGAGGAACAGTGTGAGCGTCTGTGGGTGATCGTCGAGTTCTCGGTGAAGTACGACTGGTCCCTTCGCGAGCGCGCCAAGATCTCCGTTGACCGGCCCGCGTCCCGTCCCAACGGACTCGACCGTGTCGGTGAGGTCGGCGTACCGTCGCCGGTGGTACGCAGAGCGGGACTCAGGATCTTCTTCGGCGTACGTGAGCGCAAGCGTCGCGATGGCGTGCGTGTAGCTGACCGCCTCGGCGGTGTCGTCACCCCACGTGTCCGTTGTGGTGTTCCACTCCGGGAGCGTCGTCGAGAGGATCGCTGCGCTGGCTCGAAACGGCTTCTCGGTGGTGGCGTGGCGGCGGACGGTCCGCTGACTCCGTGGACGGAGCTTCGTGAGCAGCTCCGGTACCCACTCGGTCAGCCGCGGCGAGACCGCTGTACAGACGATCCCGGCAGCGGACGCCTTCGAGTCGCTGGCGATGAGCCGCACCCCGCGCTCAGGGGCCGCTGGGTGGCGTGCCGTCACCAGCGATCACCGTACCGTCTGTCGCCAGCGACACTGGTGAGCCCCTGGCGGCGACCCATTCCCGATGCCCGGATCTATCCCGGTGATCCGCATCACTCGCCTCGCTCTGGATGTCCGCCGTCTGATCGAGCGCGCTCCCGAACCGCGATCAGGAGCGGTGTCGGGTCCCGCTGTCTCGTCTGTTCGGGCTCGCGTTCTGTTGGAGCGTCCGGACGGACGTGTGGGTCGGCCGTCGTCGTCGGACTCGTGACGACGACAGTCGGATCGAGCAGGACGTACGCTGTCGACTGGGTACGGGCGTCCGCACACGTTCCGATGTGGCCGGTGACGACGTGTTCGCGAACGCCGCGCGTGAAGATGGTCGGATGCGTGTGGTAATCGGCCTCGCACATGATGTAGCCGATCTCGTACGCCGGCTCGCCCGCCGCCCGGTAGGCGTAGGCGGTGATGTCGTCGCCCTCACGGACGGTCTGTCCGCAGACCTGACACGCGAGATACTCCGTGTTGAGGGGGATGCGTGCGAGTCGGCGGGTGTCCCTGATTAGCGGCTGGTTGCTGGCCATCAGCTGTGCTCCTCGCTCGTAGTGTCACCACGATGGCCGGCTTGCCATGCTTGGCGGCCGGACAGCGCGCGGCGACCGTGTTCGGTGAGGCGGTACTCGGCGGTTCGCTTATGATGTGTCCGCTTGGCGATAAGATCAGACTCGACGAGCGCATCGAGGGTCTGGGCGAGGCGGCCGTGGTCGAGATCCTCGCCGTAGTAGTCGTCGAGTTCTGTTTTCAGTGAACGTTCGTTGTGAGTGTTATCGTGCGAGAGTGCCCACAGGAGATCGCGCTGGAACGCGGTACAGTCTGCGAGGTCGTTGACGACGGTGTCTTCGTTCATGCGTCGCCCTCCGCGCAGTTGCGACAGACAGCAACGCCGCGCTTGGCGTCGACGCCCTCAGCCGGCGCTGGACAGAGCGCGCAGGAGCCGTCGGTGTATCTGTTCGATTCGTCGGTCGTCTCGCAGGGCTTAAGCCCTACAGTTGCCACTATTAGCATGGTTCTGTGATACGGCACAGAACCCGTCCCGGCTGGGTGCTGGAACACCGCAGCCGGGGGTTCTACACTTTCTCGCGAGCCAAGGGTTCGTCACTCGGGCTCTGTGGATACACTGTGTATAGCTAATAACTTATAGTTTATCTATTTGCTAAGAGATTTTTTACCTGTAATTATATTGTTTACCAGCATAATAGATACCTACGTGTCCATGGGTAGGTATGAGATATTCTGGTGAATGGATGGTTCTCGTGGATGATCGTATCCTCGAGTATCTTCATAAAAATGAGACAGGTTCTCCGAGGAAGATGAAGAACGATGGACCAATAAGGTATTCTGATGCATATATCGGTAGACGATGTAAGCGTCTCGCTGAAGAGGGCTTGGTACAACACCTAGGAAATGCCGTGTATACAATCACAGAAGATGGTGAAGCATATCTTGACGGCCGTCTAGATACTGAAGACTGGCACTACAATGATGAGCAGAAGGCGGGTGGCTCTACAGAACCGAATGAAGATTCTGCCAACAACTACTCGTGAAACTGGAACCTCCTACCCGGTATCTCACAGTGGATAATGTGTTGTGGATCTCAACTGTTGGCGTTAACACCGTAGTTCAATAGAACAAACCTGATCTACTTTTCTTCGCTATCCACTGAGAACTAGTTACAACGCCGTTTGGACCGTGATCTGGAGTAGTTGTGGGAGCAATACGCTGATCGCAATTTGGCTCCACATTGTGAACGTTGCCGGATAAACACGTGTGTCTCGCACTTCTTTCAGCCGCCGTCGCGCATCGTCCAATTTGTCTTGATCGACAACTTTTGAGTTGTTAATATCGTACGGATTCTCAATTGCTTGATGGAGTTCTGTCTCCAGTTCGCGAATTCGTCGCTCCTTCTTTTTCGACATGAGCTGGTGGATTGTGTACATCGAATAGCCAATCGAGAGAAGGCCAACAAACCACGCTGTCGAAAAGAAAACCAACTCAAACAGGCCGGGCACGTAGCCGTCCACCGAAAGCAGTACTGGCCCGTAGACGAGGAGAAAGAATAAGATCAGTCCAGCCGTATAAATATAGTACGACCGCTTCAGGAGCTGGCCAACCGCAGCAAACCCACCCATGTTGCGCGGATCATAAAAGAACAGATTGAATTCGGTCTTTTTGATCCGACGTGGCAATAAGAAGTGAATCCCGTAGTAGGTGAACGCAAACTCAATGATGACCGGGAGGAATACAAACTCCCACGTAAAGAGAAAATTTATTGCTGTCACTTGGTTTGGAACTCCGACGTTGAGAATAGTATTCGCGTATAGCACCAAAACGGCGCAGAGATAGATGATGACCTTTGTTCGCCAACTAAATATCCGCTGAAATTGGTTGATGTCGGCCGTATCAACACGGTCCTGTGCTCGGAGCGCGGCAAGTGCCTCCTCGTAACCGCTCGACATATACCGGACCCCATAGACTCCCAAGAATACGGCTGCATACCCGGCAGCGGTGTTTGGGGTCTCAATCAGGATGTGGGTCCCGCCGGTAGCGTGTACGTAGACCTGGAGGACTGCCAGATCAAGTACACTGAACGCCCCAACGAATAGATACGGTGGGTAGATATCCCGCCCAGGGAGTGCTGTTGAGAGACGTGAAAAGCCACACAACGCTGCGATATATTCGATGAGATTTTTCTCATCTTTAGCTTCAAAATTCCCTGACATGGTGAGGTCGTGACGTACGTACGGCTTAGTTCTATTGTTGACTCTTATTTTGTCATGAGAACGCGGTGCCTATCGACTCACGTTCGCAGGCTCTCGCCGTCGAACGCGGCGTCGCCCTCAGCATCCATCATGTCGAGGATCGCGAGTGTCACGTCGAAGAGGTCCGCGTCGGTCAGGTCGAGGTCGGGGTCTGTCGCGTACAACAGCGAGTTCTCGAACTTGTGCATCCTGTTGCGGGGCCCCTCGGTGAAGACGGCCTCCTTGCCGGAGAAGCCGGAATTAAGATCGAACCTGTCGGCAGGAATGACAACCAGATCGGGGGCGATGTCGTCGTGGTTGCCGTCGAACACAGTCTCACCTTTCACTATCCGCTTACACATCTGTCGACCGTTGTGACCAGTCAGCGATTCAAGATCCGCAATGAGCTCTTCCCGTCTCACCTCGTACTGGTCTTGGGGAACGACACCCTCCAGCTCACGGCCCTCCACGTTGAGGTAGAACCGACCAAGAATGAGCGAGTAGGCGCGCGTTTTGTCGTCGCTGTCGGTGAGCGACTCGTGGATCTTGCCGATGTACTCATCGAGCGTGCGGTAGAACTCGATGAATTCCTCGGCGTACTCGCCGTCGTTCGCGTAGTCACCGAATAGGAAGGGTTCACCCGGTCGGTACTCATGAAGACGGCGAAAAAGAGGTCCCAATCGTCTTGATCGAGGCAATGTGAAATTTCTTGTATCAAGTACCAAGCGTCGCGTGTACGTTCTCGATGAAGTCAGTTTTGTCATCGTCATGGCCGAGCTTCGCGTTGACGTCGATCTGGCACTCAAATCGCTCGAGTGTCTCGCGGAGTTCGTCGTCGCTCGTGGCGGAGTCAAGATCTGGCAAGAGGAACCCGGAGACCATCTGCTGGACGCGCGTCGACGGCGGGAACGTGACCGGGACGTTGAGCACGGTCGCGTCGGGGCCGGCGTCGGTGACGCGGTCCCACAGGCGAATCGCCTTCACATGGCGCCCGAGCGGGACGTACCTCTCGTAGAAGTCGCACTCGCGATCCTGAAAGCCGTACAGCCGGTGGCGCCCGGGTTCACACCGGCTGTGAGACTCGGCCAGCAGGCGCTCAACTCCGGCGAGACGATGCTCTCCAGCCGTCCGCCGGAGCCCGCCTCCGCGATGTCAATACGATTCTCGAAGACCTCTGGGTGGTCCTCGACGAACTCGAGCAGGACATCATCAATGCCGAGGAAGACAACACGGTCGTCGTCATCGCCACGCAGCTGGTCAAACAGAGCTATATACACCGCACGTAGGTGATCTAACAGACTCCTTACGGTCTTGCCCGCTAGAGGACGCTACCGAGTGAACGCACCCCGGGGTCAAGCCCCGGGGCAGTCGCCTTGACCGCCTGTACACCATACAGTTGTGGCAGATGTCGTGCTGGCAGTTCCGCATGCGAAATTAAGGGGTCACCGAAGTCGGATGTCGCAAGACGATGGACAACATGATGACCGGAATCGGCAGACTGTGTCGGCACCACAGTCGCGGTACAGATCTCTAGTGCGAATCTGTTGATGTGTTTCTCGTGGAGATTCCATTCCACAGGGGACTCGGGAGGAAGTCTACGAGTTCAATCGTGAGTCGCCAATGGTGTTGCTAGCTTACCGCGACGAGCGCGACGACGACACTGCTCTCTGACCAAAACAGCGGTACGTTGGTACCAGAACCGATTATACACGCCAACTAGATCAACTGCGTTAGTCTTGCGACAGCGATTGGTCGGTGGGCTGGCCGGTCGCCGGTCGGTTCGAGACCGCTTGGACGGCCGCGGCCTGCGGCTCGTTCAGGACGCGACGCGCGCGCTCAGGGAGCATCCACGCCGAGTCGACGTGTTCGTCGCTGATATCGATGGTTCGCTGGGAGGTGTAGCACTTGTAGTGGACGGCAAAACGCCCCTCTTCGTTGTCGTTGACCCACGCGTTCGTCGCTACGGGCGTGTGAATCTCGACGGAGATCCCCGTCTCTTCGGTTATCTCTCGGCAAAGGCCACGACGGACCGGCTCTCTGGGGGCGAGCCGTCCCCCAGGCAGCTCCCACTCTCTGTCAGTCGCGCGCTGGAGGATAAGGTTCCGCCCACGGGGGTCGATGATGACGCCGCGAACACTCACCGTCGCGTGGAGTAGTTCGTCTGTCATTACAGTAAATGAAACTCAAGTAATAATAAATTTGTGGGCCGGCGCGTGTTCAGATCCGAGCGACGTCTCAGCGACGAAATCTGAGATCCTCGTTGCCTGAGTTGGTACTGAAATATCCTTTTAATAACAGCTAAATGTCAACTTACATGCCCAACGACTTCCCGGCAAGTGTCGACGTCAACTACACCGACTGCGAGGGCGAGACCCCGTCCGACTATCCGTCGATTCAGCACAAACTCGAGAAGCCGATCGAAGTCACCCGGCAGGGACTCGAAGAGTACGACAACCCGGCTGTGATGTGGACGGGCGGGAAAGACTCTACGCTGACGCTGTACGTCATCAACCAGGTCGCCGAAGAGTATGGCTACGAGAAGCCGACTGCGGTGTTCATCGACCACTTCCAGCACTTCGACGACATCACTGACTTCGTCGAGCACTGGGCTGACGAGTGGGATATCGAACTCGTGTACGCCCGCAACAACGATGTTGGCACGTACGTCGACGAGCACGGGCTCGAACCCGGCGACGACATCCCGGTCGACGAGCTGAACGAGCAGAACCAGCACCACATCCGTGACATCCTCGAGTTCGAGGAGGACACCTTCCCGTTCCTGCTCGACACCTACGTCGGGAACCACCTGCTGAAGACCGTCGCGCTCAACAACGCCCTCGAGGCGCACGACATCGACGGCGTGATTTCGGGAGTTCGCTGGGATGAGCAGGAGGCCCGCGCCGACGAGACGTTCTTCTCGCCACGGCACGACCCCGATCTGTTCCCCCCGCACGACCGCATCCAGCCCATCCTGCAGTTCGCCGAGGCCGACGTGTGGGACGCCTTCTGGAACTACGTCGTCCCCGACACCGTTGAGGCATTCCCCGACGAGGGGTACGTCCCGCAGGCGGACGACGACCTTCCCGAGGGCGTCACACAGGCGGATATCCCCATCTCGCCGAATACTTCGCCGGGTTCCGCTCGCTCGGCAGCGAGGTCAGCACCGAGAAGACGACCGAGGAGCCTGCGTGGCTGCAGAACCTCGAGGACACGACCGAGCGCGCCGGCCGCGCCCAGAACAAGGAGGACCTGATGGAGCGGTTGCGCGACATCGACTACATGTAACGCCGATCAGAGCGGAATACGCCTCGCCACGGCTCAATATGGCCTGTTTGTCCGGTTGCTACACCACTTTGGGGTATTTCATCGTCAGTGTCCGCTCCACGATCATCCGCTGAATTGACTCCGCTTAGCTAGCGCCTTGCGAGCGAGTCTGAGATACCACCACCGCTCAAAGGTGGAGCCGGATCCGAGCAGCCACGGTGGCTAACACGAGTAGCAGCGCGCCGATACCGCCCACGATGACCGTGTGCCCTGTCAAGCCATCTCGGAGTGGGGTGGCAGCCAGTGTGCCCCTATCAATAGCCAACACGAGACTCCCGAGGACGACGAAGCCACGCGTCGCCGTCGGCGGAGGAGTCAGGCTGTGACCCACGGCGCGACACCGAGCTGGCCGCCCACCGCGAGGTCTCCGGTGCCTGCAAGCGCCGCCACCGTGTACGAATCTGTGGGGTCGACGACATCGAGCGTCTGATGAAACCAGAAGACGTTCATCTAGTCCGACGCGTGGAGGGTGTTAAGCTCAGTGGCGTACAGCGGGGCGACTCAGTGGACGTCTGGCAGCATGCCTCTGTCCCCGTCGAGGAGCACGAGGGCGCGTGCGTACAGCGTTGGCGGTCGGAGGTAAAGCGCGACGAGAGCCGTATACGTTCCGCCGACGTCGAAGTGAGTAATCGCCAGAGACACAGGCAGCGTCACGCTGTACTGTGAAAACGTTGTGCTCAGATATGTGGAGAGTATTTGCTATGACGATTCCCCGCAGGGATCGTCACTGCGTATGTAGGTCCGCGTACGCCATACGGCGGCGGGTTGCTTATAAAACAACCCCCCGTTTTCTCTCTTGATATCGTGACGCAGCACGATACGCCCGATCCCGTCTGGTGATTCGCTGGATACACAAACTGGCGTGGGAGTGATAAATCTGGGAATTTTATTCTCAAAATCTGATAGTACCTCTGTAGAACTGCTCTAACGTCCTCTTTGCGGCACTTAACAATAGTATATAATAGTGTCGCAAAATTCAGTAGATCTACACCAATATCTCCAGAGCGACAGCTCGAGAAGCATTTTGTCCATTTAAAAGAAATCGCATCTCTGTCATCATTTTGAAATATTTTTACCAAGTCCCATCGATGGCGCGTTGATAGGCTGTTTCTGCTTGCTCGGCAATTGAGTCCCAGTCGTATTGCCGGGCGTGATCGACGGGTGACGCCGGCGGCCGGGCGCCGCCCAGCGTCGCGTCGAGTCGCTTCGTGAGCGCGTCGACTGTGGGCTCGACGCAGAAGCCGGCATCGGCGTGACTGGACGGATCCGTACTGAACGGCGCCACTAAGTAGCATTACACCGAATTGGGAGGTATGAGCAGTATCGATCTCCCATCCGACGTGCTAGATGCGATGGCGGCACCGCCCGAGGATCGGGAGCCGATCGTTCGGCAGGAACTCGCAGTCTCACTGTACCGGGAGGGATATCTCTCGTTCGGGACGGCTCGGGAGCTCGCCGGGCTCTCGAAGGCGGCGTTCCACCGACTACTCGGTGACCGCAAGATCCAGCGCCACTACACGGAGGCGGACCTCGCACTCGACGTTGCGTACGGGCAAGACTGACAGTTACCGTACACACGCCGCCGCTGTTGGCCCTCGCACTCATCGAACAGCTTCATCTCGTTGAAACTCAGATCGACGACGGGGTTGTTCCGACGACAGTCTGGGACGAACGTACGGAGACCCCTCGGCCAGAGAGAACTCGGGGACAGTTTGGGGTTTGTTGGAGTCTCGCCCAACACTTATACTGTTGGCCGTTGTCCCAACACGTAGGGGATGCCACAGGAGCCGCTCTTCCAGTATACGCATGTTGAAGCCGGCCTCGTCGAGAACGTCGTGCTTCGGCCGACCGATGATACCGAGACATACCCCTCTGGCTGGACGTACACGCTCCACCTGGGCACCCTCGATGATCTCACACTCGTCCGGTACGACAACTCGCACGAGGACACGAAGGGCCACGAACACCACACCGCGGCCGGCGACAGAGACGACATCGAGTTTCCGGGGATGGAAGACCGACTCGTGGAGTTCTGGGCGAGCGCCGACGAGTACTGAGAGGCCGTCGGCGGTGACCCGCCCCCACCCCACTGATCGACCGCACCCGTCTCACCCATATTCCAATCATGACCACACTCCATATCACCGTCGGCGACCGCGAACAGCTCCGTCAAGACGCACTCCAGTTCGTCCGGGATGTCGACGCCGATGACCTCGACACCCAGGACGGAACGGCGACGCTCCAGTTCGGAACCTACGACGACTTCGTCGACAGCCTCACCCCGCTCCGCCTCGAGCTCATCCGCGCGATCGCGGCAGAGACCCCTGAGAGCATGCGCGAGGCGGCCCAGCTCGTCGATCGCGACGTGTCGGATGTCCACTCGGACCTGAAGCAGCTCGACGTGTTAGGGATCCTCACCCTCGAAGAAGGCGGCCCCAGCGGCGCGATCCAACCCATCGTCCCGTTCGATCGGATCGAGGTCCACATCGACTATCCCCTCCTCGATCGCGGCGACGCCGACACCGCTGCGAGTGCGTAGCGGGAGCACGCGGGCACGACATCTCACCACGCGCCGTTGATCGCCCGCCGATAGGCTGTCTCCGCCTGCTCGGCAATTGCGTCCCAGTCGTACTGCTGGGCGTGGGCGACGGGCGATGTCGGTGGGCGGGCACCACCTAGTGCGGCGTCGAGTCGCTCCGTGAGCGCGTCGACCGTGGGATCGACGAGGAAGCCGGCGTCAGCGATTACTTCGTCGGCGGCCGACTCCGGGTGATCGGCCGCGATGACGGTACAGTCCGCCGCCATCGCCTCCAAGAAGGTGATCCCGAACCCCTCGCGGGTGCTCGGCGACGCGAACACGTCGGCGGCCCGCATGTGGCCGAGCACGTCCTCGTAGTCGTCGAGAAAGCCCAGCATCTCGACGCGGTCGGCGTGGGTTAGCGCGTCCGCCTGCGCGGCCAGCGCGTCGCGTTCGGGGCCGTCGCCAATGACCCCGAGCGTGGCGTCGTGGTCGGCGGCGACCGCGTCGAACGCCTCCAAGAGCACGTCGACGTTCTTGTGCTCGATCAGCCGGCCCGCGAAGAGCACGTCGTAGCCCCCATCGCCGTCGTCGCCGGGCAGCGGCGCGGTGCGAACCTGCTCGACGTCGATCCCGTTCGGCACGATCTCGATGTCCTCGCGGTCGGGCCCGATCGCGGCGAGGCGGTCGGCCGTGATCGCCGAGATCGCGGTGGGGTGGGTCTTTCTGCAAATGTGATTTCTTTATTTGGTCACGCGTCGCCACAGACCGCATCGCGCAGCTCCGCGTGAAGTTCTGGATGGTGCTCTTTCAGGAGCGCCGCATCTTCTTCCAGTTCTTCGATGCGACTCCGGATCCGATGGACCGTCTGGTACTCCTTTTCTGCGGAGACATCCGCCTCTCCACGGATCCGTTCCCGGTCCGTCGTGGTCATGATGGCTCGGTATTTTCCCACGCCGGATAGCTGTCGTACCATCCACTTCTACATTGGTTTCTCCGCACTTTAAATTTGCTATGATGCTAATGTTTGCTTTGTAGCAAAGTCATTTGCCGCTGGAGCGCTTTAGATCGCTTGAGAAGCGTGGAATGGGTCATGAAAATGGCCACTGGGTGTTCCAGCACCCACTGACCACGCTTCGCTACCCACGAAGCATCACACAATCCGATCCAAGACGACAAGAGCCTGTTGTCGACGACGAACAGCCCGAACTCGGCCCACCACTCCGTGAGTGTCCCGTCTGCGGTGCCATTGGACTCCCAGAGCGGATCGAGGACCACGACTGCCAGACGTTCCGTGACAGTGAGGGAGCGCGATGAGCGATACCACCGAATCCGCGGCGATGTTCGACGATGTGTACGTCCGGATCCGATCCGATCTCCTCGTCATCGGTGATTCGATCCTGACTGACCGCCATCACGCCTCAAACGGGAACTACGAGGACGACGACCCGCAGAACCAGATCGGCGGCATTATCCCGGCTTTCCCGCTGTCCGGCTGGCTGCGTCACGGGATGGAAGCGGTCGTTCAACAATACGGCGGCTCGGCGTGTCACCCCGGTGAATCGAACGCGAATTTCAAAAAGGCGGACGTGTACGACCGCGACCTGAACGCTGGCTATCACGAGAAGGGGGCGTGTGTGGACGACCCGAACACAGATGACGGGTGCGTGATCTTCGATCTCTTTGGCGGATTTGGTGGCGTTCCTGGGAAGGTGATGCGGCGCCCGATCAAATTCAATCCGGTCCGGACTGCTGTTGACTACACGCGCGGACAGGCAGAGGGTCACTACCGACGGCTTACTCGACACGTCGCCTCGCGCAACGCCGATGATAATCGTGAATCGCTCCGGAGCATGGAGTTGGACGCCGTCGCAAATCTCGACGGCTGTTGGCAGCTCTCCTTTCGGGAGACGAAACCCGAGTTTCTCGGCCTACTCTGTGAGAGTCTTGAGTATCTTGATTCGCACAACACCGACTTTATGCACCAACTCGGCGGTGCGCGCAACTTCGGGGCGGGGATCGTCGATACGCATCTGATAAATCCGCTCTATGAGGAACACGAGCTAAAACGCGTCTTCAACCGCAGCCGAGGCACCACGAAGACGATGGACGAAAAAGACGAGCAATGGGCCAGCGAGTACCGGCCCGCGTTCGTCGACGCTCTTGAGACGCGTATCGAGGAGGAGACAGCATGAACGACCAGCCACCAGCTCACGAGCAGTCGGCGACCCGTGAGGCGGACCTGCTCGTTGCCTACCGTCACGACGCGCACAAGCTGAACGGCCGATCCCATGCCGCCGCTGTCGACCAGATCGCTGGTGTCCGCGTGAACCAGTCGGTTCCCTACGGGGCGGATCGCGATGCTGCTGCGCTGAGTCGTCCCAGCGGCGAACCAACCACGACGGTGGACAGCCACACGTCACCGTATCGGCTCTCGCTGGTCGACGGCGAGAGTCGGAACCCCCGTCCAGATGTCACGCGGACCGACATCGAGCATGCCATTCGTGAACTGCTCTCCGAGACCGACCCCGAAGACGCCCATCACGCGTGGCTGACCAGCGATCTCGCCGCGCGGTTCAACGAGGCCGTCTCATACCCGTACACGTCGCTGAAGTACCATACGCTGCTCGTGGTGGCGCTTCTCGACAACTATCGGGACGGTCATGCGTTTTCGGACCTCCGGCTGGTCGTCGACGACGCTGAGACGATTGTTCCCCATCGAACCGTGTTCGCGGGTGATCGATTCGCACTGCGGATTACTGCGACGGAGCCCAATCAGCCGTTCACAGGGCTTGGAGATCAACCGCGCCGATCGTGGGCGTCGATATGGACCCAGCTGCCGACACACCCGATCGACACGGATCATGCGACTGAGGACAGGATCCTCGATGCGAACCTACGGCGTATCCGGTCGTGGAGTACCGCACTCCAGTACATCGAGGAGTACGGGGCGGTGTTCGACTCATGACGCTGATCCAGCAAGTCCACTGGGAACTCGACATGGACTATCTGGGACATCCGTACTACGTGTCGGGCAACGCCATTCTTCACGCGCTCGGGCAGCGACTCTCACAGGATCGGCATCAACAGCTCCACGCCAGTCACGGAATCTTCGTCCCCGGACAGTTCGGTACGTTTCCAGCGGCCCACTCACAGAATGGGTTTCGGCCTTACCTCGGGACTGGCCTTCCCGAGGTCGAAGCCTATGCGGATCTCTTCGTTCACCGACGCCCGACCCATCGGTGGCTGTTGGACTCCCGGCCGCGAGACGCGCTGAACACCCACGACATTCGTGTACATAGCGGACAGCCGGGGTTCGCACACGAAACGATCATGGGGCGACCAGACGACGCGCGGAACCAGCAGCGGACGACCAAGTGGTACTGCAACGCCTACCTACACGCCGATCGCGATGATGTTCTCCCGCTTGAAGAGGAAGTACTCGATGGGCTCCAGTTCGGCGGGAAGCGCAACTATGGGTACGGAACGACTCGGTTCAAAGAAACGCAGCTTGTTGATCTCGACGCGCTTGGTTACTCGCGGGTTCGTGAGAGCGAACGTTTTCGTCTCGAACTCGTGACGCCGTTCGTGCTTGAATCCGAGTACCCGAACACCGTCGATGTGGACGCGCCGTGGTGGTGGAGTGTGGAACGGGACGCGTTGCGGGAACGCACCGAACAAATCGTCGAACAGTGTGACACGTACGCGCTTCGGACGATCGATCACGGGCAGGTTGTGGCATATGCGGGTGACCGCCCGGTCGAGACTGGCAAGAAGGGTGTCCTTCGTGTGGGCAGCCACTCGAAATACGGGTTCGGTGAGCTGCGAGTCGTGCCCGTTGGCTCCTCCTCCGTAATCGGGGACTGAATCTGGTCGTGTCGTTTCTATCTTGATTATCTTTTTTGTGAGCGCAGGATCTGCTAGCCAACATTTCACCGGTTCCCCAACGTTAGCGACGATGCGCAGGATGGGACGTTACGGAATTCATTGATGCTACGGGAGCCGAGAGGACTAATTGGCGGTTCGTATCGGTATGTGATCGAGCCGTGTGACCGGTGCGATATTCTGCTGAGCAGCCGCTCTCGATGCGAAATCCCATAGTTCTAACACCGTCTCTCAATATTTGTTACGTAATGGCGGGCGTCCCCAATTATCGTGGCGAGTGCGGCGCAGAGCTTGAATCAAAACACATCGAAGGCCGTGATCGAGCGTACTGCGGGCACTGTTCGAAACCAGTCTATCGGAACGCGAAGCCCTGCGGAGGCGTCCTCGTTGTCGACGACGAACAGGTACTGTTAATAAAACGAACGAACCCGCCGGCCGTCGGGTCGTGGAGTCTACCGGCTGGCTTCCTCGAGGTGGATGAACCTCCAGAGATCGCCGCTGCTAGAGAATTACGAGAAGAAACCGGGGTGTCCGTCACCCCGGACGACCTCGAACTATTCGAGACGAACCTGATCGATCATGGGGACGGAGCACACGTCTTAGTCATCATTTACCGAACGACTTTGAGCGCGGTCTCCGGCGACGTACAAGCAGGCTCAGATGCGGGTGACGCACAGTTCTGGCACATTGACGAACTCTTAGCGGCCGGAGAGTCGATTGAACTCGGTCACGAATCAATCATGCGTCGGGCGATTGCGGAGACGTAGTCCCCACAAGCATCCGGTAGTATTCGTCGATCGAGGCATCCGTCGTGAAGTTTTCCTCAAATGCGCGGCGCGCGTTGGTCCCCTGTTGATCCGCGAGCTCGGGATCCGCTTGCCATGTCTCGATCGCTTCAACGATCCCTGATGTGTCACCCTGTGCGACGTGAATCCCAGCGTCGAAGGTATCCACGATCCGCGATTCGTCATCATCCGGTTGCGCGATCGTGAGGACCGGTTCACCGGCTGCCATTGCGGTGTAGAGTTTGCTCGAGACACAGATCCCTTCGAATCCTTCTTTCACGGTGACGACGGAGGCGTCGGCCGAGGTAAGACTGTACGGAAGATCGTCCCACGGTTGATACGGAAGGAATCGAACCGTATCGCCACGCAGTCCAAGATCGTCGGCTCGCGAGACGATGGTGTCTTTGTTGTCACCTTCACCGATGATCAGGAACTGGACATCCTCGTCTTCGAACGCCGCAGCCGCTTCAACAAGCGTCTCGAAGTCGTGAAACTCCCCAATATTTCCCGAGTACAGGATGGTGAACTGGTCGACGAGATCGTGTTCTTCGCTGAACCAGTTTTCCGTTTTATCCATGGGTTGAATAAACTCCTCGTCCTCCCAGTTATGGATGATTTCGACCTTACTCTCGTCGAACTTCGGCCCCGAATTCCGGCTGATACGCTCTTTCATGACCGGACCGAGTGCGACGATGTGTTTCGCTGCGAGGAAGGCTCGCCGATTGAGCAGATCCCAGATCCGGTGGGGAACGCTTCCCTCGGGAATATACTCGAGTTCGACGGGCTGATCCGGATACAGGTCGTAGACGATGTAGGTGTACTCCCAGCCACGAATACGACAGACGAGCCACATCGCGACCGGAAGGAACGGCGGATTTGAGACAAAAACGACCTCACGCTCCTTCTGTGGACGACTCAAAAGCAGCGCAAAGAACATCCATACCGTGAAGATCGCCCAGTTGAACAGGCGACGTGGGATCGAAGATTGACGAACCTGTGGAGCGCGAATGCGTTTTATTTGAACACCTTCGTGAGTGGACACTCGGGGCTGTTTCTCGTTATCGCCGCTGTGATAGTTCGGTTGACCAGTGAGGACTGTCATGTCCAAGCCACGATCTTCGAGACCAACCGCGAGATCGGTCATGAGCTGGCCTGTCGAAGCCGTATCTGGATGGAAATACTCCGTGACCAGAACGTACTCCTTGTTTGCGTTAGCCATTAAAATATCCGAGACGGGAGGTTATCGTTCGTGGAGCAGCGTTTCGAGGTTCTCCCGAACGTACTCTTTGTCACGCGCGTCGACGTACCAGTCGAGCGTGTTCTTGATACCTTCTTCCACGGTGTACTCCGGCTCCCACCCAAGCAGTTCCTCCGCGCGGGTTGTGTCCGCGGCCCGGTGACGAACGCCCTGCGGCTTGTCGGTCATATAGTCAATCTCGTCAGGCTCCCAGTCGAGATCGTCGAAGATAATCTCGACCGCCTCGTTCATCGTCACATATCGGCTGATGCCCGCGTTGACCGGCGTCCCATCCGTGATGTTCTCAGCAGCGAGCCGCAGAGCACGCGTGATGTCTTTGACGTAGGTGAAGTTCCGCGTCTGTTCGCCGTCACCCCAGATCGGGAACGGGTCCTGTTCCGCGTACGCCTTCGCCATGAACGCGACGATCGCGTGGGTCTCGTTCTCGCGAGGGCCGTAAGCGGTGAAGATCCGGACGATACTCGTGTCGATGTCGTACTGCTCCTGGTAAGCTTGGAGGGATCGTTCTCCCATCAGCTTCGCCCAGCCGTAGACTTCGTCGGCGTACGCCCCGCCACGCTCCTCGAAGCTCACCATGTCCTCGCGGAGTCGCTGGCGTTCCTGTTGGATGTCCGTCGGATACGTACAGGCGCTGGAAGCGAAGGAGATACGATCGACACCGTTCTTGGCGGCAGACTCGTACACGATGTTGTCGAGCGCCATGTTCGAGGCACAGTTCGCCGGATAGTTCGAGATGTATCCTCGCCCGCCGTGGTCCGCGGCAAGGTGGAAGACCGTATCGATGTCTGCGGTGGCTTCGTCGGCGAACGACCGATCTTTGAGATTCCCGCTGACGATCTCGATCTGATCCTCGACCGCCGCGAGGTTTTCCGTTTCACCGCTGGAGAAATCGTCTGCGACGCGGACATCTGCGCCTTCCGCGACGAGATCTTCAACAAGGTGGCTCCCGATGAACGACGCACCGCCGGTGACGAGCACATGCTCGTCGTTCCATTCACTCATCTGTCACCTCCATCTGCGACGGCCGTCTGTTTAGACCCTTCGAGTTCGTCTTTCGCCCATTCGTATACACGCTCAAGTCCGTCGTCAAGCGCGACCGAAGGCTCCCAGTCAAGGGCGTCGTTCATCTTCGTCGTATCCGCCGCGTACTTGTCCGTCCCAGTCGGCATCGAGAGGTCGTGTTCGATGCTGAGGTCCTTTCCACTAATTTCGATGATCTTCTCGGCGAGCTGGTTCATCGACACGACTTCTTTCGCGTTCCCGATGTTGAGCGGTTCGCCGTCAACTTTCGCTTCCATCATCTCGATCAAACCGTCGACGAGGTCTGTCACGTAAATGAATCCACGTTCTTGGGTCCCATCACCGAACAGTTCTATCGATCCCCCGTCCTCAGCTTCGATGGCTTTCCGACAGAGCGACGGGATCACGTGACTACTGTCCGGATCGAGGTTTTCACGTGGTCCGTACGCGTTGAATATCCGGGCGCTCCCGGTCTGAATATCGCTGTCTTCGTGATATGCGTCGCATGCGACCTCCCCAAGGACTTTCGCCCACCCGTACGTGCTGTGGGGGTTCGCGGGGATCGCTTGGTCTTCGCTGAACTCGTTCAAGTCGTCGTGTTGTTGTCGGTAGATACAAGCGCTCGACGCGAAGAGGAACCGATCGACATTGTTGATCCGAGCTGCCTCCAGCATGTGCTGGTTCATCAGCACACTCGGAGTGAGTCCACCGATGTTCTCACGCTGAATAAAGTGGATCCCACCGACGCTCGCAGCAAGATGGAAGACGTGATCGATGTCTTCAGTCGCCTCGATACATCCTTTGTGCGTTGTAAGGTCAGTCGGCCGAACTTCGACTTGGTCAGCGAGGTGTTCGATCCGTCCGTGTCCTTTTGTGAACTTGTCTGCAACAACGATATCCGCGCCACGTGAGTGTAGCTCTTCAGTCAGGAATGATCCAATAAATCCGGCCCCTCCAGTAACAAGAACAGTCTGATCTTTCCAATCTACCATACACATGAATATCTGTTAGCCGTCAATAATCTTGCTATTACGTTAACGATCAGGATATCCTGTCAGAGATAGCCAAGATCTTCGAGGCGATCCTCGACATCGGTCTCGACGTCGCCCTGGAGATATTTTGCCTCCACGTCGAGCTCGTCGAGTCGTGCAAGTACGGCTTCACGGACGGTCGCCGCATCAGGGTGCTCTCGAACAACCTGCTCGAAGCCACCGTCTCGAAGATCAAACAGACGGTGTTCGTCGTGAATCTCATCACCCTCGTAGAGCCAGTCCTCGGAGCGTGCACCGACGATGACGTCACCCTCGACCTCGTGTTCGGCCATGATGAACTCTCGTGGGTCATCTTTCCCGAGAATACGCCCTTCGTATTCAGCCGGTACGTCCAGCCCCAAGGCGTCGTGGATGAGCGGGGGGATATCGAGTAGACTGACGAGATCATTCTTTGCATCTTTGAGGTAGTCCGGACCATTCTCAATGACGAGTGGAACGCGAAGTAGCTCATCATACATTCGTTCGGGTTTGCCGTACTGGCCGTATTCTCCGAAGAGTTCGCCGTGATCGGAGGTAATGATGATGAGGGTGTCGTCGTATCGTCCGGTGTCTTTGAGGTGTGTTATGATCCGACCGATCTGATCGAACGTGTACTCAATTGCGGCTTTGTATAACGTTCTGAGGGTGCAAATTTCTTCCTGCGACAGGGTTTCCGGCTCTCGGAGTAAAGCCGAGTACCATTCTGAGACATCTGTTTGGGTCACGTCCGTCATATCGTAACGCTTGCGGTACTCTTCTGGAGGAAAACAAGGGTGATGAACGTCCATGTAGTGGGTCCAGCAGAAGAACGGTTGGGCCATCTTGTCAAGCCATTTAATGGTGTCGTCGGTGATAACTTCGGCGCTTACGTAGGGTCGGGGTTTGCCTTTAACGAGCTGGTAAGACTTCTTGATAGCGTCCGTGATGTGGAGTACGTCATCAATGCGTTGGAATTTTGGATTGTTTATCTCAATCCCACGAGGAAATATTTTGGTAGCGATCCCCATCAGTGGATTCTGATAATCTTTGAAAACATCGTATCCAATGTCGTAATTAAAATAGTTTGAGAGGAAAGGATTACACTGGAACCCGGCAGTTTCGAGATCACTCTTCTGAAGATATGACGCAAGTTTCGGACGAGTATCTAGAAGGGGGCCCAAGCCACCATATGAGAGCGGCATTGTCCCAGTTAACATAGCAGGGAATGATGGCGTAGTACCGGGTCCAGTTGCGAATACAGATTCAAAAGAGACAGAAGGACCGTCAATGATCTCTTCAAAAAGGGTTACTTGGGTATCCTCCTCCGGAATACTATCCATCCTGAGCGAATCAACCGTTATTAATAGTACATTTTTGACCATGATTTAGTTTATATTATGCTCAAGTTTACCCCTAACTGTTTCGAGTCGAAATTTTAGGGCCATCACATCCAAGACAGCACCCTATAAAGACTTGAAACTGTCGAGGAAGGATCTGATTTCTCGATAAATAGTTCTGAATTTATTTGTAGTATGGTTATATTGCTGTCGATGCCTGCGCTCATCTACCAACGAAGGAAGTTGTTTCAATGAATCATAATACGCCTTAAGAACCCACTTTGAGTATCCTTGAACAATTGAATCGAAAACTGTGGCAAGTTCAATTGGGAGCTGGACTAAAAGGCGGAGTAGGCTGAAATTGAGAAGGTAAAACCTTACCCGAGATCTTCTGCGTAAATAATACGAATAGTAAGGATCTGTCCCTGCGCTAGTCCGTGATTTGTGTATTACCTCAGATTCTGGTGTGTACAGTATCTTATATTTTTGATTTTTCGTTTGGAGACAAAAATCAAATTCCTCCATATAGAATGCATAGTTCTCATCCAGATAACCCACGTCCTCGAATAGATTCCTCTGAATGAGCATTGCTGCCCCTATAGCACGATATATCTCTTTCTGTCGATCATACCTCTTCTCAATGGCAGTCAGTCCTTTATTTACAATTTTTGGGATTCCAGATTCGCGTAATATAATTTTGTCTCCCATGAATTGAGGATCTCCATTCTCATAAACTAACTTCGGGGAGACTACTTTGGTCTCTTCTGCTGATTCCGCTAATTCAACAAGTGGTTTTAACCAATTCTGTCCTACTTCCGTATCATTATTTAATAAGAGAACATACTCCGAATTTGTAGATTTAATCGCCCTGTTATTTGCTTCAGCGAACCCCAGATTCTCGCTATTTTGTACGATTTGAACATCAGAATGATTTTCTCTGACATAAGAAACGCTATTATCAGAGCTATTATTATCTATTAATACGATTTCGTAATTTGGATATGTTGTGTTATCTTTTATGCTAATTATACAGTCTTCCAAGAGCTCACGGCCATTGTAGTTAAGAATTAGAATGCTAAGCTTAGGAGGGTCTTGTTTTCTCATATTATAATTGGCCATATTACCTAATTTTGATTGTCGGTTTTTTTGTACTCATGTGAACATATCGAAACAAGTCTATTTAAGTCCTCTCATTGTGTGTTAGACAAATAGACCGAAAAATATGGCCGAACTCAACGCAATATTAGGGAGATGAAAGAGGGCTCTAAAACGGTTGTATATACCGCTGTATTTGGCGATTACGATGTTGTACTTCCACCGAAATGCTTGAATGATTGCCTCGAATTCGTATGCTTCACAGATTCACCTGAAAAGATACCGGAGCCATGGAATGTGAGGACTCTTTCTGAACAAACCTTGTCTCCAAAGTTGAAAAGTGGGAAAGTAAAAACTCTTCCACACCGCTACTTCCCAGAATATCATCAAAGCATTTGGGTAGATGCGAATATCGGAATAACGGGGGACATAGATAAACTGCTTGAAGAGCAATTAATTGATTTCAACTTGGCGGTACCGGAGCATCCCTATCGAAGCTGCATCTATAACGAAGCAGAAGCTTTGATGGAGAGAGGTATTATTGAACCGGAGGTGACACAAGCACTACTCCAAAAGTATGAACGTGACGGCTTTCCTAAGAATTTTGGTCTTAGTGAAACGAGAGTGTTGCTGCGAAATCATCAAAATACGTCAGTCAAACGGAGTATGGATACGTGGTGGGAAGAATACCACCAGGGACCAGAACGTGATCAGCTCAGTTTTGAATATGCCATGTGGAAATCTGGGCTCGAATACAATCAGTTAGCATCAGCTATTGCTGTTAACTCAGAATATTTTCGATATTTTCCACACAAGAGACAGACATGGTTTCCAGAGCATTTCGAACGTTTGCTCCGCAACAGTTGGCGATCTAGTCTAACTCCTAAATCTATTTTAGCTTCTTTCCTGCTGAGTGTTTATCTCTCAACTTCAAAGCTCAACGGTGCTAAGAATGTCTTCATGAATGAGGGGATTGGCGGTGTTTTTACCGAAATAGAGAGAAACATTAGAAATTTTAAATAATATTTTGCTCGCAGATGATAGATGAAGAGCCCAATAAAGAATATACTCCGCTAATACCCAGGAATTATGTTCCCACAAAGTCTTAAGCAGAGCTAAGAACAGATCAGGCTAGTTAATCCAATATTGAGAATTAGTGGCACACCATATTAATTATCCAACTAAATATCACTCAATACGAGAAACTGACTTATCCCTCAATTTAGATTCTTAAAGAATTGCCATGAAGGTTACAATCCTAGCGAATGACCTATCGATGAATAGTTTGGGGCGTGTTGGTTTACTGGCCTCACTTATCGAACGCAATCACGAGGTTGAGATCGTTGGCCCTCAATTCAGTGATGAGGTTTGGTATCCAATGAGAGATAGGTTCGAATACAAATCGGTTCGATCAAGTTCGAGATCTTATCGTTTTATATTTGACATTAGTGAAATCATCAGAAAAATTGAGGGTGATGTACTATACGCTTCGAAACCTCTCGTAAGCAGTTTCGGGATTGGACTTCTCGCAAAGTACAAGACAGGCAAACCACTAATTTTGGATATTGACGATTGGGAGTCAGGGTTTCTGTATACTAACGAAAGCCGAATAGGAACCTATCTGTGGAATATCGTACGGTCAGCAGAAATAAATAGTTTGTATTTTATCCGTTTTCTCGAAAAAATTCACAAGAAAGCAGACTCAATAACAGTCTCAAACCGGTTTCTTCAGAATAAATTTGGTGGAACACTAGTCCCGCATGTACGAGATACTACCCAATTCGACCCGCAAAAATTCGATCAAAAGAAAATGAAAAAAGAACTGAATCTACCCACTCAAAAAAGAATAATAATGTTCTCAGGCACTCCCAGACCTCACAAAGGTCTAGGTTTGTTGATCAAGGCATGTAATCAAATTCCGGACGAAGAGTTCGCAGTTGTCCTTGTCGGGGCAGAAAGAAATCATGAGTTGATACAGAAACTTCCCGATAGCTCCGGCTATCAGATTTTCTACGAGGGCATACAGCCCTTCTCTAAACTCCCTCAATACATAGCTGCTTCAGATATTATTTGTGTGCCTCAACGCGATACAGCAAGTTCAGTAGGCCAGCTACCAGCAAAACTCTTTGACGCCATGTCAATGGGAAAACCGATCGTCACAACATCTGTCTCTGACATTCCAGAAATTATTGGAAAAGGTGGACTGGTAGTTCCGCCAGATGAAGTAGACGCGATAAGGACTGGTCTCCTCAAACTACTCCAAGATAAGGAATTACGGGTAGACCTAGGACGTCAAGCGAGGTCCAGATGCGTGGAGGAATATAGTATAAACAAATATGCAACTGTTATTGATGATATAATCATGAGCTGTATTGAATAGAGTATAGCTCGTATTCAAAGAATATATAGTGACAATTCAAAATGACGGTTGATGATAATGTGTGGTAGGGTATATTAGATTTGTTTTATATTCACCTCCAGTCTGTGACTTACAGCGTTCAAACGCAGTAGTTCGTGTAGTTGGCGTAGTGGCGGCTAGGCTGATCATTCATGGTCAAAGCCAGTCGAATCGATAACAGCTTGCCCGGTGTGTTTCTCGGCGCGTCAGCCGAGAAACGCATGCTACGTCTTGGTCAGAATCCGCTCAAACCACGTGTGAAGCACCGTGTAGTGTAGGGGTCTAGTGAGTCCGATCTCTTCAAGCACACCGGGCATTTCTGAGAGCAAATCCACTGCGACACCGTAGGATTTGCCCAGCTCGATACATAGTGTATGTAAGGTGAGCATCGCCCACTCAGTGAACCCGCCGATCTTGAAGCGGAAGGCGGATTCGTCCGAATTTGCGACAACTGACTTTGCCTTAGCTACCGTAAAACGCGTGTAGAGACGGATTTCGGATCTCACACCGATCTGTCTCTTCGATTTCTACCCAGATAACGGAGTTGTCGGATTCACGTCTAATGAAACTATACAACTAATTAATCATAATCAATTTATTTCAAAAGTTATTTAATAGATCATCTATATATCTGACTTGACTACTAATTACAAGAAAACAGTCCACCAGAATATAAGACGAAAAGGCAATATAGAAATGAGTAAAAATGGAAATGATACGATTCTTAACGTTCAAAACCGACAGTTTTGTATATAAATACAATACACCAATAGTTTTACAAATCATAGAAAATACAAATGAAATTTAGTATCATTTCTGTATATAATGACCGAGAAGTTTTGTCTGAATATCTATTAGATGGTATAGACAAGCAAACATATAGTAAGTATGAGACAGTGCTTATTAACAACGAAAAACAGCAGTATGACTCCGCTTCTGATGCTTTAAACGAAGGAGCCAGAAGGGCTTCAGGAGAATATTTAGTTTTCATTCACCAAGATGTGAAGCTGCCCAAATCTTACCTTTCAAAAGCAGTGAGTTATCTTAGTGATATCGATGATCTTGGTATAGCGGGTGCAGCAGGCGTTCGAGAAACTGGGAAATACAGTGCAGAGGGTGTCAATACCATTCACCATGGGCCGGACCACTGCGAGTGGGAGCGCGGAACCCCTATATCCGAACCAACAGAAGTGGAAACATTAGATGAACTTCTTCTGATCATTCACCGGGATGTATTTGATAAATATAAATTCTCACCATCTTTGTGTCCTGGGTGGCACCTATATGGTGTTGAATATTCGATGCGCATGAAACGGATTGGTAGGAGCGTTAAGGTCTTACCACTCGATCTTTGGCATCGCTCTGATGGCGGTTGGCGAGGCTGGCATCACGATCGCACCTTACTACGCCTAGTGCGTCACTACACGGAAGTAGACTGTATCCATACGACCGGTGGATCATGGCCTGCATCCGAACTCTATATTCTATGGCGTCTAATATACAATAATGTATTATCATATGACGGATTAAAAAATATCACTCGTAGGTGAACGTGGTAATCGGTCCTGACGGTTAGATACACTCATATTACGCCATATTTCTATTGTAGAACAAGAAATAAAATTAGTACTTCCCATCGCCACTTAGTTAGAACGTCTGGTTGGTGAAGGTGTGTCTATGACCCAGCAAGCAGGCAGTGAGATTCACGAGGACCAGCTTCTTAATTTTCTCGTCAACCGTCTTGACGAAGAGGTTCCACTTTCCTTAGTCAATAACGCTGAAATTACTGCTGAGGATATCTATGAACTCCTTGTCGGCGCTTGCGCCGACGGGACCTCTGTCTCTACGCTCTGTGCTTGGAGTCGGAACAGTCCCGCTGCCAACACGATCCTCTACCACCTCAGGACGAAGTTCGAGCCGGAACGGGTCACTAACCTAACTGCTTCCTGAGCAGGTAGCGGTCTGCGCAGACCTCCACCTGCGGCCCTATTATATTGATGAAGCCGACACGGATAACATTTATCGCTGGGAAGCCAAGCGTGGAATACTGTGTTCCACGCCTACGCGACGCTCTGAGCGCGTGTGAAGAACAAACGCCACACGCTGGCAGTGCGCCGTCTCGAAGACGGCGATACCGCCAGCAGTGTCCTCGCTAAGTTTCTTGGTGTGCTCAACGGCCTTGACACCGAGGTCAAGGCCGTCTATCTTGATCGCAGATTCTACGACAGCAAGTGTCTCACGTTGCTTCAAGCGCACAACTGCGCCTACGTGGTCCCGACTATCCGGTGGGTTGAGACGATTCAGTAGGAACTCTCGGAATGGTAGAGTCGCGTCATCAAACAACCTGACAGGGGGACCCGACGGCCACAGTTGGACCGTCGATTTTCCGTCTATATCGACTGTACGTACCTGAATGGACGGTACGACGAAAACAGTGTGGCTCGTCACGGGTACGCCGCTGACGCACCGTTTATCGAGACACCACACGACGCTTGATATCATTAATTGAAACGTTTCGGTATCGAGTCGAGCTATCGGTTGTTTGAGCAAGCGATCGCGACGACAACATCGTGAGACGCGACAGTGAGATTGCTGTAGGTCGTGGTGAGTCTGCTGTTACAGAATGTTTGGCGGTATCCTCACCACGAACTCGTGGCGACGCCCCGCCGTGGCGAGCGTCGCCTCTGATGATGGCCGTACAAGGAGTTCGCCAATATGATTTGACGGGGTGTATGGACAGCTCTCGCGGTGTGTCGGGCCGTCCCCGCGAACCGATCACCTGACGACCGGTTCGACCGGTAGTCATTGACCGCGGACGCCACTTCGTGGGTGGCAATGCTGTCGCCTCGGCGTCCGACTGTCGCCGATAGCGACAGCTCCCACCAATTCATCCGTGATTACCTGATGAGAATTGGCGGTGGATTCGCTTCGACACAGAACCCACGCTTCAGAATCAGTTAGCCGAAGACGCTTTGTGAGGTGCTGATAATAGGGTTATCCGTTACTGTTTAGTCATCCCAATGGCTACTTATAGAAAGAAGCCAGAATTCGCGTTCTAGTCAATGAAAGATTTTATAAACCAGGGAACAGGTACCCGTGAAAAATCATTAGTTATAGTCATAAACACTCTTTTATCAATACTACTGATATACATATCAGTCGTTAATAATACGTATAAGGATTCTTTTCTAAATTATCTACCGGGGTCTATTTGGGCAATTATAATATTAACAGGATTACTAATTATCTATATTTGTCATATTCGGAATAGCCTCTATATTGTTATTTTCACTAGTACTATATACTGCGTATTGCTCACTTTTTTACCAATTAAGCTGACCGGTACATTATATGGTCCAGACAGCTATGACAAGGCTGCGAACGCTTTATACGTTTTCAAAACCGGGGAAATCAGTAATACTTTGTATCCTGCTCCTTCCCTTTTTTCAGGGATAACAAAATTAGTATTGGATACAAGTAACTTTTGGGCCGCCTTGATTTTGGGTATTTGTATAATTAGTCCAATAGGTGGGGTGGTATTTGTTAACTCGATCTCCGACTATAACGATCCCAAATTATTGCGATTAGTCGCTGTTATTTCCATATTCTTACCTCTTGGATTTGGTACTTGGCTATCAACAATTTCGATCTACCACTCTTTCTTCCTGTCCATACCATTAGCAATCATCTCTCTTGAAATACTTTACAAAATATCTACCCAAGGTCATATGCGGTGGCATGTTCTTGCTATTATCCTTCTATTTGCGGTCGCTCAGTACCATCCGATAGGATTCTTACTTATCGTCGGCTATGTTGTTTCCACGAATATACAAAAACTACTGAGTGATACAGATGAAAATTCGGATTCAAAAATTCTAGGATGGATTCCGATCCAAAATCTGTACGCTAGTATATTCGTATCTATCATTTATTTTTTATATATACAAATAGTAGAGCTAATTTCTGGAGCCGGATTTAGCCTATATAGTATGATAATCGGAGTCGTATCATCAAGCAAAATTCCTACACCAGTGACATGTATTCCTTCTCAATCAAGCTCGATCACATGTAGTTCTCTCACAGAGATCGGGCTGATCCCATTACCCCTAGTTCTATTCGGAGTTACCACAGGTGTCGTCAGCTATGTGAACGCCCTAGATCTTTCTCAACATAAAAAAATTAATAATAACACATTAGCTATTGACAGCATATATTTATTTTTCGCTGCTGGGATGGCATTAGTAATTGGCCCGTTACAATCGCCCTTGGCACCGCGGTTTTTATCATTTGCTACAATTGTTGGAGTCGCTTCATTAGTTTTGAGTATTAATCAGGTGCGTGTAAAAAAGAGTATCATAGAGTATAAATACCTAATTGTATTTGTCATAGGATCTCTTATTTATTCGTCAGTTCCTGCTCTATTTATGTCATCAGTTGGTACATTTTTCATTTACATTCTAATCAGCATACTTGCTATGGTATCTTTTGTTGTATGTTCTAGGATCGAGCGAACCCAACTCGGAAAGATACTTTTTGTTATATTGATTATAATGATGATTTTGATTCCAGCTCTTTATCCAATTCCAGGGATAAACGGTGTACCCAATCACACGTGGCATCAGCCCACACATTCCGCGACTAATTGGATAGATGATTATAACAAAGAAAACCCAACATATGTAACAGGATCACGCCACTGGGCGTTACAAAGATACCAAGATCCGCTGAAAGGTATTTCGGAATACAGAGGAAGCGCCTATACAGCTTCATCTTTAGTTGCCCCACCCCAGTCTCAGGTAGTCCAGAACTACTTGGGTACTGAAGGGCGTCCAGTTTCTCTTTCTGAAGTTGATTATGTTATATCATCTGGATTATTGTCAAATTATGTCAATTCTCTTTGGATATCTGAAGGCAGATCATATTCAAAAATATCGGGAATATCAAACAGAGATGTTGAACAAACATTCCCGCAGTCAAACCGTGTATACGTAGCATCAGGTCACGCTTCAATATATGAAACAAGCAATAGTGCCACTAATCAATCGAAGTAAATTTCCTAACAAATACATGCTTTTTGATACACATCTACAATTATCGATCCTTGTTTAGACGCTCCTACAAGTGCGATTTGTAGCTCTGTTAGGAGACGCGATCTTGTGACTTGGGACGCCAGCACGGGAAGGAGGGGTTCACCGATTCGGGCCCTCCCGGATACCGCGACATGCGGTATCCGGGCTGTAGGGCGCATAAGTCGATCTCTTTTGCGCATGGACCAGTTAACAGAACGTTCTCTGTGGCACGGGACCCTTGTCAGTCTCTTGCGCCTTATGCTAGCTTCATGTTCTCTAGGGATAGCAGCTTTTCCATCAATTAAATAAAACATTCACTTCTTGAACAGGCGTGGATCGACAGTACCCTCTTCCCCTTTTATCATTCTACAACTTATTTTATTTACGGAGGTTGTGGATATATACTTTCAACTGTCGCCGAATGGGTGAATAGGTGATCAATAGAATAGCGTAAACACATACACCTAAACTGATCATTAGAAGAAGTTTCGTAAGATTATCTATCAATATTAATTTTCCTAACCAATAAAGAAGGACTGTCATACCTAATGACGCTAATATTGACCAAGAGATGTTAAAGATTTGTATATGTATGGTTATAAACTCGGATAGGTACCAGTAATGTAAAGCATCGCTAACTAATGATGCAAGTATCGTAGCGACGGCAGCACCTGCTATTCCAAATCGAGGTATCAAAATAATATTTGCGAGTATGTTGATTATAATACTGATAATAGTGGCTCGCGCGGCGAGATCAGGCTTATCAATAGCTAGGAGAGTTCGGCCCAAGATAGCTTGAACAGCTTGGAAAGGTTTGTAACTCATCAATAAAATAAGGACTAACCGAGCGGAGGCATACTCATCCCCAAAGACGTATTTTAGAATCTCCTGTGAATACACTAATGTCCCAAAAAAAGCAGGGATAACCAAAATAACAGATAAAGTGATCAGCCCTGGTATAATATCATTCACCTTACCAATATTGTCATTCTCGTTCATATAGCTTATTTTTGGGAAGATTGATGCGGAAAGAGACCTGCTGAAGACTATAACTACCGTCGCAACCCTCCAAGCGATCTCATATTGCCCTACTTCTGTCTGAGTTAGGAATAAACCTATGAAAAATATGTCCATCCAATTAAAAACTTCTCCCCCTAGCCTCGAAATAAATTGGAACTTTGAATAATCAAAAAGAGAGCTTACAAATTCAAATGATGGAGGACGAATTGTTATTGAGATCTTCATTATACCCCAAATCAAAGAACATCCATACCCAATTAGAAGGCTATATATAATTCCTCGAGAATCATAACCGAAATAAAGAAAAATAGCACCCAATCCTACCCACATAACCTGATATATAAGCTCGAGTATAGCTGTTTCACCTACTCGATGTTCACCATTTAGAACTTTTATCGTTGTGTTCATTCCCTCCCGAAGAATCATTCCAATAGCGAGAAGAAATGCGAGAGGAGAACCAAGGTATTGATTAATATAGTTTCTGAACATTAATATTATAATACAGACTAGTAACATCACAGCAAGCTTAAGAATGATTCCAGACGACAAATAGCGTCCAGCCGCTTTCTTTTCACTAATACGCTTTTCTAGTCCATCATCAATACCGATGTCCCCAAAAATTGAAAAAATAGCTAAAAGAGCTTGGAAAAGGAAAAATGTACCAATCTGTTCTGGGCCAAGAATACCTGCAAAGTACACAATCCCAATAAATCCAATAATTACGTTTAGAGATCTCGCAGAAAAGATTTTTAGACTAGAGCGTAGAATATTCATATACAAATTCAATCATGAAGAGTTATAAAGATTTCTTTACCATTACCTAAGTTCTCCAGTATTAATTGACCTAATATATTTATACTCTTAATTTTGTTTTAATTGTGTATTATCCAATATATAAATTTGCTATTAAGTGTAGTAAAACATCATACGGGTATAATTCGGCATGATTTATAAAGATTGACTTTGTATCCTTACTAAAGATGGTAATTCACGATCTTGAAGTACATGATCTCCAAGTGAACACCGACGAACGTGGTCACCTCGTTGAGTTGTTCCGTGAGGACTGGGATATCTACGATCTTAAACCTGCAATGTCCTACTGCTCAATGACATACCCAGGTATTATTCGTGCGTGGCATCGCCACCTCGAAGGCCAGATCGATCACTTCGTCTGCCCACAAGGCCGTATCAAGGTCGGCATCTACGACGATCGCGACGACTCTCCCACTCAAGGCGAACTCGACACGTTCGTCATCGGCGAACACAAGCAAAAGCTGATCCGCATTCCGGGCGACTGCTGGCACGGGTTCAAAGCGATCGGCGACGAACCGTCGCTCCTCATTAACTATCCGACGGAACTCTACGACTACGAAGAGCCGGATGAGGTTCGACTCCCATATGACACTGACCAAATACCTTTAGACTGGGAGGAACCACCGCATGAGTGAAACATGAAAGGCGTCCTACTTTCTGGCGGCACGGGCTCACGCCTCCGCCCGATCACCCACACTGGTCCCAAACAGCTCGTCCCGGTCGCGAACAAACCCGTCCTCGAATACGCGATCGACGACCTCAAAGAGGCCGGCATCACCGAGATCGGCGTCATCCTCGGGAACAAGGGCCGTGACGAGATTCAGGAACTCCTCGGCGACGGCTCGAAGTACGGCGTCGACATCACCTACATCGTCCAAGGGGACCCTCTCGGACTCGCGCACGCCGCGGGCTGTGCCCAGGACTTCGTCGGCGACGACGACTTCGTGATGTACCTCGGGGACAACATCCTCAAGTCGGGCGTCACGGATCTCGTCGAAAGTTTCCAAGCGGGCGACTATGGCGCCGGGATCGCGCTCCAAGAGGTAGAGAACCCGCAAGCATTCGGTATCGCGGACGTCGACGACGCGGGCAACGTCACGGAGCTCATCGAGAAGCCCGACGACCCGCCGACGAACCTCGCGCTCATCGGGATGTACGTCTTCTCGCCCGCGGTCTTCGACGCGATCGACGATCTGGAACCGTCGTGGCGCGGCGAACTCGAGATCACCGACGCGATCCAGTCACTGCTCGAAGACGGTCACGCGATCGACTCACACGTCGTCACGGGCTGGTGGAAAGACACCGGGAAACCCGAGGACATCCTCCACGCGAATCGGCTTGTCCTCGAAGACACGGAGTTGACGACCACCGGCACCGTCGCGGACGGTGCAGAGATCGATGGGCGTATCGAGCTCCACGAGTCGGCGACGATCGAAGCCGGCGCCGTCGTTCGGGGGCCCGTCTCCATCGCGGAGAACACGACGATCAAGAGCGGGACGTACGTCGGTCCCTACACCTCGATCGGCGCGAACACGACACTGGAAGAGATCCACATCGAAAACAGCGTCGTCATCGGCGACTCCGAGATCACGGCCTCGGGCCGGATCGTCGACAGTCTGCTGGGACGCGGCGCAAACGTCGAGAGTGCCGAGAAGCTCCTCCCGGAAGGTCGTCGCCTCGTCGTCGGCGAGAACTCCCAGCTCAAACTGTAACCATGCGCATCATCACTCACTCCTGTCCGGACTGTGGCACCGTCGTCGCCGCGAACGAACTCGAGTCCAACCGTGTGATGAAGTGTCCGGGGCTCGGCTGTCAGGGAGTCCTCCGATTCGACGATCTGCCGGAGGAGGCGCGTGACCACTTCCTCGAAAACCGCGAGCGCTACGAGATCTAGCGCACCGCGTCCCAGATTTCGCTCACGTCTTCTTCGAGGGTTGGCTGTGGCCGACGGAGCTGCGACTCGACGGCACCCACGTCGAGACAAGAGTACGTCGGGCGCGTCGCGTCCCGGTCGATGTCGTCGGTCGATCCTTCCTTGAGCAGCGCTGTATCTGCGCCGACTTGGTCGGCAAGTACCTCGCCGAACGCGTAGGGCGTGACACAGGATCGACACGCCACGTGGTACAGCCCGGTTGTATCCGCGTCGATCAAGTCAAGCAGCGTCGCAGCCGCCTGACCCGCTCGCGTCGGTGTCACCCACTGATCGGTAAAGAGCGGGACGGAGTTACCCGACGCCAACTGATCCCGAACCCACGCCGGGAATCCGGTGAGCTCACCCGAACTCCGATGGACGCCCCACACGAACGAGAGCCGCGCGATTAGATGGTCTCCGGCCGCCTCGTGGACCGCTCGCTCGCCCGCCAGCTTCGACTCCCCGTACACTTGGACGGGATTCGGCGACGCCGCCTCGCCATACGGATCGCGTGCGGTGCCGTCGAAGACGTAATCGGTCGAAACGTGGACGAACTCGACATCGTTGGCCACACACTGAGCCGCCAACGCGCCCGGTGCATCGCCGTTGAGCACGTCCGCCCGCTCCGGGTTCGTTTCACAGCCATCCACGTCCGTCATCGCGGCACAGTTGACGACGAGATCTGGATCGTGTGTCTCAAGTACGTCGTCGAACGTCTCGGACGCTGCGAGGTCGAACTGTGTCAGTGGGATATCAAACTCAGGCCGTGTCGAATGATATGTGCCCATAACGGTCCAGTCGCGCTGCCGGCCGACGTGAACGACATTGCTACCGAGAAGTCCGTTCGCTCCGACGACGAGAAGACGCATAGGTCGAATTTTCAACAGAAATATAAATAGGTGCTGTTGAGGGAAAGTAGTATGCGAATTCTCGTCACAGGCGGGGCCGGCTTTATCGGGTCCAACTTCGTTCACCACGTACTCGACACCCACGAAAACGACGAAATCGTCACGCTCGACGCGCTGACGTATGCGGGCTCGAAGGCGAACTTGGAGGGGGTCCTCGACGACCCGCGCCACGAGTTCGTCGAAGGGGACATCCGCGATCAGGAACTCGTTACAGATCTCGTTGCTGACGTGGACGCGATCGTGAATTTCGCCGCGGAGTCACACGTCGACCGCTCCATCGAGGGCGCAAAACCCTTCGTGAGCACGAACGTCCAAGGGACGCAGACGCTGCTCGATGCGGCCAACGAGGTGGGTATCGATCGGTACCTACAGATCTCGACTGACGAAGTGTACGGGCAAGTGCTCGACGGTACCTTCTCGGAAGACGACCCGCTCAACCCACGCAATCCCTACGCCGCAACGAAGGCAGGCGCAGATCTGCTCGCGAACAGTTTCCAGACGACCCACGATCTCCCCGTGGTGATCAGCCGCACTAGTAACAACTTCGGCCCGCGACAACACGCCGAGAAGCTCATCCCGAAGTTCATCCAGAACGCGGCTGCCGGGGAAGCTCTCCCGGTGTACGGTGACGGGTCGAACGTCCGTGAGTGGATCTACGTCGAGGACAACTGCCGGGCACTCGATCTCGTGCTTCGGGAGGGCAGCATTGGCGAAGTGTACAACATCGGCAGCCACGCCGAAAAGACGAACCTCGAGGTTACCGAGGCGATCCTCGATGCTGTCGGTGCGTCCGACGATCTCATCGAGTTCGTTGAGGACCGTGCCGGCCACGATCAGCGCTACGCGCTCGACACCGAGAAGATCGAAGCGCTGGGGTGGGAGCCGCAGTACTCCTTCGAGGAAGGACTCGAACGGACTGTCGACTACTACCTTGACTAATGGCCGACACGGACAATCCGATCTCGGACGACGAGTGGGAGACGATCGTCGCAAATGTCCCGCTCGTCTCTGTCGATCTCGTGATCGAATACGACGGCGGCGTACTCCTCGGGAAACGCCAGAACGAGCCCGCGAAAGGCGAGTGGTTCGTGCCCGGCGGGACGGTACACAAAAACGAATCTCGCACTGACGCCGTCCACCGCGTGGCCACCGAGGAACTCGGTGAAGCCGTCGTGATCGACGAGTGTCTCGGCACCTATGAGCACTTCTACGAGACGGCTGATGTCGACGGTGTCGACTCGAAACACTACCTCGCGACCGCCTATCGCTGTCACTTCGAACGCCATGACCCGGAGATCGTCGGCGACGACCAACACAGCGCCTTCCAAGTCTTCCGGCCGCCGGTCGAGAATCTCCATCCGTACGTCGAACGATATCTCGACGACTGGTAGCCCGCTCCCTGCGAACAGTACTCGGCCCCCACTTTCGCTGTCTCACCCGCTACGTCTTTGAAGCAACTTCTCGCCCCTATCTTCGGGGTTACCATCGTCCACGTGCCAGCCCTTAAACGCGTAGTGACGCGACACACTCGCCCTACCGCTTCCGCTGTTAGCACGGAGCGGACACCGCTGTCACCACCACCCCACAACGGACACCCGATTCACGCGGACTCTAACAACGTCGCTAATCCGCTTCGGACCGCCGAAACAGACTGCGCCAGCTGATGCTCGTTGTACTTCTCGCCGTCTTTTCCCACGATTGTGTTCTTTCGACTTCGTGATCCCCAACTGTGCCAATTCGCCCAAGTAATCACACACTGACTGTTCTGAGACCGGACTCACGCCTTCTGAGTGAGCACAGTTCGATACGTCTCGACGACTTCCCGCGTCCGGACCGGCGTGTCACCGCGCTCCTGGAGCCGTGTGAGTGCGTACAACACGAGCTGACCGTGCTGGGAGTAGTTCCTATCCCCTCGACAACCTGGTCCGTTTGAAGGCTCTCACGACCGACATCGCCCGCCTCTAAGAGGAGATCCAAGGCCTTCCGTACGTCGCCGGAGTCTTTCGCTCCATACGCAGCACACATCGCGATCACCCACCAGTGGCGTGACGTTGCTTGCGTCTGTCTCTCCCGTAAGCCCCTAACGCGGTAACACGGATGTCGGTGTAGGTACCGTATCTTGAGACGACCAGGCCTGCCTGGAGCTGGCAGACCTCTCTGACTCGCGTGGACAATCGCGAGAGTGAAACATATCGAAGTCGATCACCACCAGATTGGACGACGGGTTATCCGGCTTCTCGATAACGTCGGTGGTGTGAGGCGTCGAAGCACTGTCTGGCGCCGATGGCGAGCAGCCAGAGACTTCGTACTCTCGCGGGAACGGGAACGTCGACGGCGTCAACAGTATCGCTAGGGTGGCATAGAAGAGTTGCCACGATATTTATTTCGTGAATTTACAGCCGAATCAGCTGATAAACGCACTTGCGAATCCAGCATTAGGCCATACCAACAGGACCTAGCGTGCTCCGTTTATCGCAAGAGGGCTCCCGTGTTGAATTCCTTACATAGTAGATTCTGTAGTCTATGTCGCTAAGCTACCGCATTTCTAGATACAGGCATTGCGGAAGCACCCAAATCAGATTCTTCAGAATTATCAAATTTATCTGATATCCTGCGTGGGTCAGCTGGAGAGCAGTGATTCCTCTGAGCAATACGTCCGAAGAAGGAGCGCGGGCGGCGAGGCTAACTCGCCGCCTGCGAGAGATTATGAACGATACACTTCCGCGTTAGCTCCCGGAATTGCCCATACCAACTCCGGGAACGCAACCGCTCTCCATCAGCCTTCAACATCGAGAAGGCCGTTTCACTCATACTTCGTTGATTGTACGAATCATCGTCAAGACGAGCGTTATGAGCCTTCTTGAGGCTGTTATGCTCTTTGTGTTTGATTAGTGGGCGAGTGTTCCCCTCTCGGCACTCTTCACGAAATTCGCTCCACGAGTAATTCGCATCTGCACGCAGACTCTGCAGGTCATCGGCGTTCCGCCGATAGACCTGCAGCCCGACGTGGCCATCCCATTTCCGCTTGGTTGTGAAGTGAACGTCTTTGATCGCTAGCGAATCCGTATCTACCAGTGCCGTTGTCTTCACCTTGTGGAAGGAAAATCCAGCGCGGTTTCGATAGTAGCAGCTCGTTTGATCACGTTGAAAGCCGCTTACATCGATTGTTGCAGAACCTGACCAGCCAGCCTGCTCCGCGCTGCTGCGGAGCAGGCGGCGTAGTTCCCGCATTGAGACTTGTTGTTCCCATCGGCAGAGAGTCGTATGATCCGGTGTTTTCGGGAGGTTAAGTTCCTCATGAAGTGGTTTGGAATCGTTGAACCATGCCTCCGTCTCTCGAAAGCTCTTGTTAAGTTCCGTATGCAGGAGGATGAGAGTGATCTGTACCCACTCAGCGAACCCGCTGTCGCCAGTCGGCGCAGCGGGTTCATCTGGATTGTCAACGTGCTCTTTGGCAAGATGCTTACACTGTCGTATCGTTGACCGCTTCGACCTCATATCGCCAGACGGCACCCAATTCCATACAAATCTCACGAAAATCAGACGGAGAAAGGCCAAGAGTGTAGTTATTCAGCGTCGCAACGGAGCAACCTAGCGGCTGGTCATCATCTAAGTGTACTATTCACTGTTTCACTACACCAAACCCCGTCTGAAACTGCTGTAATTGTAACGAAACCCGTGTCAATACACTACTGACTAGAGTTCGAATATGTACCCTGTACTGAGCGATTCACAGATCAGTCAACAAGGTGTGAGATGTGTTCTATGACACCCTCGTATCGCTCCAATGCTCAACTCCTGAGTGCTTGACCGCGGCCCCACATAGCCTGGCCAGCTGTGATTGTGGTCTGGGCGAACTCACGAGCGCCTACCAGCAGCACGTGAACGCACCCCGGGGTCAAGCCCCGGGGCTTCCTGCTTCAACGACGCGCTTTGCATCCACGGCCTCTCGGTGAGGCGTGAACGTAGGGAGCGCAGTCTGCACAGGCGTTGATTCGGACTGTCCCAGCCCTAACTGCCGCAATCCACGAGTGAGAATATTCTTCGCCGCGTTCAAATCACGATCTTCCTTGTGTCCGCACGCAGGGCACGAATGCTCCCGCACCCAGATCGGCTTGGCCGTCTCGACGCCACAAACCGAACACTCTTTTGTCGTCCCACGAGGTTCAACCGTTTCAACGTGTGTGCCGTGTAATTCACCTTTGTACTCTAACAGTTCGATGAACTGCGACCACGCCGCATCCTGTTTGCTTTTCGCATTTTGACTGGTTTCCAGCATCGGTTTCACGTCCAAATCCTCCACGGCCACCACATCGTACTTTTTCACGAGCCACGTCGTCAGCTTGTGCTGGAAATCTTCGACCTTCCGCTTGATTTTGCGTTTGGCTCGCGCCACCTGTTGGCGTTGGTTCTCCCAATTGTTAGAGCCATGTTCTTTCCGAGCGAGTTTCCGCTGCTCGCGTGCGTACCGATCGTACTCATCCGACAGGTCAAGCGTATCCACGGACAGATTTTCCGAGGTGTGGATGTAGTTGGTGATGCCGAGGTCAGCACCCACACAGTCTTCGGGTTTAATCTCACTCAGTGACGGTTTCTCTGGCGTGTCTTCCACGGTGGTGACGAGCGAGACGTACCACTCACCCGTCGATTCTTTTTTGAGGATGACCTCGTCAATCTCGTCTTTGGATGGCACGTTGCGGTCTGCTCGGATATTGAACCAGCCGATCTTTTCGAGTCGGAGTCGCACGAATCGGTCGTCGCCCGTGTTGTGATCCACGTTCCAGCGACGGGGTTGATTGTACGACACTGAGCGAAATTCGCCGTTGCCTTGCCACTGTAACCTTCCGACGTTGTAGCCGTTTTCTCGACGTTCTTGTAGTGTTTCCAGATCGCTGTGGATCTGAGTGATTGCTTGTTGTGCGGCGTGTCTGGAGGGTTCCGCGAAGGTCGGCCAGCGGTCTGCCCAAGCGGTGAGTTTGTTGTGTTGGTCGTAGTCTGATGGTCGGTCGTTGTAGTCGGAGTTGTAGTAGTCTCGGACAGCGTGGTTGCGGATCTGCCGGAGGATGTCGATGTGGTGCCACGCTTCGCTCTCCACGTCGTCAGGCAGGTACGCGCGAAAACGAAGCGTGTGTTTCACGGTTGGTTAGTCGAGTTTTTCGACGATGAGTTTCAGTTGGTCGCCTTCTTCCAGATCAAGACCGTCTCGGACTTCTTCTGGGATCGTGACGACACCCCGTTGTCGCAGTTTTGGATAACATTCCATCTGTCCCATACTGAATCATACTGTCTTAGGCATAATAATGCTGTCGGCTTCAACCCCGGGGTCAAGCCCCGGGGCAGTCGCCTCGACCGCCTGTACACCACCATCCCGGTGAGACAGAGCCAGCCAATGACAAACTTACGTAACATTGTGTGTAGCGACACCTAGACCGTGCTGTGACGTTGTTAGTTGCTTATTACCATGGGCAACAGACCGCACATCCCCAGAATCAGACCTGAATACCGACGTGACCAACCCACCACACAGCTCAATCGCATCTCCAACACTAGGGAGGCGAACAGAAACCAACGCGAAGCCAGAGATCAGCCAGCCGTCGCTGACTAGTTCACCGCACTCAAGAAGAACGACGAGAACACCAGCTGGATACCGACGACAACGGCGGTAAACGCAATAAGCGCCGCAGACGTGAACGGCACGGACCCAAACCCGCTCAGGATCCAGTCGCCGATCAACCAACTGGCATACGCGCCACCGGCCGCAAACACGAGCACGCCAGCCGTCGCGCCCCGCTCGAGCGTAGCATAGCGGGTGATACCTGATGTGATCGGGTCCTCAGGCCGCTGGATCGGATCGCTCGCCACCGTCGCGAAGACGCCCAGCGAGCCGACCTGTGTGCCCACAATCGCTGCGAGACTCCCGGCGATCATCGAGTTCACGCCGAGTGTGATCTCGCCAAGCGCCACCCCGGTATGTGAAATCGTCATGACTGCCACCCCAAAGAGCGTCAACAGCAAGCCAGGCACCGAAAACAGATAGCCGGGCGCATTGACCAACATAAACCGAACGTGGCGCCACCCATCACGGAAACTGTCAAGCGTTTCTTCGCCCTCGCGTTCGTGATACACAATGGGCACCTCCACGATTTCGAGATCCTTTGACCCAGCATCCATGATCATCTCGGAGGCAAACTCCATGCCGGTAGTCTCCCAGTCCATCGTCTCGTACGCCTCCCGCGTAAAGATCCGGAACCCACTGTGGGCGTCGCTTACGCCCGCGCGATAAAACGTATTCAGAAATCGGGTGAGCGCCGGATTCCCGATATACTGATGGAGCGACGGCATTGCGCCGTCTTCGATTTCACCGTCTAACCGACTGCCCATCACCATATCCCCACCAGTCTCTTCGAGATGGTCTAACAGCCGGGGAATCTGTTTGAAGTCGTAGGTCGTGTCGGCATCCCCCATCGCAATATAGGTCCCCCGTGTCCGCTCGAAGGCGTACCGGTACGCATACCCGTACCCTTCGCCATCGGGTTCGACGACAATGGCGCCCATCTCGCGAGCGATTTCGGGTGTGCGATCGGTTGAGCTGTCACTGATAATGATCTCGGTTGGTACTTGGAGCTCTTCGACCGCCGTTTTAATCCATTCAATACACGTGCGGATTCCGGCCTCCTCATTCAGTGTGGGCATCACAACAGACAACTGCGGTGTCGTGTCTGAGTGACGACCAACGAGCAATTCATCAGCGCTTAAGTTCTGATCCGATTCCAGGCTCGCCTGTTCAGTCGGTGGATGGGATGTAGTGGAGGTCATCTGCTCGAAATATGTGATTACTAACTGATTAGGGACGACATATATGAAACTTACTCAACACATGTTGATGATGAAATAGGCTCAATAGCGGTAGTTTCGACACAGTGCTGTTTCCCAATCTACATCTATCTCGCCTGTCACCATCTCCTATGGATCTTTCCAACGCCACGGTGCTCGTCACTGGTGGTGCCGGCCTCGTTGGCAGTCACCTCGCAGCGACGCTTCACGACGCGGGCACAACAGTGCGGGTCGCTGATGACCTCTCGAAAGGCACGCGCGAGCGTGTCCCAGCTGACGTGACGTTCACGGAAGCCGATCTCACTGATCGCGACGATGTCGATCGGGTCATGACCGCTGACCTCGATATGGTGTTTCATTTGGCTGCGTACACGGACACCAATTTCGATGACGATCGAAAACTGTTCGAGGAGAATACGGAGATGACGTACAACCTGCTCGAAGCAATGCGTGACGCCGATGTCGAACACTTCGCGTTCACCTCCTCCTCCACGGTGTACGGCGAGGCGCCACGGCCGACCCCTGAAGACTACGCACCACTCGAGCCGATTTCAATTTACGGCTCCTCAAAGCTCGCTGATGAGGGGCTCATCTCAACGTATGCCCACTCGTATGGCATCCAGTCGTGGGTGTTCCGGTTTGCGAATATTGTTGGTCCTTACCAGCGCGGCAACGTCGTCCCAGATTTCATCGAGAAACTCACCGATGATCCCACCGAACTCGAAATCCTCGGTGATGGACGCCAAGAGAAGTCTTACATGTACGTCTCTGAGTGTGTCTCTGCCATGAAATACGTCGTTGAGCACGCAGACGAGCCGCTCAACATCTATAATTTGGGCACGAAGACGACAACCTCAGTGACGGACATCGCAGACATCGTGAGCGATGAACTCGGCGTCGATCCGGAGTACACCTACACGGGCGGAGATCGCGGTTGGACGGGTGACGTGCCGAAGATGCGACTGTCAATTCAGAAGCTTGCCGCACTTGGCTGGGAGCCGACCCGCTCGAGTGATGAATCCGTGCGACAGGGCGCTCGCGATCTGATCAACGAGATCGTGGAGTGACATAGCTCACGCACGTCGCGAGGTGCGTTGATACCCGCACGAGCATCGGTCTTTAGTTAAGCCTCACACCTCGGTTGTGTAGCGGTAGCGAGCGTCTCTTGTAAGATTGGTCGTCGCTTGTGGATCTTTTGAGCGTCTTCGATCAGCCGGTCGAGCAGCGGCGGTGGTGAGTAGCCGAGGAACTCACCGAGTTCGTGGAGCATAAGCTGGGCGTGCGACCGAAAGGTCGCCGCCCAGCGCTCTGTCGGAAACACAAGCTCATCATCCGCCTGCTCAGTGACTAGATCTAACAGATCGCGGCTTACAAGCAGCGACAGCAGCGCTGCGTACAATAAGATCCTCACCACGTGTTCGTCACTCGTGTCGAACTCGTCCAATTCGTACTGTGTCTTCAGCTCCCGGAACAGCAACTCAACTTCCCACCGACAGCGGTAGATCTCCGCTAAATCCGCCGGAAAGAACTCCTTCCTCGCTAAATTCGTCATGTACAGGTGGTAGTCGTCGGCGTCCTCGTCGCGGACGCCGACGACGCGAAATCGCTTCGTATCCAGCGACTGTGTCCCATTGTACGGCCCCCGCTTGAACTCGACTTCGACCTCCACATCGATGTACTTCCGATCGAGATCGTCGAGAACAGTTCGGAGCTGCTTGCCCTCTAAGGGAATGGCGCGGCCGCGCCATTCCCGTAATTCTGCCGTAATCACCGGGTTCGCGTTCTGTTTCAGCCGGCTCACGAAGTAGCCGCCGTTCTCGTCGATCAGCGCAAACCGGCGGTACTTGAAGTAGGCGAGATCGAACAGCATGAGGCGGTTCTCAAGCCATGGCCCTGTTTTGAACAGGGTGCTGTCGTGTGTTTTCTCGTCAGCAGTATCGATCCGTTCGATCGTCTGCTCTGTGGCATTGTGGAGCAGGTGGAACTTCGCTCCAGCCTGCTCCTCATGGCGGGCTTCGAACTGATCTGAAAGAAACTCATGTAACCGCAACACCGTTCCATCGGCGATCATCACGTCTCTAAATCGGTCGATATCAGCGTCAACAGCATCAGGAACAGCGACCTCGTCGAGACCGCGCTCGACGAGGTCGCGGAGGTACTCCGCAAGCGTCGGCGTCAACCGCTGATAGAACCCGCTGGGCGAGATTGTCTCATCGGCAGTTGAGTTGTAAGATCGTCTGAACCCGGCGAGTGTTCGGCTTTCGCCTGCGGCGAAACCGAACACAAATGTCCAGACGAAGGCAGGGATCTGAAGCTTGCGGTCACGTTCGACCACGCCGAGTTCCTCGGCGTGCTCTTCGAGAAACTCAGAGGGAAACAGTGTAGTGAGCCGACGCATAATTCGAGATGAGGAGCCGTTGGGCACAAACTCGGCTTCCTCATTCCTTCCGAAAGATGTCTCGATAAGCCTCCGCTATCACGCGGTTTCTTGCTTAACTGAAGACGGATGCCCGCACGAGTACTCCTCAACTGGAGGGTTTTCACGCTGAACTCAGGCGCCCGTGTGTCTCTCTAGAATCGCCCCGTACAGCAGTGCTCCAAATCGCCAGTACATTGATGTCGATCACACTGTATGAACGGTGTATCGATGCCGCTGCGAGGCGTACTCCAAGCTGTGCTCACTCGTGGAGACAGCTCACACGCTTCGACGAGACATCGTGAGTGTCGCAACTGCGGGGCAAATCTCACGCGGAACCACGAACAGTGTCCCGGCTGCGGCGGCGATGTCGCCGTCTACGAGCTGTGAGCTGTGTGAAGTACTCGGGGTCAAGCCCCGAGGCTTCACCGTCTTGGGGCCGCACCGAGCCCGCAGGCGAATTTAATTCCCCTTGACCTTCCCAGATGGGTCGGCTGGAATTAACACCCGAACACGCCGATGTATCCGTGAGGGGTGGCCGCTCCACCACGGCCCGACAACTCCCGTCTCACCGCCGTAGCGGGTTTTGAGAGGAGTCGCATTTCCAAACTGCCGAACGACCAGCAAAGGAATTGAGGTCTTCAATTCCATGCTTTGGGGGTGGTTTCTGGCCGTTACAACCCTATTTGTTGCTAAGTGTATTAAATACCATCTTACCGAGGTGAAAGTGAAAGTGAGCGTACGGCCTTCACCCTCGGGGTCAAGCCCCGAGGTACTCGGCCTGCTCTATCTGTAGATGCTGAGCAAGAACTATTACTCAGAATATCTCACATAAATCTATGTCTGAGACCACAGATGGTCCGCGGTGTGACTGTGGCCGGCCAATTCCACGCGGGCTCTCAGCGACCGCTAAATGTGACCGGTGTCGAAGACGGTCGAAGTCACAATGATCTTCAGACCCGGTCATGCTCAAACGAGACGACCGGACTGTAGGCTGGAGAGTTAGTACTGCCTCTCTCGACTGTCTTCCTACGCCGCGGTGTTGCCTCTCGCTCCACAAAGTCTAACTTGATCTCGTCTAAACAGCCGTTGAGGCGGTCGTTTTCGGGCACGAACTACTTTGAGAACGCACCGCCTCACGTTTCAATCCTTATCTGAACACCGCCTCCTACGCTTCTGGTAGTTCACAACTGTTCTGTACTGCGGTGAGATGTTCCGTTGATAGTATTTTTCACAGATTAATTGGCCGACAAGACATCGGAGACCACAGGAGAGATGTCGGCGAGAAAATCCCGCAAATTCGATGCGCTTGCGGCATCAACGCCGATGATAACCCCGGACGGCGGCTCCGTATAGTGTAACAGAAGCCACTCATCATACAGTTGGAGCGAGCATCGGTGCTCACCAAGTGGGAGTGTCTGATCGGTAGTCTGGTCTGTACAGCTTCGCTTGATCTGTGTCAGGGTGGGGTGTGACTCAGTTATTGGCTCATCGGAGTGGCGGAGGGCGCGTTTCGCATGTGGTGAGACGTACAAGAGCTGGCTTGATTCGTCATGATAGACAAGCACAACATACAGATACTCGCTGAGCTCGGTGCGGAGGCGTTGGACGAGTCGCTGCTCGCTGGGAGGGAGAGGGCCGTCCGGGCGGGGCATAATGTAAATTCCTGTAACCGAATAATAACTATTCCGGATGCTATAGGTTCCGAAATTCGAGGGAATGATAACTGATTGTTAATCCGTATCGGGTGAGACAGATAAGAATACTTTCAGTATCGTAACGTTTTCACGGACACATTGAGCAGTCCACTACATGGAAGCGCAACGTGTCCTCGTCACAGGCGGCGCTGGCTTCATCGGCTCCAATATCGCCAACCAGCTCGCGGCACACAACGATGTGGTCGTCGTCGACGACTGCTACCTTGGAACACCTGACAACCTCAACGATGATGTTGAGTTCGTTGACGCCTCGGTCATTGACGACGATCTCCCCACCGACGTTGATGTCGTGTTCCACCTCGCGGCGCTGTCCTCGTACAAGATGCACGAAGACAATCCCGCCAAGGGCGCCCGCGTCAACGTCGAGGGGTTCGTGAACACAATCGAACAAGCCCGCCAAGACGGCTGTGACACCGTCGTGTACGCGACCACCTCCTCAATCTACGGGGATCGCACCGAGCCTTCCCCGGAGACGATGCCCGTTGAGGCCCGCACCGGGTATGAAGCCTCGAAACTCGCCCGTGAGCGCTACGCAGAGTACTTCCACAATTTCCACGACATGAGCCTCGCCGGGATGCGGTTTTTCTCAGTCTATCAGGGCTTCGGTGGCGCCGAAGAACACAAAGGCGAGTTCGCCAACACCGTTGCGCAGTTCACCGACAAGATCGCGAACGGGGAACGCCCAGAGCTGTTCGGCGACGGCACCCAGACGCGAGACTTCACCCACGTCGACGACGTCGTCCGCGCCTGTGAACTTGCCGCCGATCACGAACTGCAGGGCATCTACAACGTCGGCACCGAAGCAAGCTACTCGTTCAACGAGATGATTGAGTTGATCAACGACGAGCTCGGAACCGACATCGAGCCAAAATATATCGAGAATCCGCTTGCCGAGTACGTTCACGACACGATGGCGGACTACTCAAAGCTCCATGAGGCCACCGGGTGGGAGCCAACGATCAGCTTCGAAGAGGGCGTGTCGCGGGTGTGTGAATCGTACCAGTGACATCCTCCTCGCCGTAAACAGTAGTTGCTGATTTTCACGCTAGGCCGTGTCAAACAACAGATGGTCCAGACAGCTGAGGCGAAACCGGTCTGCCGTGCTGCGTCAACCGTGCTGTTTCCAGCGCTCAAATTCGGCGTGAAACCGTGTAGAGATACACGAAAGAGGATTTTCAAAACGAAACTCTCTCGGATTGCTTTTGAGCAGGACTTCGCAAATACGGGTGGGAAAACGCTCCAACTTGATCGTGACAAGCATGTCGATATCACCGCTACGGCGCGAAATCCCCTCGCGAACACCGCGACGCGTTCGAGGACGCTGAGCGGGCGGCCGAACGGACGCGTCGCGACGGCGAGCGCCAAACACGCAAGCTCGTCGACGAACGCCGCGGTGAGACTGCCGAGTCGACTGAGGATGCCACGGAGTCGTGAGCCGGATTCTTGCCGACGTGAACGTGCCTGAAGAGTACGTCTCCGCACTCCGTGGTGACGGTCACGATGTCGAGTACTCGCGGGAGATCGCCGCACCTGGCCCGGAAGCGACCGATGACGCGATCGTGGCGTACGCCGCGTCCGAAGGGATGGCGATCATCACGACAGATGTCAAAGGCTTTGCTGACCGAGACGCCGCGGTCCCGGTCTTCGTTGCCCCACAGGACATGAGCCAGCGATGCTCGACGCCACGACTGGGGGGAACGACCGCCAACCCACCCGGCTGCTCTCGTTGATGGACGACCACGTCGACGTCGACGTCGCCGCCAAGCGGGTAGCGGTGCTCGGCCTCGCATTCAAACTAGGCACAGACGACATCCGCAACAGCCGGGCGATCCCCGTCATCGAGGGGCTCCAAGCGCGCGGCGCCGAGATCGTCGCCTACGATCCGGTCGCGATCGAGAACATGCGCGAGCGGTTCCCAGATGTCGAGTACGTCGACACGCCAGACGCAGCGCTGTCCGAGGCGGCTGCCGCCCTCGTCGTGACTGACTGGGAAGCGATCACCGGCCTCGACGAGGAGTTCAACGCCATGCGGACGCCCGTGGTCGTCGACGGCCGGCGGGCGATCGACCGCCGTGACGGGATCGTGTACGAGGGGTTGACGTGGTGAGCGACCCCCGGAATTCCACGCCCGGCGAACGCGATCGATGGATCCCCGACGCCGAGTGGCGGACGATCGTCGCGAACGTCTCGCTCGTCTCGGTCGACCTCGTGATCGAACACAACGGCGGCGTGCTCCTCGGGAAACGCGAGAACGACCCCGCGAAAGGCGAGTGGTTCGTGCCCGGCGGGACGGTACACAAAAACGAATCTCGGACTGAGGCTGTCCACCGCGTGGCCAGTGAGGAACTCGGAGAAGCCGTCGTGATCGATGAGTGTCTCGGAACGTACGAACATTGCTACGAGACGGCCGATGTCGACGGCGTCGACTCGAAACACTACCTCGCGACCGGCTACCGGTGTCATTTCGAACGCGACGATCCCGAGATCGGTGGCGACGACCAGCACAGCGCCTTCCAAGTCTTCCAGCCGCCGTTCGAGAATCTCCATCCGTACGTCCGGGCGTATCTCGACGATCGCTAGCCCGACGACTATCGCCCGAGCCGTGTCGCCCGTTCGACATTGGCGAGCGTGTCCACGTCCCGTTCGCATCTCACTCCTTGAGCAGCGACCGGACTCGGTGGACGTAGCCGTTCGCGTCCTAGCTGCGAGCGTCACTGACCTCGTCGTGCGTGAGGGAGACAGCCGTCGAGCCCATCACCAACGACCCTCAACGACCATCGATAACGACTTGTTTACCGGCCGAATGGTTATCACACTACTCAGGTAATACGCTGGTAATGAGCACTGACACGAGTACGAACGACGATCCGCAGAGTGGGCGAACCATCACGCTCACGCAGGCGGACGACGGCTGGTGGGTCGCCCGTGACGAGGAGACGGGTGTTGCGAGCCAAGGTGAGAAGAGACAGGACGCCCTCGACAACCTCGACGAGGCAGTCGCGCTCCACAAGGGAGAGATCGGCGAATCGATCGATACACGGGAGCAAGAGGAGGAAGTACTCGAGGAGCTCGGTATCGATCCGGATGAGGTAGCGCAGGGTCGTGATGAGCACGATGGCCTCCCCGATTTCATGTAGTGAATCGAATGCCGTCACGCGATTTCTCCGGGCGCGACGTGGTCAAGGCACTCACGAAAAACCGCTTCGTTATTGTTGACTGAACTGGTAGCCACGTCAAGCCGCGGTACGAGCACCCGACAAACGACGATGACGTCCTCTCCGCACTGAACGCGATGCGTTCTCCCCGGTTCTCTGTAAAGCGTGAGGGAGGTCCGCTCAAACGCCGAGATCGCGGAACGTCCAGTCGTTCGGCAGGTCGGCGTCGAAGCCGGCCTCTTCGACGAGGTCGCGGATGCGCTGTTCGACCGTGTCGTCTGATTTAAACGTGTAGTCGAATTCCTCGTGCCAGTCGTAGTACCGCGGCATCCCTGGCCAGTGGTCGTCCGTCTTCAGCCCGTAGGCGCAATCGAGCAGGTAGCGACGATACGGCATATCGTCACGGCTGATGCGAGGGAGCGTTCCGTCGATCGACTCGTCTCTCACCAACGTTTCGAGGAGATCGACCGCCGCGTACTGGTCGGCGTAGAACGCGTGTTCGAGTGTCGGAGTAACCGAGAAGATGTCCTCCGAGGCGCGGGCGTGGAGACGGTCGGCCACCGAGTGGTCAGGATGCCCGATTCCCCACCCGTACGCGTGGACTTCTTCCCGCGCAGTATCGGCCGTATCGGCGGCGTTGACTGCGACGCCATCGAGGTACTCGAGCGCCGCAACTGGAATCGCCTCCACACTCTCGGTTACCCGCGTCCGGATCAGATTCCGTCCCACAGCATTCGCGATCGTGGGCGTCACAAGCGGCAGCTCGTCGTCCGCGGTCGGGTCGTACGCATCGATGACCTCCTCAAGAAAACTCCAGCCAGCTGCTTGCGCCGCCTCGTCAAGGGCTTCACCAACGCGCTCGTGGTACGGCCAGAACACGTCTCGGTATGTGTCGCCACTGGTGTCTTCCTCGAGTGCAGCCGAGAGCGCCGACTCGAACTCGCCGACTGCGTCGTGAAGGGCGTCTCTGTCACCCTCCGAGAAGCGGTTGAGTAGGGTATCAAGCTCGGCGACGGATCTGTTTCGTCTGTCGGCTGGCGACGAACCTGTGGATTGTGACTGGTCGAGGTTCGCCGAACCACCGGATGTCTCTGACTCGACATCCTCGCAGTCGTGGAGGCGGAGGCGGGTGAGTGTCTCAAACGACGCTCCGCAATCGTCGCACTCGTGGGCCATAGTCCTACTACAGAGATGTAGGCAAAATGCGTTCTTCTTTGATCACGAATCCCAGCAGGGCCTCGCTAGCGACGATACGGCTGGCCGCTGGCTTTTCGAAGCGGTATTGTCTCTATCGGTTTGTGCCACCATCGATGGCGTCGAGATCGGGCTCGTTGAACTCGAGTGCGTCCGCAACAGCGTCGGGAAGCTCCGGGCGAGGGGCCGATTCGTGGCGCTCGATTTTCTCGGTCTTGCGCGTGTTTTCGTAGAGGGCACGTGCGACCGGAAGCCCACGGAGATACTTGTAGTCGTGGAGGACCTCGACCCCCTGCTCTGTGAATCCGTAGAACTGAGAGGGGAGATCACGTGTCCCCTCGCTTGGGTCATACGTGTAGCGTGCGAGGAGCCCGGCGTCGATCAACGTCTCCAACTGGTCTTTGATGGCCGCCTGACTCTTTCCGGTCATATACTCGAGTTCGGCGAGCGACATCAGATGGGCGGGATGGCCCAGCAGCTCCTGGATGATGAGATGGCGCGTATCCTGGGACAACAGCGTGAACAGCCGCTGCTGTTCTGCGAACGGCCCTGTATCGGCCGCACCAGTGTCGGTTTCGCTCATATGTGCTGGTACGAGGGAGCGCGACATAACAGTTAGGGCCATCCAAGTTGGTTAATTCAGAAAAAACCAATGTAATTCAGAAGAGACAAGGTGATGTAATTTGAGTTGGCAGCTAATGACCGACCCAAGCCCGCCACCGGACGCTGGGGAAATTATGACCGTCGTTCACGAGGCCGTCGGGGGTATCGAACTTGAGCCTGCAGAGAAACGGGAAATCTGGCGGTTCACCCAGCGTGAATTGCCGTATCTCTGGAGTCAGCGGACATCGTATTTCATTTTGGGGAGCTATCGCGACCCCTATATCCGCCGGCTTCGCGCCGTCCAGAACGAACTCACGAAGCAGCTCGGTGCCTATCCGTTCATCATGGGTGATCTCCTCGAACTCCCGACTGACCGACTCAATACGTTCGATATCATGTTTTCGTTGCTCGCGACGTACAGCGACTACATCGTCGGTATCTTCGAGAAGGAGAGTGGTGGGGAGGCGCCTGAATTGGGCGAGATCGATGACCCACCGTATTTCGACAAGTCGCACGTGTTCCCACGTGATTACGCGTGGGTGACTGACGAGAATCTTGACTCGAAACAGCACGTCGTTCAAGCCGCCCTCGAGATAGCGTTCACAGACGATTTGGCGGCGGATGAAGTCCAAGCAAACGTCGAGTCGCTCGTTGATCGCGCCCAAGAGAGCGGCCTCGACATCGACGAACAGGAGGTGTGGGATGTGATCGACAACCGGGCAGATGAGGACAAAGGGCTGGCAACGTACAGTTGGGTCCATCTCAACAAGTTCCGCAAATTCGAACTCCACGAACGGTGCTTCCCGTGGACGACAGAGGACGAACTCCGAACGGCGGTTGACGAACTCCCGTCCCCGACACCCCGTCCGGAGTGGGAAGAGAGGGGAGAACGGTGAACTATCCACCCACTAACCTTCGATCGCGACGCGACTCGACACACCCACCCCACCGGTTCCGCTGTTAGTACGGGGTGGACGCCACCATCTCAGTACCACAAGCGAATCCTCACTCAGGCCGACTCCAACAGCGTCGACAACCCACTCCGAACCGCCGACACGGACTGTTCGAGTTGATGCTCGTTGTACTTGCCCCCGTCTTTCCCCCGGTTGTGCTCTGTCACGCCTGTGATTCCCAACTGTGCCAACTCGCCCAGATAGTCACGCACTGACCGCTCGGAGACCGGACTCACTCCTTCCGAGCGAGCCACGGACCGGTACGTCTCGACGACTTCGCGCGTCCGAACCGGCGTGTCACCCCGTTCGTGAAGCCGTGTGAGTGCGTACAATACGAGCTTTCCATGCTGCGAGTAGTTCTGTATCCCCTCAACCACCTGATCCGTCTGAACGCGCTCACGAGCTTCCTGGACGTGCGACTCGGTCACGATGTCGGACCCACTCTCACGGGCGACATCGCCGGCCTCTAAGAGGAGATCCAAAGCCTTCCGTGCGTCACCGGAGTCTTTCGCTCCATACGCAGCGCACATCGCGATCACCCCGTCTTCGAGAACGGTATCTTGGAAAGCGACCCGTTCACGCTGTTCGAGGACGAGTCGGAGCTCGTCGGCATCGTATGCGCTGAAGGACACCTCCTTTTCACACAGTGACGACTGGACCTTCGAAGAGAGTTGCGTCCGGAAGTCCAAGTCGTTCGAGATCCCAATGACGCCGAGCTTCGCCTCGCTAATGTCGCCGTTCGAGCGCGCACGCGAAAGCTTGTACAGGAGGGAATCGTCGCCGATGTGATCGACTTCGTCGAGGACGATGAGTACTGTCCCTCCATAGGCGTCGAGTTCGTCAAAGAGGAACTCGTACACACTCGCCTGCGGGTATCCTGTATTGGAGATCTGTCGACCTGGCTCACGAAGTTCGTTGACTAGCTTTACAGCAACTTGGTAGGACGTGTTCAGCCCATCGCAGTTGACCTCAATTGTCGTGAGTTCCAGTTCTGGCACGTCGGTTGCGTCCCGCTCAAGCGTGCGGAGCAGATAGCGCGTGGCCGCAGTCTTGCCAACGCCACTTTTCCCGTAGAGAAACACGTTCGAGGGGGTCTCGTTGTTGATCACCGGCTGGAGGGCGGCGTGGTAGCGGGTGAGTTCCTTGTCGCGGCCGACGAGGCTGTCCGGCGTCCACTCTTCGAGAAGTGCCTCCCGATTCTCGAAGATAGCATCGTTTGGCGTGAACGAGAAGTCGTCCATACTGGTTGGCCTCCCTATGATGAAATAAAACCACCACTTCTGTTGTTTCCGTTGTAGCCACTTATTTATATACTATTCATCCCCACTGCTTCCGCTGTTCGTACCTAGATGCCTCCCACGTATCACCTTTTGAGGCGCACTCAATTGAGCCACCGCTAGGCCTACTACTCCGTCCTAACAGCGGAAGCGATGGGGTGTGTGGGTGAACGCACTTCACCACCAGAAGGACACTAACAGCGGAAGCGGTGGGGTGGGAGTCAAATCCATACCTCCCTTCCATGTTCGCTCACGTTAACAGCGGAACTAGTGGGGTGGGAGTGCTCTCTGGCGTCTTCGAGGTGTACTCAACTCTGGGCTGATAAACTATGTCTCTAGGGTGTCATAGAAGAGTTGGCACGACATTTATTTCGTGAATTTACAGCCGAATCAGCTGATGGAACGCGCTTGCGAACTGAATGACCATGCCACCGATATCTATATTAGTATGAAAAAAGTATGAACTGGTATGACCGAACACAAACGGAAAGTCGGAGATCGGGGGCAGGTGACGATTCCGAAGGACCTTCGGGACCGTCGTGGCATCGAAGGCGGTGACGAAGTTGAATTCGTCGAAGTGAATGACGAGATCATAATTAAACCGCCGAGAGATGAGGAACGGCTTGCTGAAGGATATCGAAAGAGAGCCGAGCGGTCTCGTGAGTTGGCTGAAGAAATGGAAGACGCATCCGCAGAAGCAACTGAGCGTCTCGGTGACGCACCCGACTGGAGCGAGTGAATTCTGGAGTCAACTGTGCAGGTACGCCGTGGCGACATTGTTATCGTTGAATTGAATTCCACGAAAGGGAGTGAGCAGCACGGAAAGAGCCGGCCCTGTGTTGTTATCCAGAACGATGTTGGGAATCAGTACTCACCGACAACTATCATCGCTCCATTCACAACGCAGTACACATCTGGAGACACGTACCCGTTCGAGGTGGAAGTACTGGCTTCGGATACTGCCCTCAGTCACGATTCAGTGGCAGACCTAAGTCAAATCCGGGTTATCGACATTGACGGACGTGTTAAGAAGAACATCGGATCCGTCCCGTCAGCAGATATGGCAAAAATCGACTCGGCAATCAAAGATAGCCTCGGCATCTGAGCGAAACGTTCCGTCAGTGTATAGTCTGTACTGAGCGATTCACAGGTCAGTCAACGAGGCGTGAGAAGAGTTCTATGACACCCTCGTATCGACCATTGTGAAGGACCCGTAATGTGCGAAAACCGAAAGGTATTAGACGCGCGAGTTGCCTTCATGTGGTAGGGACCGTTGGTCCCTGCTGAGGACAGCCCCCCATCCTGCTTCCTCCCCTGTCCTCTGCTATCCTGTCTCGTAAGCAGCAGTGAGCGTCTCGACAGCGATGCGGCGCAAGATCTTGATCGGCGCAGTTTAGGGTGTCATAGAAGATTAACGCGCTGTCGAGGCGAATGCCACGGGGCTTGACCCCGTGGATGAAGCCGACACTCCGTGACACAAGCCATTAACTAGCAACACAGCGATAATCGAGGTACGGCGATGTGGTGCGACTACCGCTTCCGCGCCTACCCTGACCGAACAGGTGTGACTGCGGAAGTGGAACGCCACATCGACATCCACCGCCAAGCATACAATCACACCCGCTACGAATACAGTGTCCTCGACACCGACGAGGACAACATCGGTTCGGCGTACCAACACCAGAAGCGCCTCACCGAATGGAAAGACGAGTGGCCTGTGTTCTCCAAAGTCCACTCGAAGGCGTTACAGAAGACCGTCGAACGCTTCTACGACAACCTCTCAACCCTCTCCGAGAAGAAGCAGAACGGGCACAAGGTCGGGTGGCTCAACTGGAAGTCCCCAAGCGAGTACCAGAGTATGACGTATTCGCAGTCTGGCTTCGAGCTCAAAAACACGAGTGGCCGGACTGCCACAATCTGGCTCTCCAAAACCGGTGACATCCCCATTCGATACCACCGTTCCATCCCCGACAACGCAGACATCAAAGAGGTGACGCTGAAGAAAGAGACGACGGGTGAGTGGTACGTCACGTTCGGCCTCGAAGTCGAAGACACCACGCTCCCCGAGAAACCCGCTGTAGACGACGTGGATGTTGAGGACTGTGTTGGCCTCGACCTCGGCATCCAGAACTACATCTACACGTCTGACGGCGACAGCGTGGACTGGCTTGACCGCTCCGACGAGTACGAACGCCTGCGTCGGGAGCAGCGCAATCTCTCCCGGAAAGAACACGGGAGCAACAACTGGGAGAAACAACGCCGTAAGGTCGCCAAAGTCAAGCGAAGGATCAAGCGGAAGATCGAAGACTTCCAGCACAAGCTCACGACGTGGGTCGTCAAAGAGTATGACGCCGTGTTCGTTGAAAACTTGAACGTCGCGGGGATGCTCCAAAGCGACGGAAATGCACGGAACAAGCAGGATGCCGCGTGGCGTGCATTCATTGAGATGCTGGAGTACAAGGGCGACTTGTACGGCACGCACGTCGTCCAAGTGAACCCTGCGGGGACGACCAAGGAGTGCGCCGAGTGTGGTGTCGAGACGGACAAACCGTTGTGGGTGCGGGAACACAGTTGCCCGAGTTGTGGGTTTGAGGCGGATAGAGACGCGAATGCGTCATACAATGTTCTTTCTCGCGGCCTTCAAGAGTTAGGTCTGGGACAGGCCGAATCGACGCCCGTGGAGACTGCGACCGCTGTGGAAACCGATGGAGGCTCTTCTTCGTCGGTTCCTGCAAGTCGCGTCATTGAAACGGGAAGCCTCGGGGCTTGACCCCAAGGCGGTTCACCAATTTGAAGCAGTCCCCGAGAGCGTCGTTATCGATGCCAAAGAGACCTTCATTGAATGGACGGATCTCGATGCGTCATTCACAGATTTCGTCGTCGCTGCACACATGGACGAGCTAGATGTTGATCATGTACTCACGTGCGACCGCCATTACGATGCCTTCGATGTCACGACACTCCCGTATCGAAGCCAAGAGTGATCACAACCACGTCCGAAATACAGGCCCCCTGTCAGAAATGCTCTGCTAGTAGATCTGGCCAGCGACGCTGAGACGCTCCAGAGAGCCCACACCCAGCACTACCCCCGCAGCGAGCGCAAGCGAGAGTAGCCCCCACGCGATTGCCGCACTGCCGGTCACAACCGATGATGGGACCGCAAGCCGAGCCAACAACACAGTGACGAACGCACCGCTCCCGCCAGCAAACAGTACGAAGAGAGTGGCCCACGCACCTACCCAAGATTGAGACAAATTGCGTACAGATGGCACCCAGCCGGTAGGAGCACTATCAGTAGTCGCAGAGCCGGTCGACGCTGCAGCTGAAGTCTGATCTCCTTCACCGGAGGCCACAGTACCAGTGCCTCGGAGAGCAGTCCCCTGGCCACTAACGCTAACCGACCCATCATTATCGCTCCTATCCGCCATCGCGGTCTCCCCAGTGGAACCACACTGGGCACCCTCCGAGCCGTCCGCACCGCTCCAAACTAAGTAGTATCGATAAGTCTGCATTTGGTCGTTACAGTTGAGAAACCCGGCTTCGACCAGGTCCCGTAACGCAGTATTACCCGTCGTCCGTGAATTGAACTCCAGATCGGGATAGGTCGCTTCGAGGTACTCTTGAACTTCACTTCGCGTGAGGGCTTGCTCTTGCTCCGTTGCGTCACGATCGACAAACGCTTCGAGATACTTATATCGGGCGTGCGTTCTGACTTGATCAAACCCAGCATCAAGGAGCGCGACAGCCAGCGCCTCGGGAAGTATATCAGAACGTATTGCTTGATTGGTCATTACCAGGCGCTTCTCAGACTCACATTATAGTCATTTTGGTCAGAAAGGCCGCAAACAAAATTAGCATATATTTCTTCTCTCAGCCGGCGCACGTCTATTCATCATGTGAATCGCCTCGGGGTCAAGCCCCGAGGCTTCCCGTTTCCACGACGTGACTTGCAGACACAGACTCGAAGTGAGCCGTGTCCGTAGCGGTCACAGTCTCCACGGGCGTGTCTTCGGGCCATCCCAGCCCTAATTCAGCAAAGCCTCTCTGCAGGACGTTCATCGCCGCATTCGCGTCCCTATCCGTCTCAAATCCACACGACGGACAGGAGTGTTCCCTGACCCAGATGGACATTCGTCTTTAGCTAAGACTGATAGTAATATTCAAAGCTCAGAATATAACTAAAGGTGTTGGGAAGGACAATTCCAGCCGGTGAGACGCTGTTCATCGTGAAAACAAGCGATTAGAAACGCTAAGATTGGTGTTTTCGGCGTTTTGTCGAGGTGTACGAGCGAAATTCGACCGCAGATCACGGCTAGATAGTATTACTGTGAGTATTAGCTAAAGACGGATGCCCAGATGGATTTCGTTGTCTCCACACCGCACGACGCGCATTCTTTGCTCGTGCCTCGGGCTTCGACCTGCACGACGTGACTGCCGTACAATTTTGCTTTGTATTCGAGCAGGGTGATGAACTGTCGCCACGCCGCATCCTGCTTGTTTCGAGTGTTGTGCGACTGTTCAAGCATCCCCTTCACGTTCAGGTCTTCGACGAATACGGCGTCGTACTCGCGGACGAGCCATGTCGTTATCTTGTGCTGGTAGTCCAGCACCTTCCGACGAATCCGACGCTTGAGTTTGGCAACTTCGACTCGTTGTTTCTCGTAGTTGTTCGACCCCTTCTCCTTCCGAGATAATTTACGCTGTTCGCGTCCGAGTCGCTCGTAGTCGTCTTCGAGGTCGAGCCAATCCACGGTTTTGCCGTCGCTAGTGTGGATGTAGTTGAGTATTCCGAGGTCAATGCCGACGCTGTTGCTTGCGTCCAGCGATTTCACGTCGGGTTTCTCGGGGAGATCGGCGTCGTCGGTTTCGAGGCCGAAGGAGACGAACCACTCGCCAGTCGTCTCTTTCTTGAACGTGACCTCTTTGATGGTGGCGTGGTCGGGAATCGGGCGGTGGTAACGAATCTTCACCCAACCGATTTTGCTGAAGCGGACGTACGCGAACCTGTCTTGGCCCCTCTTTTCATCGAGGTCGAAACCAGACTGGTTGTACGTGACGCTTCGATAATCGGTGGGCGCTTGCCGTTTGAGCCGACCAACGTTGTATCCCTTCTCTTTCTTCTTGCGAAGGTTCGAGAGGTTCCGATAGAAGCGTGCGACGGTAGCTTGGGCGGCCTTCGAGTGTAGTTTACTGAAGACGGGCCACTTTCGCTTCCAGTCGGGAAGTTTGTTGTTCTGGTCGTACTCACTCGGCTTATTGTCTTCCGGGGCTTGTTCGTAGTCCCAGCGGACGTGGTTGTAGAGCTGGCGATGAACATCCAGATGGTGTTCCAGTCCAGCCGCTACCTCTTGTGTCGGGTAAGCGTGGTAGCGGTGACTGTGTTCCATCGCTGTCTATTGATTAGTGAGGTGTTCAGTTAGTGGTTTGTATCACGAGTTGTCGGCTTCATCCCCGAGGTCAAGCCTCGGGGTATTCGTCTTGTCCGCCGATAAAAACCACGTGGTTAGTGTACGGTCGTATGATTCCCTGAACGCCCGTTTAACGTGCTCTACGCCCGTTTGATCCTCGAATCCGTTATTATGACTCCCTGAGTGCGCTGAATCGTCAGCAATGGCGAACCACGACATACTGACCAACCGAGTCGAAACAGCCTATCGGGCGGCTGGCTACACGATCGACAGCGACCGAGTCGACCAACGAGGTCCAGTTAGCTTCCACGTGTCCCGCGCTGGACCGCAGATTGCTGTCCTCGCCAACGCCAGTAACGTCATCAAGCCGGGAGTGGTGCTCAAAACTGTCGGCCAACTCACCGCCGCCGCAGAGCCAGTCCATATCGCAACCACATCCGCACAACATGCCGAGAGACTTCGGGCACTACTCGAGTGCCCAGTGGTGATGCGGACGACAGCAGGCGCAGAGTGCTACACCCAGCCAGCTCCGTTCACCCCGGACGGCAACGAGCGGACCTGTACGGAGTCATGCGTGTGGGTCGCAACAACCGACGAGCAACCGGCGCCTGTTGAACCGATCCTCTCTGTTGAGCTCCCACCCGCGTCCGATCAAGAGGCCGACCTCGGTGACCGACACCAAGTGCGCGATAGCAACGAGCCTGAAACCCAATTCGAGAACGATATCCTCGAAACGGGAGCCACCCAATCCGAACGCTGGAACAGTACAATCGAGAAGGGGCCCCGCTACGATGCGTGGATAACGGAACACGACGGACGCTGCCCGCCCGCAGAGCGACCGTCACTCCTTCGGACAGCCTTCGTCCCGCAGTGCTCGTCGTACGAAGAGTACACCAAGGTCATGATTCTCGATGGCGAGCTGACGCTCGAAGAGAATCGACCTGCCAACATCGGACTCAAGCAAGCTCGCAGTCCCGCAGTCACCGAGCCACAACTGGACACCCCGGACAGCCGACCGTTCACCGCAGTCCATCTGATCCCGCGAACGGACTGGAACAGCATCGTCAACAGCACCCCAAATTGACACCCTCTCCGCCCTGAACGGCAAAGACTTCCACGGCCCCGCACCGCTGGTTTGGGGTGTTTACAGGCTGTCGAGGCGAATGCCACGGGGCTTGACCCCGTGGATGAAGCCGACAACCATTCGTCTTTAGCTAAGACTCACACCTCGGTTGTGTAGCGGTAGCGAGCGTCTCCTGTACGATCGGTCGTTGCTGGTGAATCTTCTGGGCGTCCTCGATCAGCCGCTCCAGCAACGGCGGTGGCGAGTAACCGAGATACTCACCGAGTTCATGGAGGATGAGCTGGGCGTGCGACCGGAAGGTCGCCGCCCAGCGTTCCGGTGGAAACACGATCTCGTCGTCGGCCTGCTCGGTGACCAGATCCAACAGCTCACGACTCACCAGCAGTGACAGCAACGCCGCATACAGCAGAATTTTCACTACATCTGGGTCGCTTGTGTCGAACTCGTCCAACTCGTACTGCGTCTTCAGTTCACGAAACAGCGTTTCTACCTCCCACCGACACCGATACAGCGTTGCTAAATCCGCCGGGAAAAACTCCTCTCTCGGCAGATTCGTGATGTAGAGGTGGTAGTCGTCGGCGTCCTCGTCGCGGACCCCGACGACGCGGAATCGCTTCGTATCCAGCGACCGCGTCCCCTCATACTGGCCCCGCTTGAACTCCGCTTCGACCTCTACGTCGATGTACTTCCGCGAGAGATCATCGACCACATCGTGGATCCGCTTGCCCTCCAAGGGAATGGCGCGGCCGCGCCATTCCCGCAATTCCTCCGTTATCAGCGGATTCGCGTTCTCTTTCAGCCGACTCACGAAGTAGCCGTCGTTCTCATCGATCAACGCGAAGCGGCGGTACTTGAAGTACGCTCGATCGAACAGAACGAGCCGTTCTTGCAGCCACGATCCCGTCTTGAACCGCGTGCTGTCGTGCGTTTTCTCGTCCGTTACGTCGATCCGTTCAATCGTCTCATCAGTAGCGTTGTGGAGCAGGTGGAGCTTCGCTCCAGCCTGCTCCTCGTGACGGGCTTGGAACTCATCAGAAAGGAACTCGTGTAACCGCAATACCGTTCCATCGGCGATCATCACGTCCCTGAATCGGTCGATATCAGCGTCAACGGTGTCAGGAACAGCGACCTCGTCGAGGCCGTGCTCGACGTGGTCGCAGAGGTACTCCGCCAGCGTTGGTGTCAACCGGTGATAGAAGCCACCGGGAGAAATCGTTTCATCAGCTGTCGAGTTGTAGCAGCGTCTGAACCCGGCGAGTGTTCGGCTCTCGCCTGCGGCGAAGCCGAACACGAGCGCCCACACGAGAACAGGAACCTGAAGCTTCCCCTCACGCTCGACCACGCCGAGTTCCTCGGCATGCTCTTCGAGGAACTCGGAGGGAAACAGTGTAGTGAGCCGACGCATGATTCTCGATGAGGAGGCGTCTTGGTGTACACTTGCCGCCTCCTCATTCCTCTCGAAAAGAAGCCTCGATAAGCCGCTGCTGTCACGCGGTTTCTCTCTTAGCTAAAGACGGATGCGATAGAGTGAACCTCGGCGAGATTGAGAGCCGAGATGTAGCCGTCTGCGGCGACTTCGACGGCATCGACGTACGCCTCGACGGTGTCGCTCCCCGGTTCGTGACGGAGAATCGAGGAGCAAGCCTCGTGTTTTAGCTCTGTCTCTTACCCACAGATCGAGTTGTTGTTGCGGTCAATAAGTCCGACCGAAGCCTCGATATCTACAGATTTAACACTCCTATGAGACGATTTTGCTCATCTCGCTTACCACATTCAGCAACCCCCCACTGCCGATATCATCGCCCGATTCACTCCTCACCTCGATCTTCCGAGAATAGATTGGGTTCGACAGCGTCTGAAACGTCTGTTTGGGACTCAGTGAACTTGTGGGTAAAAGACAGCGCTTCAGTGGTGGGTAGCTGACAAGTGAACTCTCAGCGAACAGCACGGCGTTGCTCAAAACCCGGCCTTCTCCAGTTCGTCCAAGAACGCCGGGCGGTTCGAGTGCTTGTCTTTCAGGAAATCGACGAACCCCTCAAACCGCGCTTCGGGGACCAATCCTTGTATCTCTTCTAGGTGGTCGGCGATGTCTCGGTAGTGGCGTCGCCCCGTGTCGTTGGCGGCAAACGGGACGAGCAGCTCCCGGTAGAGCTCGAAGTACTCGACCGGCGCAGTGGCTGCGACCGGATCACGGTACTGGCGAACTGACGAGAGATCTGCGTTCTCTTTCAGTTCGACGAACGCTTTTTTCAGATCGTCGTCGTGGACGTACAGTGCGACGAGGTCCTTTCTATCGTCCCGTTCGAAATGCCGTTCAAATTCCTCGTAGATCGACTGCCACTCCTGATCGTCACAGACTGACTTCAGGTCATCGTACGCGGCCCACTCCGTATGATCGAGAAACAACTGTTTCAGCGTGGTACGGTACTCGTCCACATTCCGGTCCTCGTAGAGGTCGGCAGCGAGCCAACGAAGGTTACGGGGCGATCGGAACGTATGAATACCATCTTCAACGACTTCGATCGCACGGTCTTTGTTGCCCTCGTCAACCAGTTGTCGGGCGTGCTCTTTACAAAACCGTTTGCTCTCAAGATAGATCTCTTCGTAGAGTTGCGAGAGGGCGTCTTCGCGGCCGAGTTCCTCGAGGATGTAGACGTAGGTCGAGAATATCCGCCGCTTCTGGAGTGACGACGATACGTTCGTGTCTCTCGTTCCTGATTCGGTCGGTTCGACGCTAGCGGTGTGTCTCTCGACGGTCGTCGGTTCATCGATGCGCAACTTCTCGAACACGTCACCGACGAAGTACTTGAGTTTCAGTGTCCCGACGGCCAAGTGTTCGACGTCTATTGCTCCACCGGTGAACTCGTCGGTACTGAGCGGTCCGTCAGTGAAATCAGATACGTAGAGAACGTCGTCCGTCCGCTCGGAGTGGATAGTCGACTTGTCGTTGCTCGCTGATTCGGCCGCTGTATCGACGCCGTCTTCAGTTTCATCTCGGCGGCCGTCCGCTTTCGAGGACGACTCTCCCGATAGTACTGCGTCGAGTGTGACACCGGAGATGTGTGCGTCGAGTTGCTCCAGCCAGTATTCGAGGTCTGCGTCCGTCGTACAGAGCGTTCGGAGCGCGTCGTCGTAGTAGTCGCTGGCGAAGCCGTAGTCTGCCCCGACGAACTCTTCACAAAGATACTGGATGTACGGCCGCTTTCGCTCGTGGCCGAGGTCCTGTTCTGCGATTGTCTCTGTATACGACTCGATAGCACGTTCCACCTCTCGGCCGTAGTATCCGCTGCTGTCGTCAACCTGGTCCAAGTTTTCGCGTATCGCCTCGGAAACCGCTCGGTAGATATCCGTCGCCGTCTGGACGTGGCCTCGTTTTCGATGTGTCTCCGCCTCGGTGCTCGGGCGGTGTCTCGTCGCCATGGGCGCCCCACAGGGCGCAAAGACCGCCCTTGATGCCGTCCCGGCGGTCGTCTGGGAGAGTCCCGAGTCGATCCGGCGTCGGTTTGTCGAGGTGTACGTCGCGCACCGTGGCCTACACTTTGAGACGAAGGCAACGACACGCATCCAAGAGGAGCGCCCGAAGTCATATATCGTCGATCTTCACAAACTTATCAGCGAATCCGTCTCCAGTCATGTCTCATACGGAGAGCGAGGGATCACTATTTCGGCGAACGCCGCTCGTGAACTCGGGTTCGCTTGAACAACATCTCTGATGAAGAGAGACTGTCACACGCTCCGTCTCTGACGGTGAGGAGCCGGCGCTACGCGCGGGCTGTGCTGCGGATCTGGTGTCTGACGTCCTGTGCGACCACGACCAGCGTCACCACGAGTATGACCGCGGAGAAGGCGGTCCAGAGCCGGACGTTGATCCCGTTAACGCCCGCCCAGAACGGCACGGTGGGGCGCGGCCGCGCCGCGACAAACGGCCACAGCAGGTCTGGCGGCACCTGTCCCGCGAGCAGGCTCCGGTACGTGTCACCGACCAGATGTGACAGGTATGCGGCGGCGAACGCGCCGGCGACGCGCGGCCGCTCGGTGTAGTGCCCGTACGCAAGCACACCGGCCGCGATTGGGAGCGCGAACGGCAACGAGTGTACGAAGACCCGGCCGCTTGGCAGCACCCCGAACTGGTGTGCGAGCGGCTTGTCCACGAGATCCGGAAACTGACTGCCGACCGCGGTCACAAACACCACTCCACGTGTCGGTAGGTGTCGATCACGAACGGCGACGTACGCTATCACCGGTAGGAGGGCGACGAGTAAGTGTCCGTGGGGGAACACGCCTATTGGTTCTAACCCCGGGCAGAAGAACGTTCTTGCCGCAATTCACTCTAATCCTTCTTCTGGAGACAACAACGCGATCTGCCAGCCAGCTAGCAGTGACCCAGCCAGACTCATCGGGACAGCGATCGCGAGCCCGGCACCGAGCAACCACCGTGGAGTCCGGACCACGTCCTCAAAGCCGACGAGAGCAGCAGCGGTAAGATTGAGGAGTTCAACGAGCGGCAGGGTGGCGACCACCCCGACGACCCCTCCAAGGACACCAAGCACCAACGCCTGTGTAAGCACTACCCCGACAAGCGTTGAGGTCCGTGAGCCAAGCGCTTTGAGTGCTGCCAGCTCCTGTCGTTGTTGATACACCACCGACACCATGAGATTTGCCGTGAGCGCGAGTCCCGCAAGAACACCAAGCACGACGAGACTCCCGCCGCTCGCGAGCAAGACGGCCTGCCGTTCGAGTGTGGCTTCCAACTGCTCGCTATTCGTCCGAACCGTATATTCGGGATACTCGGCTTCAATCGCGCTCGAAACGGTACTTGGAGAGGCACCTGCGTTGAGACTCACCGTAATGAGTGACGCCCGATCAGTTGCGGTAGTCCCTGTGACCGCTTGGAGCTCACTCAGGTGAAGCGTTACGGACGGCGTTCCAAGAAACCGTGAGAAGGTTGGTGAAACACCGACAATCTCAAACTGGTTAGCTCGGGCTGACGAGAGCGTCCCGCCGACATAGATGGAGTCTCCAACACCGACATCAAGCAGTTCGGCCGTCCGCGGATCAATAATGATTTCGTGAGTCATCGGGCCAGCGTAGGTCCCGTTCGCATAGTGGACGTCACCCTGTTGGAACTGTGTCCCGTTTGTGATCTCCACGGCAGGTCCAACGCCGGACCCAACCCCAACGATCGTCTCCCATTCGTCCCCACTCGTGCTCACATAGACGGTTTGATACGCCATCGGCACCGCCGCTGTCACGTCTTCACGCGAATCGATTGCGGCCGCAACCGAATGCGCATCGACGACCGTGTTCTCAAAGCCCCCGACAGTTCCCGGCGCAAGCTGGACAGGGCCGCCAGTAACCCATAGGTCACGGCCAGACGCATCGAACTGTTCTTGCCCCGTCTCGACGACGCCAAGCCCCACTCCGGCAAGTAGCGTAACCGACAACACCGCCAGCGCAATCCCGATAATCGCCAACAGCGTCCGGGTGCGGTGCTGCCGCAACTGTGTCAGCCCAATACCGGTGACCGCTCGCAAGCGGGACACCCCACGCATTAGCTAAGCACCTCGAGCTGGTCGGTTCGTGCCGCGATCCAGGCGGGATACGGCGTCGCCAACACACCAATTGCGAAGGCGACACCGGGGCCGTAGGCGAGCAGGGCGGGGTGAAACGCCGCGATCTGGCTAACGGAGCCAAAGATGGTTGCGCCGACGTTCAATACTTGGAGGCCAGCCACCCCACCCAGAGTGCCGACGAACCCGCCGAGCCCGGCGATGGTGAGTGTCTGCGCGAACACGATGACCATCTGTGAGGATGTCGATATGCCAAGCGCCCCTTGAACGGCGATCATCTCCCGGGCAGCAATTGTCTCTAACCCAACGAGTGTTGCAACGAACAGCGTACCGATTGCGACGGTTGCGATGAGGGCAGCGACGGCGACAGCAACCGGCAGGCTTGATGTAGAAAGGTCTTCTCCACCCAGCCCCGCCCGCGTCAACACCTGTGTTTCCGGATATGCCGCCGCTAGTGTGGATTCGACGGTTGGATCGTTTGTACTGACGAGGATCTGGTCGGCTGAATCCTGGCGTGCGGTGTTTGTCAGTGTCTGAAGCTCACTCGCATGGACCACAATCAGCGGGACGGGGCCTACGCCACCAGAGAGATCGCCGTCGGCAATGGCAGTCGTTGTGAATGTCTGATTCTGCCCTGCTCGGGCGGGATGGATGGTATCACCCTGCTCAAGCCCCACAATTTCGGCGGCGGCACCACTCACGATCGCTTCGCCCGTCCAGGGACCAGTATACTCCCCATCAGCGTAATGTGGATCGCCCGGCGTAAGCTGGTTGGTTGGCAGCCCTAACAGGCGCTCGCCACTCTCCGGTGGAATCACGCCCGCCGCAAAGACGTATTCGGGTGTCGTGTCCGTGTCAATCTGAAGAATTTGAAGTTCAACTGGCGTGGCAAAGGTCACTCGCTCATCAGCTTGGAGCCGTGCTGTGGTCTCATGAACAGCACCAAGCTGGGGGCCTTCCACGGAGACGGCGACGCTGCTGACCGATCCACCGTCGGGAACGATCCAATAATCCACATCATCACCCTGAATCGTCGATCCACCAGCCAAATTGACCGCGACGCCAGTCACGCTGATCATCAACGCCACAGCGAGCGCCACGCCACACACGCTCAACAGGAGCCGCCGACTCTCACCAGTCCGTAGTCGGCCAACGGTCTGGGTGACACCAACCCCGAAGTGACTACTTCGTTTACCCATCAGTGAGCCTCCCGTCACGGAGCCGGAGTACACGGTCCATCCGATCGATCGCCATCGGGTCATGTGACGCGACAACGACAGCATGATCGGCAGCCACGTCCGCGAGCAAATCTAAGACTGCCTCGCTGGCCGTCGAATCGAGCTCACCGGTTGGCTCGTCAGCGATCACGAGATCTGGGTCCCCGCCAAGAGCCCGCGCGACAGCAACCCGCTGTTGTTCACCACCGCTGAGTGCTGCTGGGCGATGTGAGAGTCGATCGCCTAGTCCAACGTCTTCGAGTAGTGACTGTGCTCGGCGTCGCCGCTCTCGTTTCCCACTGCCTTGTTCGATCATTGGCAGCGCAACGTTTTGAAGCGCTGTCAACGACGGGAGGAGGTGGAACCGTTGGAACACAATTCCGACGTGATCGCGCCTGATGGCGGTGCGTCCACGTTCGCCCATCGAACTGGTGTTCATACCAGTAATCGCGACGTTGCCAGTGTCGGGTGTCTCGAGCGCAGCCAGTAGATGAAGCAATGTGGATTTTCCGCTTCCACTAGGGCCCGCGAGGCCGACTAACTCACCCCGTTGGACCGCCATCGAAACGGCATCTACAGCCGTGACTGACGTCCCAGATTGTCGTGAGAAAAGGCCTCCAGTACTGCCGCGTGTGTACGTTCGAACAACCTCCGTACACTGGACAACGGGTGAGTCGCTCATCGAACTCATCTGTAATTCACCGGACATACTCTGCGTACAAGTCCTTTACTCCAGGTAGTCCATCATACACCCACACCACGAGACCCACAACCGTGAGGACACCCCCAAACACCACCATCGGTGTCGCTTCAAGAGTGAGAAAGAATTCGATGAAACTCCGGGATTCACCTTCCGGCACGGAAGTCAGAGGCCAGAGCCAGTACCCGAGTCCGGTATACTCCTGTGTAAGCACTGGATAGATGCCATCTCCAACCAGATGGGAGACGTAGCCAATCGCGAACGCACTGACGAGTGTACGCTGATCGGAGTACTGAGTGAGCCTCCGCAGAACGAGTACGACCACTGAGAACGTCACTAATGAGTGAGACAGACTCCGTCCATAGGGGAGCAGTGGGATCGTCCACGTCAGCGGTTTATCAATCAGATCGGGAAACTGTGTTCCAAGTCCAAGTGCGAAGACGGCCAAGCCGATCGGCGGATGCCCGATCTGCCAGCGAGCATACACCGAGTAGATGAGGTAGCCGAACGCAGCATGTCCCCACGGTAACATCTATTCTGATTTAATTTTGGACAACATATAACGCCGTTGAATAGAATTCTTTTGCGGGATATCACCTGGTAGAACTCGTCCCCGAGTCGCCGATCAGTTCCTCTACTGCTGAGAGGGTCTCGGCAGCCGCATCCGATGACAGTCCGTCTGCCGAATACGTAGCGGTCTCGTACGCTTCTGTGACCTGTGCTAACTGTGCCGTATTGATCTCATGATCGGCATGTAACTGGCGATAAAACTCCCAATGAGTCTGTGGGGTCGACAGTGAGTCACTAGATTGTAACCGTGACCGGACGGCTGCGTACGCAGACTGGACGGCAACATTTGGGTGGCCAGCAGCCAGCGCTTCACGGGCCGAATGTAATGATGCCTGCGTGACCGCCTCTATCTGGCCGTTATCCGACAGTCCAGTCGTGGCAGACGACGCGGTGGTTGTCGTTGTCTCGGAGTCTGCGGCCGGGTCCGTTGAATCGGTAACTCGAGCCCAGGTTTGCGTGATCCACTCTCGATCAACGCCACGCGAAGCGAGCAACACCACGATAACACTCATGACTAAGAGGCCACCACCAACGACACCAGCGAGGACTCTGCCGACTCCAACTCCGGCGCTTGGAAGTGGCACGCGTTGTTGAGCCGCACTCGCCTCTAGGTTCGTGCCAGTACCCTCGAAGGTCGCAGTCACCGTGATGTCACTGCCACGAAGACCGGCTGGAAGCTCGTAAGTAGCCTGATACCCCCCACTCGCATTCGTCTCGACAGTACCGAGAGTAGTCTCTCCGATCGCGACACGAATAGATCGATCGGACAGTGGGTCACCATCGGCAGTCCGTAACTGCCCACCCACCGTTACATTCCGAGTCTCGTTCGTGCTGGTGACGGTCGGGTCAATCGAGAGGTCTGTTGGGGTCGATCGAACGGTGATCGGTGCCGTTGCCATCGACCGCTCGATCGCCAGCTCACGCCGATCGATTGACACTTGGAGATTAGCATCACCGGCTGGAATTGTCTCCGGCATCGATCCCGAAAGCGTAATGCGACCACTAGCATTGGTTTCGGCAGTCGCGATCCGCTGCTGGTCGAGTGTCAAAACAATGGGAATGCCCGCAAGCGATCGGTTGTATTCGGCTGCGATCATAACCTGTCCAGTGGCCTGAACTGGCTCGGTGAACGCGGCCGCCTGAGTCGTGTTCTCGAGTTCGACCGATGTCGCAGCCTGCTCAGTGATCGAGACGGCAACCGTCTCCGTAACTGGAAGATACGGCTCACTCCCAGTGGGCGTATATGCTACTGTGAGGTTCCTCACACTTGTCGAGGCGAGCAGTGGTCGGTATGTCGTCTCGAACTGTCCAGTCTCGGTCGTGCGTGTCGTGATGGAATCTTCACCTAAGCTAACGCTTACCGATGCGTTCCTGATTGGCGCTCCATCGACCGTGGTCAGCTGTCCGGAAACACGCAGTGGATCGCTTGCGGCGACCGTTGTTTGGTTCGTCTCGACAGTTATGTTCGTCTCAGTAAACTCACGGTCGATGACGCCAGCTGCCGCTCGCTGGACCGTTTGTTGAACGACGGAGATCGACTCCTGTGTTGCGTTGAAATCGATTTCAGTCTCTGTTTCGAGTGCGTCGTACTGTTCGTTGAGCTCCGTTGTCGTTTGATTCAGCTCTTCAGCAGTCGTTAGGAGTTCACGTGCCAATTGCCGTGCTTTTTCATCACTCCCGTTGTCGACCGCATTCTGATACTCTTGGCCAGTTATTTCCAATTCCTCGATTGAATCTGTCAGTTGTAGCTGCTGTTCACGAGTTAGATTGAACCGATCCGCTGTCTCCTCGGCACCAATGTCAGCAGCCACGGCCGAATACCGCTCGAGAAGGACAGCATATTCTTCGGCTTCGAGTGGTAGCCGACCCTCCGCGTACTCACCCTCGCTGAGTGCGGCCGCACTCAGATTCAACCGTGACCCTAGTTGTGTCGCGAGATGGCTTGCGACGCGTTGGTCGTCACCAGCTTCAGAGATGACTTCGGGGTTCTGGTGCGGGGGCGTGGCGTTGGCCGTCTCATTAGCTGTCCCGTTCGTGGCCGAACTTTCTGGCCCTGGAGCTGGGGTTGCTCCAACCCCACCGGCGATGACACTGACAAGAATGATCGCAGCGGCGAGTGCGCTGTAGCGGCGACGGCGAGCCAACACACCAGTATACCAGCCGTCAGGTGATTTGAATGTTCCTCTTCCTCAAAGATGAACGGCCAGATCGGAAGCCAAGTTTGAATTGAATTGAAACTGAGATGTACCCAATGGACGTCACAGACCGCTGGTGGGCAACGGCCGGAAGCGGTCTTGTCTTCGTCATCATCGGTGTGCTTGCTGAACGACCGGCGTTGCTACTTGCGGCAGCGGGACTCGGCGCGTGGATTCTTGCCACCGCCGCGGTTGCGGGTCGGACATTTACGCAGGCATACGACCGAACGACAGTAACCTACACGCTCGGTGCTGATGATACACTTGTTGATACGCCGATTATAGCTACGGTGTCGCTATCGCGACCGAACACTCGTACTACCCTCCCGGTGACCGTTCAGGCGACCACACCACCGGGCGTCACCACCGAAGCCGGCGATCAGACGCTCTCGCTAGCGCCAGGTGACACAGAAGACACGACGGAGTTCACCGTTACCGCCTCGATATCGGGTCGATTTGAATTCCCCAAGCCAATCATAACTCTACACGATCCGCTAGGTTTGTATCAGACGCATGTTGAGTGGGAGACCACACCGACGGTAACGGTCCGTCCACCAACGCCGGACCTCCATGTCGGCCGGGGTGGTGAACGCGTTGACAGCGCCTATGGGCAACACCAATCGGATCGTCCTGGTCCTGGCGTGACAATTCGGGAACTCAGACAGTACGTCCCCGGTGATGATGTTCAACAGATCGATTGGAACGCAACGGCGCGGCTCGCAGAGACCTATATCAGAGAAACCGAAGGAGAAACCGATCGGCGGACGACGCTTATCATCGACCACCGCTCACAGATGGGGGTGGGCCGTGACGGAGAGACGATGTTGGAGTACGCCCGTGAGGTGGGAATCGGAATCACACGCGCGGCTGCTACTCGTGATGACCCACTTGGCTTACGCACGGTCGGTGATGACGGCCTGACGAATATCGTTCAATCTGGGACAAGCGATCAGACGTACGCACAGATCGAGTCTCGACTGTATGACCTCGTCCCGACCACCGCCGACTCATCCTCAGGTGGACGGACGGCGCGTGAGGCCCGTGAGCGGAGTGATCGCCTCACTGATGATGAGACACCATTTGCGCGGATTCTCGGAGCGTATCTGCGTGATCAGGACCCGTATGTGACACGAATCCGTGATGACCCACTTGTCGGGACTGTCCGCAGCGTTCGTAACCAAGTCGGCGCCGACGACGTGCTCGTTATCGTTACCAGTGATACAGATCCGACCACAGTAACGGAGGCGGCGAAGGCTGCTGTCCGTGGCGGTGGCCGGACGATCCTGTTTTTGACTCCCCAATGTCTGTTCGAACCGGCTGGGCTGACGGATCTCGATGTCGCATACGACCAGTATAGAACGTTTGAAACACTCCGCCAGGATCTCGATACGCATCCCCGAATGACAGCACTCGAAATCGCACCAGACAGCCGTGTCGATGCGGTGCTCGCACACCGTCGGATGAGTTCAACTACCCGATGACTCACACGGACACACCACAGTCGCGTATGGACCCGCCCATCGGATCACTTCGAGCTCGCGATCCCGTCAGTATCGGTGCGCTGGTTATCCTCCTCGGCGTTATCGCTATTACCGGGATGACGCGTGAACTCCTCATTGCCGTTCCGTTGTTACTCGTCGCAGGGGTGCTCCCCGCACCGATTGCCTTCGCTACAGGCCAGCTTGCCGTTTTTCCCACGATCTCTCTCGAAGACACGCTGCTTGTCGGTGTGACGCAACTCGCGTTGCTCTGTGTGCTTACTGAGCCTGCCCGATGTCACCAGCGGTGGGCAGTATTTATCGGCACGCTACCGACGTATGGCTTACTCGTGGCTGTCGTTGCTATTGGACTCCGTGAGGGGCTCGTCGTGGCAGGTGGGCTCCTCTGTGTCGCTGTCATAGTGGGGACGTATCTTGCCCGGCGGGTGACGTTGGTACAGCTCGGTCGTGTCGCTTTGGATCACACACCGTCAGTTGACGGGGCTAGTGGTGCTGAGACGACAACTGCTGTGTCAACTGATGAGACAGCCGGTGAGACTTCTGTTCCCGACACACATCCTGATACTGATCCAGCCTCTGAGTTGAGCGAGACTGACGAGATCCAGAGCAATCCTTCTTCAACCAACGACGAAAGCGAGCCGAAAAGGTAAACATACCAGTCTCGAAAGGGACAGCGACGGAATGGCCAGTACCGGAGAGACAGACGCAACACGATCAGCTGTGACGGAGTCGGAATCACCCGAGGAGACGTCACCAGCTGATCTCCGGCGACAACTTGCTGTCCTCGAAGCGGAGAATCGCCAACTCCGTGAAGAGTATGCCCGCGCCCAACAGGCCACCTATCGACGGACCGCACTCGGATTGTTTATTGTTGGTGTCGCCGGGATCGCCGGTGGGCTCATCTTTCCAGACGCTCGGGCTGTCCTGTTCGCTCTCGGCGGAACAGGCGTCTTCGCCGGCGTGCTTACGTTCGTGTTAACCCCAGAACGATTTGTATCCGCGCGCGTCGGTGCGCGCTTATTCCAAGCGCTCCGAGCCGATCGCGATGCGACTGTGGATGAACTTGGCTTGGAAGGAGATCCGGTGTATGTGCCGACAGATGACGTCCGATTGTTCGTTCCACGCTACCAGGACCGGCCGCTTCCACCTGATTCAGCACTATCGGATCTGTTTGTCGTTCCCGAGACACCTGAGCAGGGTGGCGTCGCCTTCCATCCAACTGGGAGACCACTCTTCAAGGCGTTTGAAGACACCCGCAGCCAGCCACTCGGCGAGACTCCGCACACGATTGCGGCGACGGCTGCCGATGCGCTGGTTGAACTGTTTGAACTCGCTGATGGGGTTGAGTACGCGGTCGATACCGACACAGGTCGGGTCACCTTCGAAGTGGTTGGTGCCGGGCTCGGTGATCCCACGGGAATTGATCATCCGATTCCCTCATTTCTGGCTGTCAGTCTGGTTGAAACGCTTAGTATACCGGTCCGTGTCGAGATAACTGACGATGATCCGCTCGCGATCACCTGTCGGTACGACACTCAAAATGAGACCTGAAGCCGGTGGTCTCCACACAGTCCTGCTGTGTAGCGGTCCCGGACTACTCTTCGTCGAGTTCTGAGCCGCCATCGGGTGCCTGTGGTTGGCTGTTCGCGTCGAACTCGAGATCTGCGCTTGGCGGCATCACACCATCGACGATCTCCTCAATGATCGCTGTGACAGACTGGTCGGCAAGTTCCGCATCAGTCGTCCGAATGACTCGATGGACGAACACGGGCTCTGTGAGCGCTTTCACGTCATCAGGAATGACATACGAACGGCCTCGGATCGCTGCCCGGGCCTTACTCCCGCGGAGAAACGCCAGTGTGGCCCGCGGTGAGCCACCATACTGGAGCGTGGCTGCCTCTCGTGTTGCAGCGACGAGATCTAGGATGTACTCTTTGACCGACTCAGCAACGAACACGTCTGTGACAACGTCTTGTGCGGCCGCAAGCTCATCTGAGTCAACGACTTGTGAGACTGTCTCCGCATCCAACGCCGGCGCACTATCGAATCGGTTGAGTACTTCTCGTTCCTCTGCTCGGTCGGGAATATCGACAGTGTATTTGAACTGAAATCGGTCCCGTTGGGCCTCAGGCAACTCGAAGACACCCTCCATTTCGATTGGGTTCTGTGTCGCAATCACCATGAACGGTGCTGGCAACGAGAGTGTTTCGCCGTCGATAGTAACCGTTGACTCTTCCATCGCCTCCAACAGTGCGCTTTGTGTTTTCGGGGTTGCCCGATTTATTTCGTCGGCCACGACAAGATTCGCAAACACCGGGCCTTTCCGTAGTTGGAACTCCCCTGTTGCTTGTCGGTATACGTTTGTTCCGACGACGTCAGCCGGAACCATATCCGGTGTCATCTGAACCCGGCTATACGACAAGCCTGTTGCCTGCGCGAATGCGTTGGCAATGGTAGTCTTTGCGACACCGGGAACTCCCTCAAGCAAGACGTGGCCGTCTGTCAGTAGTGCTATCGTAAGCCCCTCCAGAATGTCTTCGTTTCCGACGACGACCCCACTGGTCGCCTCACAGATCGCCTCATACACCCCCTCCGGACTACTCATCATCTTCGGTTCGTGAGCGCTCGGATAAAACATCTGTCATCACCTGCCGAAGTCGTGTCTCATCCCACTCGGGATGTCGCTGACTGAGCGATCTGAGGAGCGTGTCCTCATCAATAAGTTCCGTCGGCGTATCCTCGTCGCCACTAGTGATTTCACGAAGCCATATTGGGAAGTGGTCACGTAGGGGCTCCGGTACTATCTCGAGTAGCCCACCCCAGATCGATCGGCTGGTGAACCGACCGAAGACACCGTACGCCCAGACGAATCCAATCCCAACCCCGACGATACCCATCTGAACCACTACTGATGACCGAACAGCCAAGAGTATGATAGATAGAGGTGGTTGTTCACCAGCTCGCGAGTAATCAAGCAGCGTCTGCTGGCGTGTCTCCAAGAGTGCCGTCGCGAACGCCTCATTGTCGGGCTGCGTTAGCATTGTATTGATGAACACACTGGGATCACTCACCGCGATCACGCGTCCATCACCAACGGATTCGACGGTCACTACCGGATAGGTACTCAGTTCATCGCCCGGCGATAATCCTCCTGTTCCGTCTCGATCGAGATAGCCGAACCGCGAGCTTGTGGCGAGTACGGTTGATCCGTTGGCGTCGATTGCCGTTGCGCCGTTCAACGTCAGCTGCGCAACGTCAGAGGTATACTGTGAGTCAGTGATGTTCGTCGCTACTGGGAGTGAGGGCGCTTGGTAGTACTCACGTTCATCTAGTAGTTGTGTCCCGTTAAACCGGGCATCCGCACCGACCGCTGAGAGTAACGCATTCCCCTCGGAACCGAAGTCATCAGCAATGACAACAGTACCACCCGACCGTACGAACGCTCGGACACGCCGTGAGTCGTTTGCTGTGTAGGGTTCTTCGGGAGCGAGAATAATTGCGGTTGTTTCACTCGTGTTAGAACGCTCATAGGCTGTCGTTTCGAGGGCGATCTGTGACTCGCTTTGTTGATCTGCGAGTTCTCGAAACTCACTCGTTCCGTCCCAGTCGATGTTATACCCGCCGAATGTAGCCGTACTTGTACTCGCTGCGATGACGATTGCCACACTGAGCGTGAGAATCAGCGCATACAATACGAGACGTGGGACCGGTGGTCTACGCATCTATATGACTCCCTCTGGAAGAATCTCCAAGATGCGTCTGATAACGATATATCCGAACCCCGCAAGTCCAATCGCAATTACAGGCAGAAGACGGCGCCGCCAACGTGGTGTCACGTTGAATGGGGCTGTGAGTTCAACGACGACTAACAGTCCAATAAGCGACATCACAAAAAAGAGCTCTAGTGTCAACGATTCAAGCGCCGTCAACAAGACAATGACACTGAGCATCCACGCGACGACCCCGTAGAGAAACTGGCGTCGCTTCCCGAGTCCCATTACTCGTGTCTCTGTATCCTCCGGCATCAATCCTCTGGTGCTGGCTCTCCCGGCTAAAGACGTAGGCCACGCATTCGCTGACCGAGTGACTTTTGTCTTCTGTCCCATTTCAGAGCACCATGGTGGATCGTCAGGATGTTTGGCTCGTTCTTCCACATCCTATTCGTCGACTGCCAGCTGATCTCGCTGCGGTAGTTATCCTGACGTTGTTGACGCTTGCGACTGTCTTCGTACCCGTAATCAATGAGACGCCACTCCGCGTCGGATTCGGGCTCACTTTCGTGTTGTTTCTCCCTGGATATGCGTTCATTGCCGCGCTCTTTCCAGAATCCGGATCGGAGTCTCCACCGGTCGAAACTGCCGAGCAATCAAAGCAAACAGCGAGTACCGACGACTCAACACCGCAGCCAGTTCCAGGTACTGAGGCAGCCGCAGAATACGGCAATACAGAAACGGTCAACTCTGACCCGACTGATAGTTCAGGGATCGACAGGATCGAACGGACGGCGCTCTCGTTTGGGCTCTCGATTGCGATTGTGCCGCTGATCGGGCTCATCTTGAACTTCACACCATGGGGAATCCGGCTTGTCCCAATTGCGACGAGCGTTGCTGGGTTCACACTCATCTGTGTCGCTGTTGCCGCACAACGCCGCTGGGAACTGCCGCCAGACGAGCGGTTCGTTGTCCCTTATCCCGATTGGATCGGTGCCACAAAACAAGAATTGTTTGATCCGGATGATCGGGTTGACGGCACACTCAATATTGTACTCGCCATTTCGGTACTACTTGCTATCGGCAGCGTTGGCTATGCGGTTGCGGTTCCACCTCAAGGCGAGCAGTTCACGGAGTTTTACCTCCTTACGGAGAATCCTGATGGTGAACTCGTTGCCGACGGATATCCTGAAACGATGACACGAGGCGAGACAGCAGAACTGATCGTCGGAATCGGAAACAATGAGTATCAATCGACGACGTATACTGTTGTTGTCCAAGTACAAGAAGTCAATACGACAGACAACTCAACAACTGTACTTGATCGGACCGAAATTGATCGGTTTGAGGTGACGGTCCCTCACAACGAGACCCAGCATCAGCAACATACCCTTCGCCCACCACAGACTGGTGAGAACCTTCGGGTTCAGTACCTCTTATATAATGGCAGTCTGCCAGATACACCCACCAGTGAGAACGCATATCGTAACCTCCATCTTTGGATCGACGTTGAAGCAACTGGTTGACAATTTTCCGGCCCTGACGCGCCTCTTCCACGCTACCCGTGCCCGAAAGGTGTGGGAGTTGTGTGATTGTCTCAGCTTTGAACGTTGTCGTGTTGACACTATTGGGCCCGAAATCGGAGGGAAAGACGTTCTAGGAGGAGTTTACGGTATCGACCGAACTGGAGGGTGATTCACAGAGGATAATGAAGGCAGCGTTCACGGCGTTTGAACCTCCAGTGGAGAACGGAGCGTCTACGGCTGAACTCTCTTTTCCGTGCTCACACCGTCTCAGCCGCCATTTTTCGGCCGATTAAGTGTTAGATACTCAACGTTCAAAGCTGAGTGACTGAACTGTGAACCTGAAACACCCACCGCTCGGGATTCCTCCGCGTTCACGCGGAGGAGGATGTCAATTTCTGAGCCGTGTCACCGCTCCAATCACAAACAGCGAAATTAGCAGCAGCGTAGGACCATTTAGTGGAACTGATTCGTCGGTATTCTGATCTGGGTTTGGTTCCGATGGTTCAGTTACTTGGCTACTATTGTCTCCAGTGTCTTGTGTACTTCCCGTAACGTTTCCACTCGGGTCAGACTTCTCGCTGCCTGTAGCGTTGGTGGTATTCGCTTCTCCGTCTGCTGTTACATTACTTTTAGTCGTGTTCGAGACGTTCTGACCAGTACTGTTTACTTCGACTGACTTGTTTTCACTGGTGGCGTTAGTCGTCTCATTCACACTCTCAGATGTCGTATTGTCCACGGGAGCAGCACTACCTCCACCACCACCGCCACCGCCACCGCTACCACCATTGTTTCCGGTGTCTCCTGACTCATCTGCCGTTTCTTCAGTGATAGTCAGCGATTGCTCATCGCTCACGGAGAGAATGTTCGAGAACTGTCCAGCAACCTGACCGGACCCATTCACGACAGCGTACAGGCGGTAGTCGCCAGGCTCATACTCATCATCAAGTGGTGCTGTGTACGTGTCTCCCTCTTTAGTTGCTGGAATCGGCTCTCCTTGCTCGCCATCTACGAGTACCACTCCGACACTTTCGATCGATGGCTCATCCGAACCATCATACGCTGTTAGAGTAACGTTTACTGAACCATTGTCACCAACCGCAACTGTTGACGGGGCAGTGACCGTTGTCTCATACCCTTGAATCACAACTGGTTGAACTGTCTGCAACGTTTCATTAGAAAAGTACGCAAGTATGTAGGTTCCAGCGCTGAGATCGTCCGAATCAAACGTAACAGTAGATTCTGTCGTGTTCGTTGATTTCACCGGATTCTTATTGGCGTCGTACAAGTACAGATTAAATCGCTCATCTGTGTTCTTTGAAACAGAAACTTCAATCTGTTCACCTGGCTTAATGGGGGCAACCGATGACACGTTGTATGATCCGAATGGGTCAATCTCTACGGGCCGGTCCGGCACATCAACTTCTCCGTTTTCAACCGTTATGACATCTGAGCCGTTCGCTTGTACGACTGCTGTTGCGCCAAAGAGGCTCGCTAAAGCAACAAGGAGGGCAACGAACAAAACTCGTGACATAATTCAATTCAGATCCATCGGGGTACTGAATCTTTCGGCATCGTGCGACCTCTGGTGCTATCTTTCTACTGCGACGCACTCCCCTCCAAAGAAATTAATATGTCCCCGCGTGACATTCGAATTAGTATGCCACTCAACAAGTTGTTTGTGGGCGTTATTACTGCTGTTATGCTCATGTCCCCAGTGGCAGGAGCTGCTGGAGCAGTCGGTCCAGCCCCTCAGGCAATAGATGATCCGCCCACCACCAGTCAACCGGTTGAACAGTCTGGCGATTTTATCAACGTAACGCAGAGTGTTGATGTTCGGAATTCCGCACCATTCACGCTTCGTGTAGATCGAAGCCAAAACAATGCTATTGCAACAGCGGTAGAAAATATGGACACCAGTGTACGCCTCGACAATCCAAGAGTTAAGGTCGACCTAGGGATTAACAGGTTGGTTGTACATGAGAATACTGCCACAATCGACTTGGGCTTTGATCCAATTAATAACCTTGACAACGAACAGGTTCATCTCATTTCTGCGAGGATCGAGTCCACAGACACACAAGTCCCATCCACGACTAATATTGATACCCTCCGTCAGTTCATTCGTGACAACGCAGATAGCGACGATGTCACGTTTGACAATGTTAGCTCCCAGCAGGTAACGAACGGCGGGGCCGACTTCACAATCAACAACGCTGAGCCAGGGTCGTATCTCTACATGGCAGTAGTTACGAACAGCGGCCAAGGACTCAACGTCGTCAACAACGGCGACATTACTGTTCCGGGTGAGGTGAGCGTTGTTGGCGTTGACTCTGCGATTGTCCAAGAGACGGCATCTACGCTGGGTGTCCAACGTGCTAGCGAAACATATGCGGCGGGCGATAGTGTGACATTCGATGTTAACGCTAACTTAGGAAGCAGTGACATCGAGCATGCTGTCGCAATTTGGAATGAATCACAAGTAGCCAGCGAAGACCTAACTCTTGTAGCCCCTAGTGACATCGACGCTGATACGACACCAGATGAATTCGAAATCGAACACTCAATTGACGAGGTTAATGGTGTTCAGCGGACGAAAGATGATGTGTCAGCATTTGGCCGCACTCTAACCTCAAACAAACGATCGGGCGTCTACGCACTTCCTGACGTTATCACGTTCCTTGCGAATGAGGGTGAATTTAGCGAACCGCAGACCGATTCTGTGGGCGATTCACGAATAAATGCCTCTGTAACCTCGAAACAAGCAGGGAGCGATACTACCCTAACTGTCGACACACTTGAGAACTTTGCCCCGGGTGAATACGTCGCTGTTCACGTTGCAATGGTTGAAGGAGAACCAACGCGGATGTCCTCAAATCGAGTCGACTTTGAGGTCATTAATGCGATCAGCAGCGGAAGCAACTCTGTTGATGACGGGCGTACTAATGTTCAGCTCACAGGAGACGGTAATGTCCGCAACGTGAGTGTTCGCCTGCCGTCTGATTCTGGTGTAAAGAACGTGTCGGTCACTGAGTCATCTTCACCCACTGGAGGAGCACCAACCCCGGATAATTCTGTTGCGACATATCTTGACATTAGTGGTGATTCCAGTGTGAGTGAAGACACAGAGGTCACAGTAACGATCAGTCAGTCTCGGCTTGACGAGGTAGGAATCGCTACAGAAAACGCCGTGCTGCTACACTACGTTGATGGCGCGTGGAAACAGCTTGCTACCGACGCAACTCCGACTAATGGTGACGTTAGGCTGACGGCAACCAGTAGCGGTCTCTCACCGTTCGCAGTCGCCGAATCTTCGACCACTGATGAGGACGACGATGACAGCAGTGGTGGTGGTGGCGGTGGCGGCGGTGGTGGCGGCGGTAGTCTCCCGACTACGTTCTCCCTCTCAAACCTTGATCCGCAGAATATCACTGTGACGCAAGGTGAACGGTTCAATGTATCCACGACAGTCACAACGAGCCGCTACAGCGACAGCACTCAGGATGTTGAACTCCGTGTTGGGAACGACACGGTCGCCACTCAAGAAGTAACACTTGACCAACAGGGTAGCACGACTGTTACATTTACTGGGATCAACACGTCGGGAATCGAAGGCAGCCTTGAGTACACCGTTATGACTGAATCGGATAGTCAAACTGGAACGCTGACCGTTGAGATCCCAGATGATGGTGACGAGACAGATGACACGGATAGTGACGAGGGTGCTGATGACGGCATGGGAAGTGACGATGAAAGTGATAGCGCTGACGAAGACTCCGCAAGCGGAGAGGATGAAACAGACGAAGGAGAAGATACGGACGGCTCAACGCCTGGATTTGGGGTTGTAGCTGCCCTCATAGCATTGCTAATCGTTGGGCTCATTTCCCGGCGCCAACACAGCTGATAACGCCGTCATTTTTTCCTCTCGCTCTTCGGTAGGAGACTGTTGATACAGTCACTGTATTCCCCTGAGTAGCTACAACTACCGATCTCAGCTTTGAACGTTGAGTATCTAACACTTAATCGACCGAAAATGGCGGCTGAGACGGTGTGAGCATGGAAAAGGGAGTTCAGCCGCAGACGCTCCACTTTCCACTAGAGGTTCAAACGCCCTGAACGCTGCCTTCATTATCCTCTGTGAATCACTCTCCAGTTCGGCCGATACCGTAAACTCCTCGTAGAACGTCTTTTCCTCCGATTTCGGGTCCAATAGTGTCAACACGACAACGTTCAAAGCTGAGTACCGATTTGAACGTCTCTCTAAGCCGAATAGAATTCACCCGCGACAGACCGAAGTCACAAGATAGCAATCCATCAACAATATGCTGCGAAAACCGTAACTAAAGACGGAGGGTAGGCGAAATTCCTCACAAAACTGCCACCCACTGGCTCACCCCAACAATACGAACAACGCGATCCCGATGACTGCGAAAACTGCGTATATCCCCGCCATCACCTCGCGTTTGAGTGGACTGCCCAGCGGCTCGGCGGTGAGCCGGCGGATCGGCGGTAAGATCGCCACGCTGGCGAGGATCAGCGGCCACGACTCGGCCGCCGGCACGCGGGTCATCGCGATCACGATCGTTCCGTAGCCGAGGACATACGACCCCCGCCGCCACAGCTGTTCGCGGTCGGTGAGTTCCTCTGTCGACGGGAAAACGTCGGTCCCGCTCGATCCGCTGCCTCCGCCGCCCCCGCCGTCGGATCCGGCGACCTGCTCCGCCTGCCGCTGGACGTACTCGTCTAGCTCCTCAGCCGCGTCCTCTGTCTGCGGGGCGCCACACTGCGCGCAGTACCGCGCGTTGTCGTCGACCGGTGCGTCACAGCGGGGACACGATGGCATATTGCCGTGATTCGGGCTCCCGCAGGGCTTAATTCTTCGGACCGGCAGAGGCGTTTGGGTCGGGTGATTCTCGATTTCGGCGGCCGAGTTCGCCGGCCTCATTACACGGCCTGATAATCAGCGGCGGCTTCTCCCGGGCGACCTACACCCCCGTGGCCGGCGATCCGATCGAGATACGCCACCCAGCGAACAACCCCAACGGGTGGCGTACCTGCTCGTCGGCGGGAACCGGCTCAGCGACACCGGCCAGTCGGTTGGGTACGTCGACGTGATCAAGATCACTGCCCAGACGACGATAACGATCAACACCCGGACGATCGGGACGAACCAGACCAACGGGCGGAGCTGCACCCGCGACGACGCCTCGTGTGGTCTCACGTTCAGGAACGCGGACGGCGATGTGACAGCGACTTCCCTCGCCAACGTCAGCGGCTTCGCCGGCGCGACGGCCGCTGCCAGGCTCGTTCGCCCGCTCGTCTCGCAGCGGTACCGGCTCGCGATCACTGACGGCACCCTCGCCGTTGACGGGTCGGGCATCGTCCAGCCGACCTCGGCTTGGAGAATCCGGCGTTCCACGACGACATCGAGGTGTTCACCAGCATCGACCTGGCCGCCATCGACAGCGACAGCAACGGCGACACGAAGTCGCTCGCCGGGCTCCAGGCCAACGGGCTTGACCGGACCGCGGTGACGAAGGGCAACCGGATCGTCTTCGGGTCCGAGGCGACCGGCATCTGGGGCGCGCTGTTCCACTTCTCGGCGGCGCGCGACGCGGGCCCGCTCGAGGCCGGCCAGACGGTCGACCACCGCGTGCTGAGGGACTTCCTGACCGCCGAGGATGGGGTGTCGCTCCGCGTCAGGCAAACGAACCCCGGGATCAACGAGCCCGCCTCGCGGCTCAACCTGTCGCGGGCCGACCCGGAGGACGTCACACTCTTTCTCGCCGACGCGACCGAACTGGAGACGCCCGACGCGCCCGGGCGCTTCTACCTCGTGATCGACACGAGCGACGGAGGGACGACCGCCAGCGCCGCGAACGACGACGCGGCTGACGGGCCGGACGACGACGGCGAGTCGACCGACGAGACGGCATCCGACGACGGGGAGGGCCCCGACAGCGAGCACGCCGCCAACGGGACCGACGGCGATGGCGCGCTGTCCGAGGGGCCGACCGACGACGGCTCGCGCAGCTTGGGGCTGATCCCCTCCCGTTCGGCGCCCACGAGGCGTTCGGCGGGGCCGTCCTCGTCGGCGCGGTCCACCTCCTCAGGCACTAGGTCTGACCGGCGCTCCGACCATCGGCCTTCGCACGAGCCGCCGCCTCGGGCTTTTCCGCCGCTGCTCGTCGCTCCTCGCGCCCGCGCCGCGCTCGACTCGTGACAGCTCCGTTCTCATCGCTGAGAACCGCGGGGGAGCGATTAAGTGATCGCTGCGCCCGGTTTCAGACAACAATGGCTACGCGGGTACTCATCGCCGACGACTCGGAGTTCATGCGGAACCTGCTCCGGGAGATCCTCGAGGGCGAGTTCGAGATCGTCGGGGAGGCAGAGAACGGCGTAGAGGCGGTCAACATGTACGAGGAACACGGGCCAGACCTCGTGATGATGGACATCGTGATGCCGATCCGCGACGGTATTGAGGCAACGACGGAGATCCTCGAAGACAATCCCGACGCGACGGTGATCATGTGTACCAGTGTCGGGCAGGAGGAGAAGATGAAGGCGGCCATCAAGGCGGGCGCGGAGGGGTACATCACGAAGCCGTTCCAGAAGCCGAACGTGCTCGACGCCATCGGCTCGGCGGTATAATGCGCGTCGACGTCCGCGCGCTCGGCGCCTGTAACCGCCTCGCGGAACGAGGGGCCAAACAGGCCGCCGGCGCGCTCTCGGACCTGACTGGGACCGACCTCGCGGTGGAGGTGACGGGCGCGAGCGTCGCCAGCGGCGAGGACCTCGCCGAGTCGTTCGCCGGCCGGGAGTCGATCGGCGTGAGCGTCGGGCTCCGCGGCGGGTTAGACGGCGAGGCGGTCCTCGCGTTCGACGCGGTCAACGCCGACGCCCTGCTCTCGCTTCTCCCCGGCGGGCAGTCGATGGAGCGCAGCGCCGTGACGGAGGTCGGCAACATCGCCTTGGGCGGCTTCCTCGACGGCTGGGCGAACTACCTCGGGAAGGCAATCGACATGTCGCCGCCGCGGTACTTCGAGGCGGACGGCGCAGCGGTGCTGCCGGACGGCGCGCTTGCCGGGGACGGTGTGTTCCTCTTCGAGAGCCGCCTCGACGCGACGACGACCGACCTCGACTTCTCCATCTACATGCTGCCCGACTCGGGGCCCTTCCGCGACCTCATCGTCGGGAAGACGGCGCCCGCGGCAGCGGCCGGCGGCGAGGCGGCCGGCGGCACGGCGAGCACGGCGGTGCCGTACGAGTCGCTGTCGACGTTCTCGTCGCTGGCGAAGAAGGGGTCGGCGAACGCCGCCGACAACATCGCGATGATGACCGGGTTAGAGACGAGCGTCGACGTGAGCCGGCTCCGGTTCGTCCCGCTCGCCGACGTGCCCGCAGAGGTCGGCACCGAGCCCCATGCGGGGACGGTGTTTGAGCTCCAGGGAGAGCCGAGCGGCTACCTCGCGATCCTCTTTGAGGAGTCCTCGGCGGCGGCGGTCGCGGATGCGATGCTCCCGATGGAGCCCGACGAGCCGCTCGGCGACATGGCCCAAAACGCGCTCTGCGAGCTCGGCAACGTGATGACGAGCGGGTTCATCGACGGCTGGGCGAACGTGCTCGGCACGTCGATCACCCACTCGCCGCCGGAGTTCGTCCACGACATCGGCGCCTCGACGATCAGCCCGCTCGTCGCGAAGCTGAGCGAGCGACAGGATTACGGGTTTGTGATCGACACCGCTATCGAGACCGAGGGGATCCAAGCGCGCTGTGACGTGTACGCGCTCCCCGACGAGCGCGAACTGGCTCGGGCGCTCGACCACCTTTCCGACCCGTGACCCGCTCGCTCTCCGACGATGGGCCTGACGACCCGCCGGAGCGGACGGAGAGCGACGCAGTCGCCGACCCGGCCGCCGTCACCGGTGGCGCGGCCTCCGACGACCCTGGGCGGATCAAGGTCGGCGTGGGCGAGCTCGCGGTCACCGCCGATGACGCGATCCTGACGACCAGCGGGCTCGGCTCCTGCGTCGCGGTCGCGCTCGTCGACCGACGGGCGGGCGTCCGCGGACTCCTCCACGCCATGCTGCCCGCGGGCGAGGGACGGACGACGGCCGCCTCGCGGCCCGCGAAGTACGTCGACACCGGGATCGACTCGCTGATCGGGGGGCTCGACGACGCCGGCGCCGACCCCCGCCGTCTGGAGGCGCGGGTCGCCGGCGGCGCCGAGATGCTCGACCTCACCGACGCGGTCGGTCCGCGGAACGTCGAGCGGGTCGGCGAGGTGCTCGACGCCGCCGGCGTCCCGATCGTCGCCAGCGACGTCGGCGACGCGGTTGGCCGCACGGTTCGGCTCCGCTCGGACGGTCGGCTTGTCGTCCGCGCCGCCGACGGCTTCGAGCGGGCGATCTGAGCGCCGATCGGCGGCCGGTCCGGTCCCGTCTCAGTTCTCCGCATATACTCCTGTAACGTCTGATATTCGCCCGACGGCATGCTTTCTCACGGTTGATATTTTGAGGGGTGAATTGAAGTGCCTTCTGCGGGTCGTACACGGTAATGGGCCTCGAACTACCGGTGTGGGGAGCTCCAACCGCCGTCTGGGCAGTCGCCACGCTGGGGCTCGTCGGTGCGAGCGTCCTCGACAGGTTCCTCGACGACGACGGATCCGGCGACGACGGTTCCGGGGGTATGGACGGCGACGACGATCCCTTCGGCGGCGACATGGGTGGAGGGATGGGCGGCGGTATGGGCG
>NZ_SGTX01000049.1:0-569 GCF_005435025.1 Halorubrum sp. CGM4_25_10-8A | reverse complement strand
CCTCACCCCTCCCCAGCCTCGTCGGTGGTCCTCCGCTTCGCTCCGGACCACCGACTCCCTCGCGCGTGCTCCTCGCGGCCGCCGAGGGCGGCCGCTCGCAGGCACGCGCCGCCGCACGTGGTGGTTTCGCTTATTAAACGACCGCGTTCGACGGAACCCTTTTGAGCCGGAGCGGCCTACTCGGAGCCAGTATGGGACTGGGCTCGGACATGTACCGGCAGCAGATCCTCGACCACTACAAGAACCCGCGAAACTACGGGGAGATCGAGGATCCGGACTTCACGCACGTCGGCGAGAACCCCTCCTGTGGCGACACGATCCGGATGGACGTCGACCTCGACGACGACGGGGAGACGATCGAGGCGGTGCGGTTCACCGGCGACGGCTGCGCCATCTCGATGGCCTCCGCGAGCATGCTCTCGGAGCGGCTCCACGGGATGGACGTCGAGGAGCTGGACGCGCTCGACACCGACGACGTCACCGAGATGCTCGGCGTCGACATCTCCCCGATGCGCGTGAAGTGCGCGGTGTTGGGACGACAGGTCGCGCAGGACGGCGCGAAGATCCAC
>NZ_SGTX01000048.1:0-620 GCF_005435025.1 Halorubrum sp. CGM4_25_10-8A | reverse complement strand
GTTCGGAGACCAGCAGGTCGTCGTCGAACTCGAACGGCCCGCGGGCGAGCAGTGCGTCGGCGTTACAGGTCAGGCAGTCGTCCGAGGTGTGCGTGCTGACGGCGACGTGCTCGTCGTTCAGGCCGTCGAGTCGCAGGTAGTCCGGCGGGGCCGCGTACCCCGTCACTACCTTCGTGAAGAGCCGAGTAATGCTCGAGGCCGCCATCCCGTTCAGCGGCGTGACCGCCGGTTCGGGCGCGACGACGTCCTCGTCGATATAGCCTCGCTCCAAGTCCGCCTCGATCTCCGCTTCGCTCGACTGTTCCCCTTGGAGCTGTTGCGGATCATTGCGCCCGAGACAGTCTAGACAGCCGCTCACGCCGGGGGCAACTAGCTGGATCAGCCCGCGCTCGTCGGTGACTGACCCGTTGTCGGCGGTTTCGATTGCCACGCCGCCGTCGATGTAGTACCGAAGGTACCGCACGGCGAACTCGTTACAGTACTGCCGCGCCGTGAGCCGGTCGACGGCTCCGATGATAACGTCACACGTGGCGAGCGTCTCCTCGGGGACGTCCTGGACGCGGCCGCGATACGCCTCGACCGTCGCGTCGGGGTTCGCTCGCACGACGTGCTCGCCGACG
>NZ_SGTX01000047.1:0-700 GCF_005435025.1 Halorubrum sp. CGM4_25_10-8A | reverse complement strand
CACCAGTGGTCGTAGTCGTCCCCCTGCCAAAACGTGCCGGTTGAGGACACAGCGAGGCTGTTGACGCCGAGGTCGATACCGAGGACCGTTTGGTCGGAGTGCCCGGTATCTTCCGAAACCTCATCGTCACCGTCTGTCCGCCGCGTCGAAATGTTGAGGTAGAACTCGTCAGTGGCCGCGTCGTACCGAAGCGTACTCTCACGGAACTCGTAGCTCTCGGAGAGTACGTACCGCTCGTAGGGCGTCGGACTGTCTGCCGGGAGAACGAACGACGGTTCGACTCGGCCCTCAACAGTTGCCAGCGACACCTTGTTCCGGTAGAAGGTCGCGCTCCGCGTGTCGTAGTCCATCGTTTCGGCGGTAAACGTCGGTTGAGAGACGCGCTGTCCCTTTTTCCACCGTTCGACACACGCTTTGACAGCTTCGACAGCGCGTTTGATAGCGGCTTGAACAAGTTGGGCCTGGAGGTCTGTCTCCTCTCGAAGTTCGGCGTAGAGCGCGTCACGAACCTCTCGCTTGTTGGTCTTACACTCGGCGTAGGAGGTGTCGGACCAACAGTAGTCGGCGGTTCGGTTCGCGCAGTACAGGTATTGCTGGGCGGTTCGGTGGAGTGCGTCGCGTTGCTCGTCGGAAACGGCGAGTTTCACGACGGCGGTTCGACGCACGCCCATAGTTTCAGAGAGTACCCGACGGTACTTAT
>NZ_SGTX01000046.1:0-793 GCF_005435025.1 Halorubrum sp. CGM4_25_10-8A | reverse complement strand
CGCGCTGCGCGCGCCGGTCGCTGTGAGTACGAGCAGATCCGTCAAGAGATTCAGGATGCTGACGTGGTTCACATCGACGAGACAGGCATCAAGCGCGACGGTGAACAAGCGTGGATTTGGACGTTTCAGACCGTTCAACACACGTTGTACGCGGTCAGGGAGAGTCGCGGAAGTGATGTTCCCGCGGAAGTCCTCGGCGAGGACTTCGCGGGAACAGTCGTCTGTGACGGGTGGACGGCGTACCCAGCTTTCAGCAGCAACCTCCAGCGGTGCTGGGCGCACATTCTTCGAGAGGCTGAGGAGGCCGCCGAAAAGCAGCCAGAAGGTGAACCGATCTACCAGGCTCTCAGACAGCTATTCGTCGCTCTCCAGGCTCGGCTGGAGAGCGACCCAAGTTCTCGTGAGAGAGCAGACCTCCAGCGTGTGGCGCGAAGAGAGCTTGAATCGCTGATTGACCGGTCAGTACCCGACGGACCAGTGGCAACACTGCTGGGGAAGATCGAAGGAGGTCTCGACCACTGGCTCACCTTCGTCGGTGAGCCAGCGGTCTCTCCGACAAACAATGCCGCAGAGAACGCGCTTCGGGAACCAGTAGTTCTGCGGAAAATCATCGGAACGCTGCGTAATGATCGAGGAATGTTCGTTCACGAGACGGTCTTGTCCCTGCTGGCGACGTGGCGCCAGCAGGGACGCAATCCATACGAAGAGCTTCGTCGAGCCGTCAGTAACAATGAACTGATCTCACGGGCTCACGCTGTGCCGGCTGTCGAGACTCCGGGGTAAACACGTACCA
>NZ_SGTX01000045.1:0-1155 GCF_005435025.1 Halorubrum sp. CGM4_25_10-8A | reverse complement strand
GTAGTACCTAGCATAACTTTTGAAGATAGTCGTCGAGATGATTGTCGATCCAAGAGGCCGCGAAACTAAGCTGAGCTGTGAGCTTCTCAAAGAGTTCGGTAAGGAGAGCGCGGTATTCTGCCGCGCTCTCCACAATCAACGGTGACGCTTCCCATTTCAAACTCTTCCAGACCTGCTCGATTGGATTGAGATCCGGTGAACCAACGGGCAAAAACACGAGGTCAATTCCGAGTTGATGGGCTCGCTTACGCGTGTACTCGCACACGTGAGAAGAGAAGTTATCCAAGACGAGCAGAATCCGTCGACTCGGATTCTGCTCGCGGATTCCTTCGAGACACTCACAGATTCGTTCTTTCTCCTGATTACTTGGAAACTGGACCACGCTCTCACCGGAGAGTGCATAGAACCCGACCGCTGGTTCGTCTAACTTCACCAGCGGTCGGGTGATGTGAGGGTCGTCGACGGTGTAGAGTCGCTGTGAGTTGTCCCACGGTTGTGGATGCGATGTGTCGAGAAATCCAAGCACAGTTCCACCGTCCGTACGGATCTCTTCGTCGACGACCCAGCCTTCCTCATCGTCTCCATCGCGTTTGTTGTGCGGCTCATCAGTTCCCTCGTCGAACGCGTCGCCGACGCGTTCGTCGAGGATTTCTTCGGCATTTTCTGGCCGTGATGGGCGCTTAGTCCGCGGAATTGCGTAGGAGAGGCCGAGCTTTTCGAGGAACGTAGTGAGATGGGCTGGATGAAATTCAACGTCGAACTCCTCGTTGATGAGGTGTTGTATCTCTTGTTTCTTCCACGGTTGGCCCTCCCGGAGCAGTTCCAAGAGGCGTTGCTGTTGTTCTTCGCCGAGCTTCGGGGGCCTGCCGCCCCCGAAGTTCGGCATTAGAAGTCCAAGACCGCCCCTGTTCCATCGGCGAGCCCAGCGTGTTCCTGTCGCGGAGGACCTGCCGACATCGTCGGCAGCGTCCTCCAAGGTTGCCCCCTTGTAGAGCCGTTTAACGAAGATCAACCGCTCAGTGAGTTTTTCATCCGTAGACTCCGCGAGGAGTCGATCGAGATCGTCCTCACTGAGGTGACGGACGATCTCTTTGCGGCGATCCCCAGACATACCTCCTCATCAGACTCTACCTTCATAACTTTCACTAGGCACTA
>NZ_SGTX01000044.1:0-2226 GCF_005435025.1 Halorubrum sp. CGM4_25_10-8A | reverse complement strand
CCCATTCCGAACACGGAAGTTAAGCCCACCAGCGTACCGTGAAGTACTGGAGTGAGCGATCCTCTGGGAACCACGGGTCGCCGCCTGCCCACTCATCCGGGAGAATACTCCCACTCAGCCCACGGACATACGTCCGTGGGCTTTTTTGACGTATAGCGAGCGGCGAGGGCGTTGACGCGCGACCGCTAGGCTTAAACGCTCCACAGCGACAGCTCCGGATCAGTCCGAGAAACCGCCGATATCGCCTGCCGGACAGCGCGAGAGGTCGCTTCGTACCGGTATCCGATCGACAGCAGCGGGTCGTCGGCCCGCCGCACCGAATGCGCGGACAGTGATCGTCTCGGCGCGAGTCCTATCAGTACTAATAGTTTCGTCAGTAAGTTTATCAGTTCTGTCGCTGAACCCAAGTGTAATGGGCGGACCGAACGGCACGGTACGGCTGTTCTGTGGCGAGCAGCCGTCGGTTCGCGACGGAGTGGACTCGGACCGTGTCGTGTCCGTCCTGTTTGGGACCGACGTGGAAAGGTGGCGGAGCGGCTGGGATCGAGCGCGAGCGAGACCGCCCGACAGAGAGGCGATAGTGGACGTGAACGACATCGCTCGGAGCGGGACCGCCGCGTCGACGCAGGTCGTACCGAACAACGGCCTCGCTTACACGGTCCTCGGCCGGACCGTGGAAAGCGAACGGGTTTTCGACGCCGTCGCCGACCACTTCGACGGCGTCCCCGATGGCGCGATCGATGTGGTGGTCGACGACCTCGCGCCCGTCGCCGCCCGGGAAGGCGTCGACTCGGCAGTCGCGTTCGTGGACCGTCTCCTCGAGCGGTTTGTGGGGAGAGTGGGTCGGATTTCGATGGGGTGCTCGTTCGAGATCCCCGTGGAGTTGCTGTCACGAGTCGGCGCCCGCGCCGATGTCGTCGTCGGGCCCGACGCGGAGGCGGTGACGGCGGTCGAACGGCTCTCCCGCGAGGATCCCACGACGTTCGGGTACGTCCGTCGCCACTGGGTGGAGGCCAAACGCGGCATCGAGATGTGCGACCGAAACTACCCGCAGTCGAAGCAGGTACACGCCGCGCTGGCGGACCCGGAGACGACGCCGCGAACGCTGGGGGCGACGCTGTCGGGGATGGTCACGCTCGGCGCGCTCGAAACGTGGGGAGACACCGTCGGCCCGACCCGGTACGATCTCACCGCGTACCGGCCGAAACGGACGTGGGCGCTCGGTGCGGCGATCGCGACGGGCGTCTCAGACGACTGAAGGCGGGGTCGTACCGCAGTAGACGCGCTACTCTTTTGATCCGTCCCGAGCGTCCGCCTCCGCGACGCGTTCGAGGTCGGCATTCACCACAGTCCCGTTCGGCTCCAGCGTCACGCTCCCGAGCGATGCGGTCTCGCCCGTGTCGTACCGCGCGGCGACGGCCTCCAGCGTCGCTTGTCGGTCGAGCCGCTCCCACACGGCCTCCGCGATGAGCGACTGGAACGCTTCTGGGTCGGTCCATCCGGCGTCGATATCTGAGGGAACACCGACGACGACGCGCAGTTCCGTTTCGGTGACGCGGATGCCGACGCCGAACGTGTCCGCACACATGTGTGCCGGTTCGCGTCGCGGAGTGAAATCACCGTCGGCGTCGGTCGCTGACCGAGGAGCACGGGAGTATCTGCGTCGCGTCGGTCGATCCGCTCTCGAAAGCCGTAAGCAGTCGCCGTTCGAAGCGTCGTGGAACCCGATGACCTCGAACCCGGCGGTGTCACCCAAGGCGGCGCTGGCGACGGCGGTCGCGGCCGTGAGCGCGGGCGCCATCCTCGTCCGTCTGAGCGAGGCGCCGAGTTCGGTCGCCGCCTTCTATCGGGTGTTGTTCACGACGGTGCCGCTGGGGGCAGTCGCTGCGTGGCGGTATCGAGCGGATCTCGCGCGGATCCGGCCCCGCGATCTCGCGTTCGCGGCCCTGTCCGGGGTCGCGCTCGCGGTTCACTTCGCGGCGTGGTTCGAGAGCCTCCGGTGGACGAGCGTCGCCGCGAGCGTGACCCTCGTTCAGGCGCAACCGGTGTTCGTCGCGCTCGGCGCCTGGCTGCTGTTGCGCGAGCGCGTTACCCGCCGCATAATGAGTATGAAAACTTTTGTTAGTTAAGCTTGATAGAAGAGTAATGGAGCGCTCACGTCGAAAAGAGATTGAGCATCACTTGACTGAGGAAGAAATCGATGAACTGCTACGTGAGGCCGAAGAC
>NZ_SGTX01000043.1:0-2601 GCF_005435025.1 Halorubrum sp. CGM4_25_10-8A | reverse complement strand
AGGTTGACACACCATTGCATTGGTCTGTGTGGTGTCCGGTCCATCCAGCGGCTTGGATGACACCGAACGACCACGGCTCACATCAGATCGCCGCTTACGCCGGAGCGCAGGGGGCGCGATCCTCATCGGGTGAGTCGGATGAACCGACTCTGCGAAACCGGGCCGAGTTGAACGGCCCGAGTCCGCGGTGCGTTCTTCGCGTTTCAACCGAACGGGCTTATACACTTAAGCACGTCGGAACGCTTCGACCGGCCGCGTTGGCGGCCGGCCGGTGCCCCCCCGTCGGGGGCTCCTCGCATTCATTCGAATGCCCGGGTTGTATTTAACCCCGTCGAAGCGTCGGCCCCACGTCATGCGGTTTCATGGAGCAGTTTACAACGAGCTGATCCAGTAGGGAGATTTGGTATCGGCAGGATCTCGCGACACTGGACGATACGATCGGAACGTCTGAGAGCCGAACGTATCAGGAGTGTATCATGGAATCCAGGTTGCGGCGGCGGCCTCACGCGCGCGCAGGACAGGACACTATGTGCGGTGTGGGGCAGTTGGCCATTTATACCACGGGCGTTTATAAGGGAGGGGGACACATATAAAAGCGAACGATGACGAACCCTGCAGACTCGATCGAGATTCAGAACGTTGTTGCATCGACGGGTATCGGTCAGGAGCTCGACTTGGAGGCGCTCGCAGAGGATCTCCCGGGCGCAGATTTCAATCCCGACAACTTCCCCGGCCTCGTCTACAGGACTCAAGAGCCGAAGGCGGCCGCGCTCATCTTCCGGTCGGGGAAGATCGTCTGTACGGGTGCCAAGAGCATCGACGACGTCCACGACGCGCTCGGGATCATCTTCGAGAAGCTTCGGGGCCTCCAGATCCCGGTCGAGGATGATCCGGAGATCACCGTTCAGAACATCGTGTCGAGCGCGGACTTGGGGCACAACCTCAATCTCAACGCCCTCGCGATCGGGCTCGGTCTCGAAGACGTAGAGTACGAGCCGGAGCAGTTCCCCGGGCTCGTCTACCGGATGGACGAACCCGAGGTCGTCATCCTCCTCTTCGGAAGCGGGAAGATCGTCATCACTGGCGGTAAGCGGACTGACGACGCCGAGGAAGCCGTCGAGGAGATCGTCGAGCGGATCGAAGGACTCGGCCTGCTCGGCTGACGCGGGCGAATCGATCGGTCTGTGCGGGGCCTCGTCGCGGCGACGGCACGGTGCTCGTCGTAGAGCGGTGGCGGGGGGACCGTCGGGTGGCCGAACCGACTCGATCAGCTCTCGGCTTCATCCTCGGTAAGGACCTCTTTGACGACGCTCGGGTCCTCGAGGAGTTGGTGCTTCGTGTAGCTTCCTTCGGCGCTACCGCCGCTGTGTTTCGACTGTTCGATGATGTCGAGGAACGCGTGCTCCTTCAGGAGGTCGCGGACGCGCCGTAGCGAGAGGCTATCGGATCCCTCCTGCCGGCAGATGTTCTCGTAGATTTCGTACACGCGGCTCGTGCGGAATCCGTCCTGACGACCGTTCGAGAGCGACAGTAGCGCGAGCGCCTGAAGCACGTACCTCGAGTGCGGGGTGGACCCGCGAATGAGTTCGCGGAATCGGTCGGTCTCGGCTCGCTCGCGCGCCTGCGTGACGAACTCCTCACGAACAGTGGGTTCGCCGTTCGCCTGTGCGATCTCGCCCGCGTACCGGAGGATGTCGATAGCCTTCCGCGCGTCGCCGTGTTCGCGCGCCGCCAGCGCGGCGGCGCGCGGGATCGTCGAGGGTTCGAGAACGTCGTCGTGGAACGCGTCCGCCCGCGCCTGCATGATTTCCCTGAGTTGGTTCGCGTCGTACGGCGGGAAGACGAACTCGCGCTCACAGAGGCTCGATTTGACGCGCTCGTCCATCCGGTCTTTGTACTGGATCTTGTTGCTGATGCCGACGACGCCCAACTTACAGTCGGTGATCTTTCCCGCCTCGCCAGCGCGGGACAGTTGCATCAGGATGGCGTCATCATCGAGCTTATCGATCTCGTCGAGCAGGATCAAGACGACGTCGTACCGCTGGTCGAGGATCCGCCAGAGTCGCTTGTAGTACGTGGACGTAGAGAGCCCCTTATCGGGGACGTTGATCCCGGTTTCCTCGGGGTCGTTGACGCCCTCGGCGATCGTCTGGACCGCTTGCGTCTCGGTGGTGTCCTGCGCGCAGTCGACGTAGGCGAACGTCGCCGTAACGCCCTCCTCGCTCGCGGTCGAGACGAGTCGCTTGGAGACGTACTTCGCGCACAGGGACTTCCCGGTGCCCGTCTTCCCGTAGATGAGGACGTTGCTCGGGCTCTGGCCGAAGATGGCCGGATTGACCGCCGTCGCCAGATCGGCGATCTCGTCGTCGCGGCCGACAATGCGTCCCTCGCCCGGCAAGTGACTGATCTCGAGGAGTTCCTTGTTCGCGAAGATAGGGTCCTCCCTCGTGAAGAGGTCGTCCGCTGCGTCCATGAGGGAGACACCGTGTTTCCGGTGAAATGCGTTCTGTTTCGCGGCCACGTTCGGAGCGGAGCGAGGGACGGGTCGGTGGAGAGAGACACACACCGTGTTTCCGGTGAAAAGGGTGGTCGGCCGTGGGG
>NZ_SGTX01000042.1:0-3279 GCF_005435025.1 Halorubrum sp. CGM4_25_10-8A | reverse complement strand
CGACCCCCAAATCGAGGCGCGCGGGATGGTCGCCGAGACGGAACACCCGACCGCGGGCACCGTCACGTTCCCCGGCTCGCCCATGCACTTCTCCCGGACGCCGACGACCGTCCGGCGCCACCCGCCGGCGCTCGGCGAACACACGGAGTCAGTTCTCGACGAGTACGGCTACGGCGACGGCGACATCGCGGAGCTGAAAGAACGGGGAGCGATTCCGGACAACTGACGGCGACGGGACGCTCGGTGGTCGGGTTCCGTCGAGCGCTCCGCCGTCGGTCGCCGCCGAGCGCTCGGTCACCGGTTTTCGCGGTCGCTCAGTCGTCGTTTTCGGCCGTGATCGGGTCGCTCTCGTCTTCGGTGAACCCCGCCGACTCCTCCTGCCGCTCGCGGGCCTCGGGGTCGAACTCGGCCTCGATGTCCTGATACCGCGGGACGAAGGAGAGCTCGTGGTGACTCTCCGTCTCGTGGCCGATGTACCGCTCTTCGAGGTCGAACTGCGCCTCCTCGTCGTTCTGCGCGATGTTCTCGAAGTCCTCGTAGGCCGCGTGGGCGCCCGAGTGGAGACCGTACAGCGTGATGAAGATGTACTGGTAGCCCAGGTCGCCGAGCTCCTCGAAGGTGAGCGGGTCCTCCTCGGCGCCCCACTCGAACGAGGAGGAGTAGTTGAAGGCCAGATCGAGGTCGGGGTGGGTCTCGTGGATCGTCTCGGCGTACTCGACCGCGTCCTCGCGGGACGGGTCGGGCATCTCGGGCCAGACGAGGTCGACGCCGGCGTCGGCGTAGATCCGGCCGCGTTCGAGGTGCTCCTCCCAGTCGCCGTTGGCGGAGCCGTACGCGTCGGTGCGGGCGATGATGACGGTGTCCTCGCTCTGCTTGGCGTCGACGGCGGCCTCGAAGCGCGAGCGGGCCTGCTCGCGGGAGACGATCTGCTTGCCGGCGATGTGGCCGCAGCGCTTCGGCGAGGTCTGGTCCTCGATGTGGACGGCGGCGACGCCGGCCTTCTCGTACTCGCGGACCGCGCGCCGGACGTTGTGGACGCCGCCGTAGCCGGTGTCGCAGTCGGCGATGACGGGGAGGTTCGTCGCCTCGACCATGCGCTTCGCGTTCTCGACCATCTCGGACATGGTGACCATCTCCAGGTCGGGGAAGCCGAACTGGCCGAGGACGGTCGAGTAGCCGCTCATGTAGGCCGCGTCGAGGCCCGCCATCTCCGCGAGGCGGGCGTCGAGGGCGTGGTAGATCCCCGGCGCGAACGTGTACTCCTGCTCCTCGAACAGCTCGCGGAGCCGGCGGCCGGCCGGGTTGTCGATATCTCTGGTGAAGACGTCGTCGTCGAGTTCGTTGGGATTCATCGGGTTACTGCGTGGTGTCGTCGTCTGCGGTGCGGTTCGGCGCGGTGCGCCGGCCTGATCGGCGTTTGTCGGCGGGGCGAGCGGTCGGCGCGAACGTCGTCGGGTCCGGGCGCGGTCCGTCGCCGGTCCCCGCCATTGGGACGGTGCTGCGGGACGCGTCCTCGCCGGTCGACCGGGCCGAGCGCTCGCGGGAGCGGCGCGTCGCGTTCGCCGTCATCGCGAACCCCCGTCGGTCCGCGTCCGCGAGGCGGGACGCAGGTCGGGGACCATGGGTGCGTCGCGCTCGTCGTCGGCCGGCGGACGGGTCGGGCGACGGGTGTCGGCCCGGGGCGGCGAGCCGGGCGAGCGCGTCCCCGTGGTCCGGCGCGTCGTGATCGTCGGGACCAGCGGCGCGCCGGCCTCCTCGGTGGGCGGGATGCGGCCGGGGATCGGCTGCGGAGAAGCAGTCCGGTCGGAGCGCTCCGCGGGCTCCGAGCCGGTCGTGCGGTCGGTCGTGCGATCGGTGCGTCGAGTCGTGTCGTCGGGCGTGTCGTCAGGTGTCGTCATCGGGTCGTGTGGGGGGTTGCGGCGGTCGTCTGGTGATCGGGTCGGTGCCTCGGGTCGCTGCGTGTCCGCGTACGGATACTGCCATTGCGACCGGAGCAAATCGGAGGAAGATAATAAACATAATGATTGATAATGATAATATTCGTTATGTTGTTTTATTCGGTTAAATGTTCCATGACAACACGGCCCATACAAACGAAGACATCCGGGGCTGCGCGCCCCTCGCCGCCGGTGACAGCGTCCACAACACTGTCGGTGACGCCGCCGAGCGACATCGACGGCGTCGGACCGGGCCAGACCGAGCCGGGCCGGACCGATCGCTTATTGACCCCGCCGCGCGGAGCGTAGGGTAGTGAACGAGCGCGACGCTCTCCGGGCTCTCGCGGCCGACCTCCCGCACGCGGGCGACGACGCCGCCGTCGTCGACGGAACGGTCATCACGACGGACATGCTCCACGAGCGGACCGACTTCCCGGCCGGCACAACGCGGTACACAGCCGGCTGGCGCGCAGTCGGCGCGTCGCTGTCGGACGTGGCGGCGATGGGCGCGACCGCCCGGGCCGCGGTCGCCGTCTACGCCGACGAGGCGTTCGACCGCGACGAGCTGACCCGGTTCGTCGCGGGCGCGGTCGACGTCTGCGAGGCGGTCGACGCCGAGTACGTCGGCGGCGACCTCGACGAACACGTCGAGTTCACGACCGCGACCACCGCGGTCGGCGGGATCACCGACGCCGGGGCCGTCACGCGTGACGGGGCGCGACCGGGCGACGCGCTCTGCGTCACCGGCGAGTGGGGCCGGTCCGCAGCGGCGCTGCGGATTTTCAAAAACGACGGCGAGGGCGAGACCGAGCGCGCCAACGAGCTGTTCCGGTTCACGCCGCGCGTGGCCGACGGGCTGGCGCTGGCATCGCACGCGACCGCGATGATGGACTCCTCGGACGGGCTGGCGCGGTCGTGTCACCAGCTGGCCGAGGCGAGCGAGGTCGGGATCGAGATCGAGCGGGACGCGGTTCCGGTTCACCCCGCGGTCGAGGGGGTTGCGGAGGGGTCGACGGAGCGGTTCGAACTCGCGGCGCACTTCGGCGAGGACTTCGAGTTGGTCTGTGCGGTACCGGAAGCGGAGGTTGATACGGTCGAAGAGTCGTGTCCCGCCGGGCTCACGCGGATCGGGACGGTGGTCGAGGAGCCCGAAGAAGGAGGGTCGCGCGTCCTCGCCGACGGCGAGCCCCTGCCCGACCGCGGCTTCACGCACGGAGACGGATAGGTCACCGAGGTCCCAGTGGTTCGCTTATAAATGAGCGCCCGCAGAGCGGCGGCGAACACCACCGAAGCCCCGGCCGCCCGACCGTCCAAGAGTCGAACTTATAAACGACTGATCCAC
>NZ_SGTX01000041.1:0-3653 GCF_005435025.1 Halorubrum sp. CGM4_25_10-8A | reverse complement strand
CTCCCGCCGTCCCCGCCCATTTATATCCCAGTGCGCGGTCTCGCAGTGTATGACGACGCTCGCCTCGGTCCTCGGCGTGACGACCGTCGCCGGGGTCGCGACCGGGATCGGGGCCCTCCCCGTCTTCTTCCGGCATCGCGTGACACACCGGATCTACGACGGTGCCCTCGGGCTGGCGGCCGGGCTGATGGTCGCCGCCAGCGTGTTCGGCCTCGTGATCCCCGGCATGGAGGAGGGGACGCTCCGCGCGGTGATGGCGGGGGTGCTCCTCGGCGGGGCGACGCTGCTTGGCGGGAACTACCTCATTCCGCACCTCCACGCGGAGTACCGGGCGTGGTTCGTCGAGGGCGGCGCGACCGCAGACGACGCCGCGGTCATGGAGCCGCCGACCGGGGACTCTGTCACCGAGGGTTTCGCCACCCGGGGCTCCGCCGCCGAGGAAGGCGACGCGGAGCCGGAATCGGTCGACGAGGACGCCGGGACGCTCGCCGAGCGCGAGTCCTCGCTCCGGAAGGCGCTGCTCATCGGCGGGGCGATCACCCTCCACAACGCCCCCGAGGGGCTGGCGATCGGCGTCGCGTTCGCCTCCGGGCTGGAGGAGGTCGCGCTGTTGCTCGCGGTCGTCATCGGCCTTCAGAACGTGCCCGACGGGTTCGCGTTCGCGGTGCCGATGGCGGAGACCGGGATGTCGAACCTCCGGGTGGTCTGGTACACGACCCTCTCGGGAGTGGTCCCGCAGGTCGTCGCCGCGGTCTTCGGCTTCTCGCTCGTGTCGGTCGGGGCCGGACTGTTCCCGGTGTCGTCGGGGTTCGCCGCGGGCGCGATGCTCGCGGTCGTCTTCCGCGAGCTGATCCCATCCTCGCACGGGCACGGGCACGCCGACGCCGCGACCGGCGCGTTCCTCGTCGGCTTCGTCCTGCTCGTCGTCGTCGACGCCGTCGTCGTGGTGTGAGCGGGCGCCGGACGCTGGAAGCGCACGACCGCGGCACAGGCCCAGGTGCGGGCGTCGGTCGCTACTCGTTGCGCGGGCTACTCGGGTGGTAATCGGTGTCGTACTGTCCCGGATTGCCGTCGACGCGGTCCGGGTTGATCCGGCCGCCGAGCAGCATGAAGTCGAGCACCGTACAGTACAGCATCGCCTCGACGACGGGGACGGCCCGCGGCGGGAGGACGGGGTCGTGGCGGCCGACGACCTGGACCTCCTTCTCCTCGCCGGTCTCCCAGTCGGCCGAGCGCTGCTTCTTCGGGATCGAGGTCGGCGCGTGCCACGTCGCCTCGCCGTAGATCGGCTCGCCGGTGGTGATCCCGCCCTGAAGCCCCCCGTGGTCGTTCCCCTCGGGGACCGGGTCGCCCTCCTCGCTCTCGACGTGGTCGAACGACTCGCCGTCGTCGAACGTCCAGTCCTCGTTGCGCTCGCTGCCCGCCACGTGCGTCGCGTCCTTCCCCAGCCCGTACTCGACGCCGGTGGTCGCCGGGATTGAGAACATCGCCTGCCCGAGGCGGGCGGGGAAGCTGTCGAAGCGCGGCGATCCGAGCCCCCGGGGGACGCCCCGGCACTCGAAGTAGATCGAACCGCCGATCGAGTCGCCCTCCTCCTGGTACTCCTCGATCAGCTCCTGCATCTCCGCGGCCGCCTCGGGGTCGGCGCAGCGCACGTCGTTCTCCTCGCTGTGTTCGAGGATCTGCCCGAAGCTCACCGGGGCGGCCTCGATGTCGCCGATGCGATTGACGTGCGCTTTGATCTCGACGTCGTGGTCAGAGGCGTCGAGCACCTGTTCGGCGACCGCGCCGGCCGCGACCCAGTTCACCGTCTCGCGCGCCGAGGAGCGCCCGCCGCCGCCCCAGTTGCGTGTGCCGAACTTCGCGGAGTAGGTGTAGTCGCCGTGCGAGGGGCGCGGCGCGGTGACGAACGGCTCGTACTTCCCCGAGCGGGCGTCCTTGTTCTGGATCACCATTCCGATCGGGGTGCCCGTGGTGTAGCCGTCCTGGACGCCGGAGTTGACGACGACCTCGTCGGGCTCGCCCCGCGAGGTGGTGATCATCGACTGGCCCGGCTTGCGCCGGTCGAGCTGCGCCTGGATCGCCTCCTCGTCGAGCTCGACGCCCGCTGGCACGCCGGAGACGGTGACGCCCATCGCGTCGCCGTGGCTCTCGCCGTAGGTCGTCAGCTGGAAGAGTCGGCCGAACCGGTTCCCGTTCATACCGGTACGTGTGGCCGGGGGCTTATAGGGGTTGCAATCCGCGCAACGAGCGGCGCTCGCCCGGACTTCGAGACGACGCGCCGACCGGCGCGCGACCGACGGCGGTATGTAAGGGGAACGCGTTGGTGGGTGCGTGCGCGACCGCTTCACCTCCGACCTCGGCGTGTACGCCCTTTCGGGGCTGTTCTCGCTCGTCGTCTTCGCCCTCGCGCTCGGCATCCTCTCGCGGACGCTCCCCGGCGGGCTCGCGAGCCGCCAGCTCGGGGGACTGATCGTCGGCTACCTGCTGTTCGTCGGCGTGTACACGACGGCGTGGTTCATCTACACCGGGATCGACAGCCGCGAAGAGGTCTGACCGTCGAGTCGCCGCCGCCCGCGGAGCCCCGCCTCCGACCGAGTCGGATCCGCCTGCCGAACCGTTTTCACGTCGCCGCGAGACGGGGCGGGTATGAGTTGGGACACCATCGCCTTCGACGTCGACGACCGCGGAGTCGCGACGATCACCGTCGACCGACCGGAGCAGCTCAACGCGCTCACCGCCGAGACGCTCGAAGCGATCGAGGACGCGCTCGACGAGGCCGCCGAGCGCGACGCTCGCGTCCTCGTGATCGCCGGTGCGGGCGACGAGGCGTTCGTCGCGGGCGCGGACATCTCGCACATGGTCGACCTCTCGACGCCCGAGGCGCAGGCGTACGCCGAGCTCGGCCACCGCGTCGCGGACGCGATCGAGTCGTTCCCCGCGCCGACGATCGCCGCCGTCGACGGTTACGCCTTCGGCGGCGGGTGCGAGCTCGCCTTGGCCTGTGACCTGCGGGTCGCCGCCGAGAGCGCCGTCCTCGGGCAGACCGAGATCGATCTGGGGATCATCCCCGGCTGGGGCGGCACGCAGCGGCTCCCGGCGCTCGTCGGCGACGAGGTCGCCCGCCGGCTGATCTTCCTCGGCGAGCGCATCGACGCGACCGAGGCGGCCGAGGTCGGGTTCGTCGGCGAGGTCGTCGCGGACGACGACTTCGAAGACCGGATCGACGAGCTGGCCGGCGAGCTGACAGCGAAGCCGGTGACCGCGCTGCGCGCGGCGAAGGAGGCGCTGAACGCGGCCGGCGAGGGGTCGGCGGCGACCGGGCTCGCCTTGGAGCGCCGTGCGTGGGCCGGCCTCTTCGGGACGCACGATCAGCGCGAGGGGATGACGGCTTTCTTGGAGAAGCGCGATCCGGAGTTCGAATAACGCGGTAGCGGATCGCTGTCGGTGCTGTGCCGAGGTGTGGTGGCGCGCGCCGTCGAGCGGCTGCCCTCGGCGGCCGCGAGAAGCGCGTGCGAGGGACGCCGCGAACCGCCAACAGGCCGTGAGCGGTAGCGAGGCGCGACGCCTCTGGCAGCCGGCGGCGTGGCCGCCGGCGACGAGGCCGGGGAGGCGTGAGGTGCGGTCGCTGTGCGGGGCGGGACTCGAAGGGG
>NZ_SGTX01000040.1:0-5373 GCF_005435025.1 Halorubrum sp. CGM4_25_10-8A | reverse complement strand
GATGAGGATCGCGCCCCCTGCGCTCCGGCGTAAGCGGCGATCTGATGTGAGCCGTGGTCGTTCGGTGTCATCCAAGCCGCTGGATGGACCGGACACCACACAGACCAATGCAATGGTGTGTCAACCTTCGTCTCAACCGAAGTTGACACCCGCCAACACCCCCTTCAGGCCGGGAATCAGGCCTGAAGGATACTCATTCCGGTTGATCCTGCCGGAGGCCATTGCTATTGGGATCCGATTTAGCCATGCTAGTCGCACGAGTTCAGACTCGTGGCGAATAGCTCAGTAACACGTGGCCAAACTACCCTTCGGAACACAATACCCTCGGGAAACTGAGGCTAATAGTGTATACCATACCACCACTGGAATGAGTGGTATGCCAAACGCTCCGGCGCCGAAGGATGTGGCTGCGGCCGATTAGGTAGACGGTGGGGTAACGGCCCACCGTGCCAATAATCGGTATGGGTCATGAGAGTGAGAACCCAGAGACGGAATCTGAGACAAGATTCCGGGCCCTACGGGGCGCAGCAGGCGCGAAACCTTTACACTGCACGACAGTGCGATAGGGGGATCCCAAGTGCACAGGCATAGCGCCTGTGCTTTTCGGTACCCTAAGGCGGTACCAGAATAAGGGCTGGGCAAGACCGGTGCCAGCCGCCGCGGTAATACCGGCAGCCCAAGTGATGGCCGATCTTATTGGGCCTAAAGCGTCCGTAGCTGGCCGCGCAAGTCCATCGGGAAATCCACCTGCTCAACAGGTGGGCGCCCGGTAGAAACTGCGTGGCTTGGGACCGGAAGGCGCGACGGGTACGTCCGGGGTAGGAGTGAAATCCCGTAATCCTGGACGGACCGCCGATGGCGAAAGCACGTCGCGAGAACGGATCCGACAGTGAGGGACGAAAGCCAGGGTCTCGAACCGGATTAGATACCCGGGTAGTCCTGGCCGTAAACAATGTCTGCTAGGTGTGGCTCCCACTACGAGTGGGTGCTGTGCCGTAGGGAAGCCGCTAAGCAGACCGCCTGGGAAGTACGTCCGCAAGGATGAAACTTAAAGGAATTGGCGGGGGAGCACTACAACCGGAGGAGCCTGCGGTTTAATTGGACTCAACGCCGGACATCTCACCAGCATCGACTGTAGTAATGACGATCAGGTTGATGACCTTATCCGAGCTTCAGAGAGGAGGTGCATGGCCGCCGTCAGCTCGTACCGTGAGGCGTCCTGTTAAGTCAGGCAACGAGCGAGACCCGCACCCTTACTTGCCAGCAGTACCGCGAGGTAGCTGGGGACAGTAGGGGGACCGCCGTGGCTAACACGGAGGAAGGAACGGGCAACGGTAGGTCAGTATGCCCCGAATGTGCTGGGCAACACGCGGGCTACAATGGTCGAGACAAAGGGTTCCAACTCCGAAAGGAGACGGTAATCTCAGAAACTCGATCGTAGTTCGGATTGTGGGCTGCAACTCGCCCACATGAAGCTGGATTCGGTAGTAATCGCGTGTCACAAGCGCGCGGTGAATACGTCCCTGCTCCTTGCACACACCGCCCGTCAAAGCACCCGAGTGAGGTCCGGATGAGGCGTACCTCGTACGTCGAATCTGGGCTTCGCAAGGGGGCTTAAGTCGTAACAAGGTAGCCGTAGGGGAATCTGCGGCTGGATCACCTCCACCGACCCGAGACCTCCCTCTGGGAGGCTCACCTTAGACCGTCACCACGACGGTCACTACTCATTCGCACTGGTCTGTGACCGTCCGCCCACCCACCGGCTTGGACACCGCAGAACGACCACGGCTCACACAACACGCGAGAACCTTCCCACCAGGGAAGGTGGGCTCATAGCTCAGCGGTAGAGTGCCTCCCTTGCAAGGAGGATGCCCTGGGTTCGAATCCCAGTGAGTCCATGTCCGTCCGAAGCGAATCCGTCCCCTTAAGTGGGAGACGCGACTCGGTTCGGACACGACGACCGATGCACCATCCCGGGAAACCGCGGATGGGAAGGGTTCGACGAACGCCCCGTCACACCCGGGGCGATTCGATGACGACCGTGTATACGTGCGATCCAGACGTCCACTGAACTCATACGAGTTCGTGGAACGTCAGTGAACCATATACAGTCGGGTGACACTATGTCACTTGACCGTCAGTGACTCTCCTTCGAGAGTCGACTGACACACTACTGGCTACTGTGCCAGCTGGTGAATGGCTCGGCTCGAGAGCCGACGACGGACGTGCCAAGCTGCGAAAAGCCCGTGGGACCCGCATGGAGGGAAAGAACACGGGATTTCCTAATCGGAATCCGTTCAACAATTGCCACGCGCAATAGGGAACGCCCTGAATTGAAACATCTCAGTAAGGGCAGGAAAAGAACGCAACAGCGATGTCGTCAGTAACCGCGAGTAAACGCGACACAGCCCAAACCGAAGGTCTTCGGACCAATGTGGTGTTCGGGTTGACAACCAAATCTCGACACTCTCTCAGAAGTCTCCTGGAACGGAGCGTGAAACAGGGTGACAACCCCGTATGAGAGAGCAGTACGGATGGCGTCAAATCCAGAGTAGTAGGGGTCGGATATCCTCTATGAACACCTCAGGCATCCCCTGAGAAGGCTAAACACTCCTCGAGACCGATAGCGAACAAGTAGCGTGAGCGAACGCTGAAAAGCACCCCGAGAAGGGCGGTGCAATAGGGCCTGAAATCAGCTGGCGATCGAGCGACAGGGCGTACAAGGCGTCTCTTGAAACGACCGAGGAGCGATCCTCTAGTAGGAAGAGAGACGAGCCGGCGTCGTGTCGTGCGTTTTGAAAAACGACCCAGGGAGTGCACTTGATTGGCGAGTCTAACCGGCGAACCCGGGAAGGCGCAGGGAAACCGATACGGCCGCAGCATTGCGAGGGCCACCGTGTTCAAGCGCGGGGAGTCAATCAGGTGCGACCCGAAACCAGGCGATCTACGCGCGAGCAAGGTGAAGCGTGGCGAAAGCCACGTGGAGGCCTGTTAGAGTTGGTGTTCTACAATACCCTCTCGTGACTCGTGTGTAGGGGTGAAAGGCCCATCGAGCCTGGCAACAGCTGGTTCCAACCGAAACATGTCGAAGCATGACCTCTTCCGAGGTAGCCCGCGGGGTAGAGCTACCGATTGGATGACCCGCCTCCGAGAGGAGTCGGCCATCCTGTCGAACTCCAAACCCGCAGGCGCTGTAGACGAAGGGAGTCCGGTGCGCGGGGTAAGCCTGTGTACCGTGAGGGGAACAACCCAGAGCCGGGTTAAGGTCCCAAAGTGTAGATTAAGTGCGATTCGAAGGTGGTCTCAAGCCCTAAACAGCCGGGAGGTGAGCTTAGAAGCAGCTACCCGCTAAGAAAAGCGTAACAGCTTACCGGCCGAGGTTTGAGGCGCCCAAAATGATCGGGGCTCAAATCTACCACCGAGACCTGGCCGTGCCCTTGACAGGGGCAACCGCGTAGGTTGGCGTACTGGTCGGACGGAAGCCCGGGCGAGAGCTCGTGTGGACCGTCCAGTAACGACAATCCTGGTCACAGTAGCAGCGATAGTCGGGTGAGAACCTCGACGGCCTGAAGAGCAAGGGTTCCTCGGCACTGCCGTTCAGCCGAGGGTTAGCCGGTCCTAAGGTGTACCACAACTTGACTACACCGACGGGAAGCTGGTTAATATTCCAGCGCCATCGTGCAGTAAACGCCGACGCCGTGTGGAACGCTGAGCCGGGCACTCGCCCGGTCGAATCGTGGAAACTCGTGGACGCCGTCACGGCACGAAGCGAGCGAAACGCGAAACAGCGAAAGTCAGCCGTACATAGGGCCCGTGAAAAGGCAAGCACGATGTCCGTACCGAGATCCGACACAGGTGCTCTGCCAGCGCAAGGCAAGGCCTGTCGGGAGAACCGACGTTAGGGAATTCGGCAAGTTAGTCCCGTACCTTCGGAAGAAGGGATGCCTGCTCTCTAAGGAGCAGGTCGCAGTGACTCGGGCGCTCCGACTGTCTAGTAACAACACAGGTGACCGCAAATCCGCAAGGACTCGTACGGTCACTGAATCCTGCCCAGTGCGGGTATCTGAACACCTCGTACAAGAGGACGAAGGACCCGTCAACGGCGGGGGTAACTATGACCCTCTTAAGGTAGCGTAGTACCTTGCCGCTTCAGTAGCGGCTTGCATGAATGGATAAACGAGAGCGCCACTGTCCCAACGTTGGACCCGGTGAACTGTACGTTCCAGTGCGGAGTCTGGAGACCCCCAAGGGGAAGCGAAGACCCTATAGAGCTTTACTGCAGGCTGTCGCTGAGACGTGGTCGCCGATGTGCAGCATAGGTAGGAGACGTTACACAGGTACGTGCGCCAGCACGCCACCGAGTCAGCATTGAAATACTACCCGTCGGTGACTGCGACTCTCACTCCGGGAGGAGTACACCGGTAGCCGGGCAGTTTGACTGGGGCGGTACGCGCTCGAAAAGATATCGAGCGCGCCCGAAGATCATCTCAGCCGGGTCGGGAATCCGGCGAAGAGCGCAAGAGCACAAGATGGTCTGACAGTGTTCTTCCCAACGAGGAACGCTGACGCGAAAGCGTGGTCTAGCGAACCTACGAGGTTCCGGAATGGGACCCGTAGATGACAGAAAAGCTACCTTAGGGATAACAGAGTCGTCACTCGCAAGAGCACATATCGACCGAGTGGCTTGCTACCTCGATGTCGGTTCCCTCCATCCTGCCCGTGCAGAAGCGGGCAAGGGTGAGGTTGTTCGCCTATTAAAGGAGGTCGTGAGCTGGGTTTAGACCGTCGTGAGACAGGTCGGCTGCTATCTATTGGGGGTGTGAGGTACCTGACGTGAACGAACGTATAGTACGAGAGGAACTACGTTTGGTCGCCACTGGTGTATCGGTTGTCCGGAAGGGCAGATGCCGAGTAGCCACGCGACACGGGGTAAGAGCTGAACGCATCTAAGCTCGAAACCCACATGGAAAAGAGGTACCACAGAGGTCACTCGTAGAAGACGAGTTCGATAGACTCGGGGTGTACGCACCGAGGCAACGAGGTGTTAAGCCCACGAGAACTAACAGACCGAGCCACATTCATTGGCGCTGACGCGCCACGACTCGCATGAGTTCAGGCGGTATCTGGATCGCACGTACACACGGTTGGTACCGAACCACGACCGACACAGGAGTCTCTGTAAAGAGTCTCGGTTCGACTCCGAGAGTCGGCATAAAGGCGGCCAGAGCGGTGGGGACACACCCGTACCCATTCCGAACACGGAAGTTAAGCCCACCAGCGTACCGTGAAGTACTGGAGTGAGCGATCCTCTGGGAACCACGGGTCGCCGCCTGCCCACTCATCCGGGAGAATACTCCCACTCAGCCCACGGAC